>JBBKWZ010000290.1:0-7488 GCA_037969195.1 Rubricoccaceae bacterium | reverse complement strand
TTTTCGTTCGACTTGCATGTGTTAAGCCCGCCGCCAGCGTTCGTCCTGAGCCAGGATCAAACTCTCCGTAGTAGAAGAGTTGACATCGGCGCTCCGAAGAGCTGACGTCTTACTGTTTGAGCTTTAATTAAGGTGACTTACTCTCGTCTTGCCGACACTCAACGTGAGCTGAGTGCGGCCGACGAGGGCTCGCTATACTTCCAATCTCTCAAAGAACTCGCCTCGGCCGCACATCAACCCGAAGGTGAATCTGCTTCCGAGGCGGCCTGATAACATACGGAGTTTCGCAACCCCGGGTCAAGCACTTCACAGTGTCTTCTGAACCAAAGAATGCACCGACCAATTGGCCGACCGTTTTGCTTCATTACCCGGGCTTCGGCGTGCGCCGAAATCCATAGCACGACGCGATGATACGGCCCTCGCAACAGCGGGACAAACGATTTGGAAAGGTTCGATAACCCTTCATCCGACGTGCTCAGATTCGGTAGTCGATGGCTTGCATTATCGTGCGAGCAGCATTGTTTTGACGAAGGCACCGCGGGGCGTTTCCAACCAGTAGAGGTACGTTCCGCTGGAGAGGCCACTCGCATCAAAACTGACCTCGTGGCGGCCCGGCTGAATCGTTCCGTCAACCAGGCGGGCTACCTCACGGCTTAGCACGCTATATATAACGAGGCGAACATGCGCTTGCCCCCTGCATAGCACAAAGGATCGTGCATGCTGGGCTTCGTTCCGGGGTATCTTCCTGCTTGCTCAAGATCCTGACAACGCTGGAACCGAAAACTGCACGACGCGACTAATCCATGACGATCGGCGAAAGAATTAGATGGATCGGCCCTGTCCTGAAGAGTGGAAGATTCTGGTTTGGGATAGTTGGAGCTATTGGAGCCCTCTGCCTCTTCCTTCTGCTTCTCAACTTTGCCATCATGCCACTCTGGACACGCCACGACGCAATCGTGACGGTCCCGGAAGTCCGGCAGCTGCCCATGGAGGAGGCCGTGAGTACGCTTCGGCGCCTCGGCCTGCGTGGTGAACTCCGCGAGCAGCCTTTTAACCCCAACATCCCGGCGGACATCGTCGTTGATCAAAACCCGCTGCCAAATACGACGGTGAAACCGGGTCGGCGTATATACTATTACGTCAACGCGAGCCCGAAGGAGATGGTGACGGTGCCGGATGTGACGACCCGTTCGGAAGGTGTGGCCCGGGACGACATCCTGGACGCGGAACTCACGGTGGGCGATGTCCAGATTGACACACTACACAATCCGTACGAGGGAACAGTGACGAGGCAAACACCTCAGGGCGGCCACGCCGTACCAAAGGGGACGCGCGTCACGCTCTGGCTCAGCCCTGGTTTAGGCCGGGAAATGAAGCGTGTGCCAGATGTCACGGGGCTTACGCCAGTTGAGGCGCGGCGCGTCATCATCGAAGCAGGCCTCTGGGCGGATTCGCCCGACGCTCGTGGAGATACGGTACTCTGGCAAGAACCCGGCGTTGGCAATCGCATGCGGGAAGGCAGTGAGGTGCGCCTTCATACGACGAATCCGCCGAAGCCACCTGAAGTGGTTGAACCTGACCCCGTACCGGAAACTGATTCTGCACAAACGCCCACGCCGACTCCAACTCCTCAGCCACCCAGCGATACGACAGGAACACCTGTTCAGCCGCCTCCCGTTGAAATACCGAGGGACTTGCCACCAATCGAGCCGCGGCCAATCGAAATACCACCCGTTCCACCTCCTACTGGAGACGATGGTCCTCCCTCAGACGATGATGGAAACCAGCCTGAAAGCGGTGGCTGATCCAGCGATTGCCGAATTTACTCGGTCAGAAAGACGGCGGTATCGGTATCCGTTTCAACCTCGATGCGCTCGCGGTACTTCGTCGGGATAATTCGTCCAACGTAATCAGGCTGGATAGGGTACTCGCGGTGGCCTCGGTCGATTAGAACGGCAAGCTGGATGCTACGTGGTCGCCCGCAATGGAGAACTGCGTCCAGTGCGGCGCGAGCAGTGCGCCCTGTGAAGAGCACGTCATCTATGAGGAGAACATCCCGATCGGATACGTCAAAATGGCTTGGCTCAGGTATGTTCTCGGTCGCATCGACGTCGTCGCGAAAAGGCGTGATGTCGAGTTCGTGAGCGGTTAGCGTTTGCCCCTCGATGGAGCTGAGAGCTTCCGCAATCAATCCTGCTACTGCCAAGCCGTGCGTTGGAATTCCGAAGACCATAAGATTCGCGCCACCGCGATTTCGCTCAATGACTTCGTGGGCAATCCGCGTCACCGTCCGACGGACACGGGCGGGTGGCATTATTAAGGTGCGTTGCATTCCCCTCGAAACTCGTGAGTTGAGAACTTACGCGCGCAACTCGCCCGCAAGCACCGTAATAGCGCGGCCAGAGAGCTCAACGCGGTCGCCGGAAACGCGAACGCTAACAAATCCTCCCCGCTTGGACGCTTGGTAGCCGATCAGTGAATCACGGTTCAGTTTAGTGGTCCAGTACGGAGCGAGGGCGCAGTGCGCTGAACCGGTCACGGGATCTTCAGGCACACCCGATCCAGGCGCGAAGAACCGGGAAACGAAGTCGTATGGGTTGCCTGCGTCCGCCCGAGCCGTTACGATCACGCCTCGTGCGCCAAGCTTTGCAACTGCGCCGTGGTCTGGGTTGAGGCCGCGAACAGTTGCTTCGTCAGAGACCTCCACGAATACATCAAACCGGCTACGCCCTGTCCAAACAGGAGTGATTCCGAAGACATCGCTCAAACCGAGCGGAGGATCATTTTCAACGGGAATCGTCGCCGGAAAGTCCATCGTGAGCGTGCCGTAACTGTTCCTGATGACCGTTAACAATCCACTCGCCGTGTGAAAGCGTGCAACTTGATCCTCCGGCAGCGCTTCTGTTTCGAACAGAACATGCGCCGACGCGAGCGTCGCATGGCCGCACAACTCCACTTCGACCTCTGGCGTGAACCACCGGAGACGATGCCCATCATCGAGACTGCTGAGAAACGCCGTCTCCGACAGGTTCATTTCGGATGCCACATGTTGCATCCACTCAGCGTCGGCAGGGCCAGAAAGAAGACACACTGCTGCCGGGTTGCCGGAAAACGGTGCGTTTGCGAAGGCGTCAACCTGATAAATTGGGATGGACATCAGGCTTCAGCGGGTTGAGGCTTGTTCTCGCAGTTCTCGCGGCGGCAATGACCGTACATACTCAGGGCGTGCTGTGCGATGTCAAAGTTGTAGATCTCTGCGACTGTCTCCTGGATTCCCTGCAAGCGGGGGTCACAGAACTCGAAAATCTCGCCGCAGTCGATACACAGCAGATGGTCATGTTGCCAGTATGCAAATGAGCGCTCGTATCGGGCCTGCGTTTTGCCGAATTGATGCTTCACCACGAGATCGCATTCGATCAGTAGTTCTAACGTGTTGTACACCGTCGCTCGGCTGACGCTGACACCGTCCTCTTTTAGAAGCGAATAAAGTTTGTCGGCATCAAGGTGCTCGCCGGAATGGTACAGCGCGTCGAGAATGGAAAAGCGTTCTGCTGTCTGCCGCTGGCCGCGCGCCTTTAGAAAGTCGGCGAACAGCCGGTGTACTTCGTCAAGCTGAGCTTGGGGAACGGGCATTCTCGAAATCCTGAATAGTGAAGTATGACTGATGAACATGCAGGGAGGGCGGAGGTTGCCTCCTCCTTACAGCGCGTTTGTCGTGCGTGTCAGGTCTTCCACAATCTGAGCGTGAAGAACGCCGATAGGTTGTTTCGCATCCAATACACAAAAGCGATTGCGCTCCTGGCTTGCAAGCTCCAGGAAAGCCGCACGGACGCGCTCGAAAAAATCGAGTCCTCCCGCCTCCATTCGATCTTCCCCCACTTCGTCTCGCCCAGATCGACGCTGAACCGCTAGAGCAACCGGAATGTCGATGAGATACGTTCGGTCGGGAACGAGACCATCGGTTACGTAGAGATGGAATGCGCGCATCCAATCCGGATCTGCGACGCCCCGCCCGGCCCCCTGGTATGCCGTCGACGAATCGTAGAAGCGATCGCAGATTACTACAGTCCCGGCTCTCAGCGCGGGCTGAATGGTTTCTCGAACGAGTTGGGCACGCGCCGCTGAGAAAAGGAGTAGTTCGGCGAACGGCGCAATTTCTATGTCGTGCGAAAGAAGCAACGCCCTTATTCGTTCCGAAAGTGGGGGACCGCCCGGTTCACGTACGAGGAGCACATCCTTTCCCATGGCGCGAAGGTGCTCTTCCAACATCCGAGCCTGCGTGCTCTTCCCGCTGCCATCGATGCCTTCGAAAGTGATAAACAAGTCGTTCTCTGTCAGTGACAATTGGACGAGATCCGATAATAAACTGCGTCGGTTCCAGTTGAATCAACGCGCAATACGTAGAGCTTGCTGGGGTTCAGAGGAACATCCTTCGGCTAACTCGTATGAACGCGTTCACCACGACCATGAGGCGCCGCGGAGAAGGGTTGCAGATCTCTATTGCATCCGATTTCCGGCCCGTGTATAATACGTTTAGACGAGTGACTTGATGGGCGCTGATTCAGCGCAGTGAGGCACTCTCAAACCCATCTGCGGACCAAAGCATGTTCGATTTCGAGTTCGAAGAATTCGAAGACCCGACGAGTGAAGACGAGTTGCGCGTACTCGTGGATTCCTACGAGCGCTGCCTCCGCGAGGACGCCAACGACTACTTTGATTCAGAGGCGTTGGAGCATATTGCGACCTACTACTTCGAGTCGGGCAGGTTCGCGGACGCCCTCCGCGTCGTCGACAAATCGCTGGAAACGCAGTCGTATTCATCGGATCCATGGCTTCGCCGCGGCATTCTCCTGAATCATCTGGATCGCCACGAAGAAGCATTGGAGGCTTATGATCGTGCGCTCGGCCTCAACCCGGCTGACGTCGAAACGATCATCAATCGTGGCATCACGCTCGATACCCTCGGCCGCGTCGATGACGCTCTAGAAGCCTACGATTATGCGCTCGGCTTTACGTCCGATCACGCGGACGCCCTTTTTAACAAAGGGATCGCGCTTGAAAAACTTGCCCGCTACGACGAGGCTGTGAAGGTTCTTCATTCATGCGCTGAGCTCGACCCGGAGCACCCGGAAGTTTGGTACGAACTGGGATATGCGTACGACCAGCTGGAACGACTAGAGGATTCGGTCGCGTGTTACGATCGGCAAATTGACGTTGACCCGTACGCCCAGAATGCCTGGTACAACCGCGGCATCGTGCTTAATCGCCTTGGGAAATACGAGGAGGCCATCAGCTCGTACGACTTTGCAACCGCAATCAGTGATGACTTCGCGTCCGCGTGGTACAACCGGGGGAACGCCCAGGCGAACCTGGCCCGTCCGAAAGACGCCATCGACAGCTACCTGAAAGTGCTCGAGATCGAGACGGGCGATGCTGCGACTTTCTACAACCTGGGTATTGCCTACGAGGAACTGGAAGACTATCCGACAGCCATCTCATATCTGTTGCGCGGTGTGCAGGACGATCCCGAATATGCCGAGGCTTGGTACAGCCTGGGTTGCTGTTACGATGCAACCGATCGCAACGGAGACGCACTCGGAGCTTTTGCAAAGGCCATTGCGCTTCAGCCAGAGATTGGGGAGTACTGGCATGCCCGAGCCGACGCCGAATACAATGCTGGTCGGCTAGCCGAGGCCCTGCGTTCCTATGCCCACGTCGTTTCGCTGGATTCTGAGAATGTGGAGGCATGGCTAGACCTTGCCGAGACTCGTTTAGAGTCTGGACTTGTTGGTGAGGCGCTCGAAGCCTACGGGCAAGTACTCCGGCTCGACCCAACGGCCAGCGAAGTCCACCTGCGTCGAGCCCAGGTTCTGGCATCTGTTGGCCAACGGGAATCGGCGGAGCGGGCGTTGGACCGCGCGTGCGAACTTGAGCCAACGCGGTCGGAGGAATTCCGCGGGGCGTACGGCGAAGTTTGGGGCTCGACAACTCCTGGTGGCCATCAGGGCGAAAGTAAGCGGCGCTAAGGATGAGTCATCGGGAGGACGCGATTGGCGGACTTCGCCTCGCGTTCCTGTTGGGGAATCCCGTATCCCACTCACTTTCTCCACTCATCCATAACGCGGCCTTCAAGGCCTTGGGGATTGCTGCAGAGTATCAGGCAGTTGACGTCCGCCGCACAGAGTTGCCAGAAGCGATCGAGCGATTGCGCGTCGGCAGGGTACTTGGAGCCAACGTTACGATCCCGCACAAAGAGACAGCGGTCGAGCTTGTCGATGATCTAACGTCTGACGCTGCCGCAACCCACGCCGTGAACACGATTCTCGTGAGCGAACCGGGCCGACTAATTGGAGCGAACACAGACGTCGAGGGGTTTTCCCAGCCCTTGAAGGCGTACGTGGATGCTCTTCGTGGTGGATCTGCTGTGATACTCGGAGCGGGTGGCGCGGCTCGCGCCGCAGCATTCGCGTTACTTGGCGGAATGGGGCCGAGGCGACTCACTGTTGTCGCTCGACGAAGAGATCAGGCGGCCAAACTCATCGAAGACTTGGGCTCCGAGGACATCAACAATGTGTTGGATAGGGCATCGTTCGACGACGCCGCACCCGCAGTTCGCGCCAGCCAGCTGATCGTTAACGCAACGCCGGTCGGTATGGCGCCCAAAGAGGACACGTCGCCTTGGCCCACAATCTCCGACTTCCACGAAGGTCAGGTCGTCTACGATCTGATCTATGCTCCGACGACTACGCGCCTCATGCGTGATGCCGAATCGTGTGGAGCACACACGATCGGCGGCATGCCGATGCTGCTCGCACAAGCCGCGGCGTCATTCAAGCTTTGGACGGGCCGTGAGATGCCGCTAGGCGCAGTGCGGAAGGCGTTGCTTGGTACATTCTAGGCACGAGCGCATTCACTCAAATGAAAGACCATCAATGATTCGGCCCTCCCTCTTCAATCGGGCAACGGGTCTCGAAGCTGGCGTCACAACACGCGCTTTTGCGGACATCGGGGAAGATGCGGACACGTCCCGTCAGAGGCTGGCAACGCAACTCGGTTTCCGTGTGGTTGCGTCCGCCGATCAGATTCACGGCAACAACGTAGTTGTGGTCGACGGAGAAGGACACATTTCGGCATGTGACGGGCTCGTAACCAGTCAGCCGGAATTGCTGTTGACTGTCGTCTCTGCGGATTGTGCGCTTGTGCTTCTCGCTGACATCGAATCGGGGGTGCTCGGCGCGTGTCATGCCGGCTGGCGAGGGACTGTTGGCGGCGTAACAAAAAGCACGATTCGAACGATGATTGGGCTCGGTGCGTCGCTGAATCAGATTTACGCGTACGTCGCGCCTTGCATTTCTGCAGCAGTGTTTGAGGTGGGTGAAGAGGTGGCCGAGCGATTTGATGAGTCCGTTGTGCTCCGAAGGCCTTCGTGGCCAAAGCCCCATGTCGATCTAAGAGCGGAGCTCCTCCGGCAAATCCTCAGCGAAGGGA
>JBBKWZ010000289.1:0-36465 GCA_037969195.1 Rubricoccaceae bacterium | reverse complement strand
AAAGGAGCTCGGGAACTGATGGCGGCGGCGGCGGATTGGGGTTGCCAATTTGGACGGATTCGCTAATCGCCGGCGAAGGAGATGTTTGGGCCGACGACGACCGTTCTGTCAGTTGATCGTCGCCATGCCGCATTTCTGCCACGACAACGCCCAAAAGGACGCCTGCAGCCAGAAAGGCAATGCCCAACAGAAAGTGCCGCGTCGTCATAAAAAAGAAGGTGCAAGCGATGTGCTAGAACGCTCGGCAACGAATGGGTGGTATGGACCCGGCACCGCCAGAAACGGCCGTACGTTCGTCCCTTTCACCCCTTTAGTTTCAATGCACAATGAACGCGAACATACGCACCACAGGGGCTCCACGTTTCCAAGCCGATGTACCTTTGACTACCAATTTTTCCTGCGTTTTCCCTGACCAGCCGAGCAGTTGCCTTGAGCCCCACTTCACCTTCGGCAAATCAGTTTCGAGATGTTGTTTATGCATTTCTGGGTGATGTCCGCGAATCATCGCGGGCGCTTCGGTTGCTTCGTGCGTTAACGGAAATGGGCGTTGGCGTGGACGTTCTCACCACGGGCCCGGCGTTGGATTCAGATGAACTCGCGGACGGCCTTGTTCCGGGCCCGCGGTTCAATGCGCATGTTCTGGATCTACCGGAAGCCAGGGGTCCGTCGTACTTCTGGAAATACCATGGCCTGGCCGGTGAAGTCGCTGCCGGGATTCCGGCAAGAGTTTTCATAGCCGGCGACTTGTTTACGCTTCCTTTGATGAAGCGCGCTGCGCACACCCAAGATGGGCGGCTTGTTTATGATTCTCGCGAACTCTATCCGCATCTTGATTCGTTCGTTGGGCGGCCGTTTGTTCGACGGTTTTGGAGTGCCGTGGAAAGACGTTACATCAAATACGCAGACCATGTGTTCACTGTCAATGACAGCATTGCGGCACGAATGGCCATTGCGTACGGAATTGCAGAGCCAGATGTGCTGCACAACGTCGCACCTCGACGGGAGATTCTGCGCACCGATACGCTGCGTAACGAACTCGGCATCTCTCCGGATACCAGAATCGCCTTGTATCAAGGCGGCATCCGTACCGGCCGAGGTCTACCCTCGTTGGTCAACGCAGCTCGCTCCATTAGCGAGGCCGCTTTCGTCATCGTGGGTAGCGGGGTTCTAAGCGATTCTCTGAGAACATCCGCCCATGGCCTATCCAACGTTTACTTCATCCCTCACATCTCACCCGACAAGCTCCTTCGCTATACGGCGTCAGCAGACCTCGGCGTCCATCTACTCGAACCGACGTGCCTTAACCACGAACTGGCCTTACCGAATAAGATTTTTGAATATCTCATGGTTGGCCTACCGGTAGTTGCGAGTGATTTGCCTGAGATCAGAAGCGTCGTGGCAGATCATGACGTAGGCATCACAGTCGATCCCGAAGACACGCTTGCCGTCGTTACTGCCATCCGGCGTGCGTTATTCGACGATGAGGACCGCACGCGCTTCCAGGCAAACATCCCCCGCGTATTTGAGCACTACAATTGGGAGCACAGTAAGGCGCGTTTCCAATCGGTGATCTCAAAACTCATTTGAAATGGTGCTGACGCCGTTCATCCGAGCTGATGTGCGTCCCAGAATTTGCCAATCTCGGCGGCCATGGTTGCTGCGACGCCGCGTCCAAAGAGGTCGGGCCGCTCGCCAGTGGGTTGGAAATTCGCAATGGATTCCGCTAGGTCAGGCGATAAGGGGCTGACGAGGCAATTCCATCCAGCGTCAACGGTTTCAACCCACTCGGTCTCTGGTCGAACAGTGATACAAGGGCGGCCTATCAAATAGGCTTCCTTCTGGATGCCTCCAGAATCGGTGACGATTTTCTGAGCCGCCTGCTGCAATCGGAGAAAATCTAGATAGCCTTGCGGTTCGATGAGGCGAATCGTATCGCCAATCGCTACCCCTCGCTGATCGATCACAGCCTTCGTCCGTGGGTGCAACGGAAACACAACGAGAATTCCGCTATTCGCTACCGCGTTCAGAACCTTCTGCAACGTAGCAGGATCGTCTACCGTGTATGGACGATGGAGCGTCAGGAGAACAAAGTCCGTTCCCTCCAACTGTAGCCGCTTCAGCACAGTCGAGCGCTCACGCGCGATTTCAAGATTATCTCTGACCGCGTCCGCCATGATGTCGCCGGTTAGCACTGTTCGGCCCGTCAGTCCTTCATCTGCGAGGTTCTTTACAGCCATCGCCGTAGGTGCGAATAGTAGGTCGGAGCAGTGATCGGCGACTATGCGGTTTAACTCTTCGGGCATCGTACGATTAAACGATCGCAATCCGGCCTCGACGTGTACAACGGGGATCCCGAGCTTTGATGCCGAAATAGCTCCAGCCAGCGTTGAGTTTGTATCGCCGAACACAACAACCAGATCTGGCGTCTCGTTTTCGAACACGACTTCAAGCCCAGTCATCATGGCTGCTGTTTGAGCGGCTTGAGTGCCAGACCCTACACCCAGATTGTAATCGGCCTGCGGAATATCGAGATCCTCAAAGAACTTCGCCGACATGTTCGTGTCGTAATGCTGTCCCGTGTGGATCACCGTTTCCTCAAACCGCTGCCGGATCGCTCGGGAGAAAGGCGCCAGTTTGACAAACTGCGGACGTGCTCCCACAACAGAATAAAAATGCATTCGATTTCGTGAGGTCGAAAAGCCAGTTTAACTCTCCACGCAAGTCTCAACCAGTTGGGTGGACCCGGAGATATTCTCACCAATTAGTACCTTGAGACAGGCACTGAGCTCAAAACTGTATTGAACGCGACCGGTCGTAATGATTTGAATACTGCACCTCACGGAGCCGGGTGTGATGAAACCGAACAAAAACATCCGCGTGCTACCGCACGTCCCGAAATGCATAAGGGCTGCTTTTCGAGAATTCGACCCACCACAAACTGATCAAATGTTGCGTTTCTGGAATTTCTTTGGAGCATTTCTGCTTGTAGCAATAGTGCCAGTTGTGGCCCAAACGGCCACGGAATATCCTGAAGACAGCCCGAACTGGCTTCCGATGGGCGACGCGGTGGCATCCGCGAAAGGTGATGGTGACATCATCCTAATCCACGCGTATGCACCGTGGTGCGGCTGGTGCCGCGAACTGGATGCGACCACGTACACCAACGACGCGGTTCAGGAATACCTCTCAGAGCATTTCGAAGTGACGCGCCTTGACATCGAGAGCGAGCAATCGGTCGATTTTTTCGGTGGTCAGGTTCCGATGAAGGAGCTTGGTCTTGCTTTCAGCATTCGAAGCACGCCGACAACGCTCTTTATGGATGCAGACGGCAACTACCTGACATACGCCCCGAGCTACATCCCGCCAGATCGATTTCTCATTGTACTTCGGTACGTGGTCGAGCGCGCTTTCGAAATGATGGAATTCGACGACTACCTCGAGATGATTCAAGCCAGCGAAGGCTGAGGCCGGTTACGACCGAGCGTTCAATTGGGCAACAAGGTCCTGGGCCATGTCGACCGCTTCTTGGGGGATGATCAACTTCCACTTCTTGCCCTTCGCGTAGATGGTCAGGCGAGGCTCATTGGCGTAATTGGCATCCACTACGGCATTTTCAACCTCTCCAACGCGGTAGAATGCGCTCCGCTTGCCGGCTGCCCATTCGTCCAGCAAAGATCTCGAGAGGCGCTCTTCTCCCTCGGCAATCTTTCGTTCTAGTCGCTTCAGGGCAAAATTCACGGCTCCTCGCTCAATCACGTTCTTCGTGCTCACCTCCATCCCTCGAGCGGGCCCAACGTGGAGGACGTATAGCCCTTCATCGTTGAGAATGAGCATGTACGATTTCGCATTGCGGATGAGCCCTTGTGGGATTCGTGCCCTGTCAATTCGAATCATCATGAATCGCTCTCGTATCGTGCGGACACGATGCGGGGCCGCCCGGCCAGATCGTTCTTGAGCACAACATCGTGGAGATCGAAGCCGGCAAACAAACTTCGAACGTCCTCACCAAAGTCGGCGTGGGTTTCAACTACAAACCATCCACCGGGCTTGAGGAGGAACGGCGCATGCCCTGCAAATGACCGATAGTGACGGAGTGGGTCGTCATTCGGGACAAATAGTGCAACACTGGGTTCGTAAGCTGCGACTTCCGGCTGCAGAGTTTCGCGTTCCCCATCCGGCACGTATGGAGGGTTCGAGACGACGACATCGAATACGGGCGAGACGTTCTGAGCGAACGCAGGGTCGAGCGCATCCGCGTGAATAAACGTTATCTCCAGCTTGAGGCGCTCTGCATTCGCTGAAGCGATCTCCAGAGCAGCCTCGGAAATATCGCAAGCAAACACTTCGGCATCGGGCCGCTTGTATTTAATGGCTAGCGCAATGGCACCGCTACCGGTACCGATATCAAGCACCCAGGGCGCGTCAATCCCATCCAACTTGCGCAACGCCTCTTCAACGACTTCTTCAGTTTCGGGTCGCGGAATCAATACGGGCGATGACACGTGGAGAGTAAGCCCCATGAAGTCAGCCTGCCCGAGAACGTACTGAATAGGTTCGCGGCGCAGACGTCGTAGAAGAAGCGCCTCTCCACTGTCGCGTTCTCGGCCTGTGAGTGAGACGTCCGCGTACGCGTAGAGAGCCGCCTTTGAGAGACCTAGGACATGCTCCACAATCCATTCGGCATTCCGCCGCGCGTCCTCGATGTGCGCATCCTCCAGACGAGCGACGAATGATTCGAGCAGGGCTTGGCGCGTCATGTCCCGGTATTTGCCGATAACTGAGTAATACGGCCGGAAGCGTAGAGTCGTATTGTTGGGGCGGTCCAATATCCGCAAGCCACTCTTCACATCATAGACCTTCATGGACTTCTTCCGCGCGCGCTCAATCGTAGTCACTGGCGCATCTGGCGGCATTGGAGAGGCCATGGTCCGTCGGCTAGCGCCGATGGGTTCTCATCTCATCCTTGTCGCGAGGTCCGAGGACAAGCTGAACGCCTTGGCTGAAGAATGTCGACGGCAAGGGTCGCGCGCGGATGTGTTCTCCCACGATCTCGCCAAATCGGGGGCCGCGAAGGCGCTGTATAACAGCATCACTGAGGCGGGCCATCAGGTTGACGTTCTCATCAACAACGCGGGTTTTGGAAAAGGCGGCCGTTTTGCGGATTTCCCGGTCGACGATTACGAACGCATGATTCTGCTAAATGCCGCCTCCCTCACCTCCTTAACCCGGCTGTTCCTGCCCCAGATGATCGAACGTGACACTGGTGGAATTCTAAATGTGGCTTCCGTGGCCGGTTTCATGCCCATCCCTTACTTCACTGTATACGCCGCCACAAAAGCTTACGTACTGTCATTCTCCGAAGCGCTGCATGCCGAATTGAGGAAAACCAATATCCATGTTACGTGCCTGGCGCCAGGGCCCACTCATACCGGGTTCGCAAAGGCAGCCGACATGAAGAAAGTTGTCGGAGGAATAACCCAATCAGCAGAAAAGGTAGCCGCTCTGGGCTTGGAGGCCCTTGCGCGCAACAAGCGGACGGCCATAAGCGGCGCGCTCAATAAAGTTCAAGCCTTGTCTTCGCGGCTCGTTCCTCGCGGGCTGAGCATGGCCGTAAGCGATCTGTACATGAAAGGCGGAGATGTGTAATCGCGCCGCCCGCATGCACACTGTCTAGTACTGCTCTACAGTAAACCGATTGAAACGGCCGGAAGCGGGCTCCCAGCGAACATCCACGTCTTCCACATCGGCGGCGGCAGGTCCTTCGCTCAGTGTTTCGACAAAGGCCTCCAGGCGGTCTCGCGGCCCCTCGGCCGTCACCGACACCGTGCCTTCAGCGTCGTTGCGAACCCACCCAACAAGATTGTGCTTTCGCGCCGCAACGCGAGTGTAATACCGAAAGCCGACGGCTTGAACGTGCCCCGCAATTTCAATTACAACGCGTTCAAGCTGTTCGGTTGATGGATCGGTTGTGGGATCGGATGGTGCAGATGTTGGCATGAGTACTGTTTCGAGAAACACGATGGAGTGTATTGAACACTCTGCTCGTGTGCAAGTCGCAACGCGCGGCTGTGGAGAAAGACGCCCGTAATGGGCCCATATTGTCCTTTCCTTCAAAAAAAGGCCGCCTGAAAGCACACGCTCCTAGGCGGAAACTGAAAATTGGAGGTTATATCAGGCTGAAAGAAGACCCTGGCCGGTCGCCCACCCCTTAAATCCTTCAACCAGTTGTTCGAATGAATCTAGCACATACAGTATGGGTTGCAGGTGCCAAACGTCGTAGTCCTGGTTAATAATGGCTTCGATATCGAATGGTTTTTTCTCCACTTTGTCGGAAAGCGCGTGCTGCGCTTCTTCTTTCGAGGAGAGCACACCGGCGCCAAAGACTCGCATGCCTTCAGGCTGTTGAATCAAACCAAACTCGACTGTGAACCAGTGAAGGCGCTCAAGGCTCTGGCGATCAACTCCCTTGGCATCCAGCGCAGCCGTCCCAAACATATGGTAGAAGTCCGCGAAGGCGGGCTCGGTCAGCATTGGCATATGGCCGAACATGTCATGGAAGCAGTCGGGGGCGGGCGTGTAGTCAAGTTCTTCTTTCCCGCGGATGTAATCGGTGCTTGGAAACTGTCGCTTTGAAAGCAATCCAAAGAAATCGCGCTCGTGAAGCAATCCGGGGATTCTTGCAATCTCCCATCCGGAGGCCCGTTGCATATTGCGGGACAAATCGGAAAGCGCTGGAATTCGGGCGGGCGTCATACCGAGAGTCTGAACGCCTTCCAAAAAAGCCTCCCCGGCCCGGCCCGGCAGCAAAGCCATCTGGCGGTTGAAAAGAAATGTCCAGTTGGCGTTGTCCTCGTCCGAGTAAACCGGCGCAACAATCTCATCACCAACGGGCGGCGTTCCATCCAGATTCTGTGGAATGCAGCGCGGGTCCACGTCGTCTCGCTCGGCACCCTTTTCGTAGGCGGACAATAGTGCTTCTTCGATGGCCCCTGGCGTGGAAATCGTTGGATCTGTCATGGGGAAGGGATTATTGATTGCAAAAGGTTTATATCGTAGAAGCTACTACAGGCTCCGCCGTTTTGGGACGAAGAGGGATTCGCCAGTCTCAGACTTTGTCGTGGGTTGTGATCCATCGAACGAGGCGCAGAATCCCAGAAAGCAACAGGACGGCGCCGAGAACGAACACAGCGCGGAAAAGGCCTTCGGGCGTCCACGTTTCAAACCGGAGGTAGTCAAAAACAGTCCAGTAGACGAGGCTAACGGCCGCAAGGACGAGGCCAAAAGGCAGAACGAGTGAGTGCAGCGGTCGTTTCATTACGCGTCCATTCGTCTTGGATCTATCTGCTCTCTGATATTGGGACAGATTGGTACGCCGCATCTTTCCACTTAATGCTGCATCCCATTGAGGGAACTTGCTCACTTGTGATCGCACCTGTTTCCAGATACTCGTTTAGGGCGTCTCGGAGATCGCAAGTCGTGGCATCGCGCTTTGGCGTGCCATCATCCAATCGGCCGCGATAAACCAACTCGCGATCTCGACCGAATACATAGAAATCCGGCGTGCAGGCAGCGTGGTAGGCCTTTGCGACATCCTGTGATTCGTCATGCAGATAAGGGAAAGGATAGGATTTTTCTTCTGCCCGAACAGCCATGGCGTCGAATGAATCCGACGGATGGGTTTCCGCGTCGTTTGGGCAAATCGCCAAAACCTGTACCCCATGCGCCGCGAAATCGTTCGCCAAGTCGATCATGCGATCCTCCACGGCAATCACGTATGGGCAGTGGTTGCACGTGAAAACCACAACGAATGCTCTGGCGTCGGGATAATCATCTAACGAACGAAAGGGCGCAGCACGGGCGGCGTCCACTGCCGGATTTGCAAGTGGAAGTTCAAAATGTAGGGCTCTTGTACCCAGCGGAAGCATTTCGGAATACATCACGGCCATTCTTACGGGAACTAGGAAGTCGGAAGGGAAAGAAACTCGATCAATGCCCGCCGAGAAGCAGGGACATCGGAAAACGCGCAGAGTTGAGAAAGAGCACCGGAAAAACCATCGAGACCCAGGGGATCTCCGAGCGCAGCCAACACCGTTGGTTTTTGTCGGATGAGTTGTTGGACGAACGCCCGCTGCTCTTCCGAAAGCCCAAAGCTGTGCCAAGCAGCAGGCTTTACTACGACTGCAATGAGCAAACGTTCGGCTGTCCCCAACGCATTTCGTACGAGCTCATTCGATTCATTCGAGCCGTCAATACGGATAAAACTGGAATCTGGAAAATGCTCCTCTAGAGCTGACTCAAAAGATGATTCACGTGCGGAATCCGTCGTCGTAGGATCAAAGAGCAAAGCCAATAGGCCGCTCCCTCTCTTGAGATCCGGTCTAGTGCCCTCCACGACTCTAATTGCCCGTCGAGCAATCCGTTCGGCTACGTCTCGGTGCTCAACCGAACCAACGGAATCGAGAGAAAACGTTTCGGAGGGCGCCGCGAACACGTTTTCGCCGAAGCGACCGCGAAGGCGTTGTCTGAGGCGCTGGACTCGGGCCAAAGAGGCATCGAGTTTGGCTTCGTCTAGAATCCCCTTCTCAACGGCCCGCGCAACACCCTCAATCGCAGCCTCGGGGTCGCGGAGATCAAGCAAAAGATCTACCCCCGCGTTGATCATATCAGTGGCCACATCAGCTTCGCTGCGCTCGGCGTCGCTGATCCCACCCATGTGCAGACTATCAGTGATTACCACGCCATCGAAGCCAAGCCAATTGCGAAGCAGGTCATGCAAGATTGCGTGTGAGCGCGTTGCCGAGCTTCCCGAGGCATCCAGGGTCGGATAGCTCACGTGCGCCGTCATGATGAGATCGGTGCTCGCGTCAACGGCGGCGCGGAACGGAGGGAGATCGTGCGTGCTGAGCTCTTCGAACGAATCGTGCACGACCGGCAGTACGGCATGAGAGTCTTCATGCGTATTCCCGTGGCCCGGGAAGTGCTTGGCGGTCGTGAGCAATCCTGTCTCCCGCGTTGCCTCGATATACGCTCGGACCATGCGCTCGACGGTCTGCACATCCTCACCAAACGCTCGGGTCGAAATGATCGGGTTTCTGGGATTCCTGCTGACATCGGCTACTGGCGCAAAGGCAACGTGGATACCGCAGGCAAGAGCTTCCTCAGCCCCAATCCGTGCAAACTCGCGCACGGCGATCTCACCCGATTCTGCGATTGCGCGAAGGTGTGGAAAGACGGTCGCTCCGGCGACTTGTTGCCCGAGGCCCCTTTCCATATCGGTCATCACTAACAGGCCCTTCTCGCTCGCTAGCTGGAGGTTTCGGAGGGTTGCGGCAGTCTCCGGCCAACTCCCATTAAACAGGATGAGTCCTCCGAATGGGCGACGTTCCAACAGCACTTTAACGTCCCGCGCATCCTCTTCGGCCGTTCGCGGCGGAACCATGTTGGAGCCTAGCCGGAGAACGATCAGTCCAGCAACTTTGTCACGGATGGAAGCGGGCATGGATGAGAATACAACCGTTGAAGACGTTGGGGAGGTTTGCCCCGCTAGCTAGCTAGCTAGCTAGATCGCCGACCGAACGACCGATACAGCCCGTGCTCTTCAACGTAGGCCAGGACGGCATCGGGGATGAGATACCTCGCGCTCATCTTGGTCCGGAGGCGATCGCGCAAAACCGTGCTGGACAATTCCAGTAGGGGCGCATCGAGGAAGGCGACATGCTCCAATACCCCCTCGGAGACGGCCGTTCTCTCAAAACCTGGGCGACGATAAACGAGTAGGCGCGCCATCTCCGAAATGGCTTCTGGTTCGCGCCAGGTTTGGAACTGCGCCAAGCTGTCGCCACCAAGTAGCAGCGCCAGTTCGGTTTCAGAGTGCTCTTTCTTCAGCGCCCGCAACGTCTCGACGGTAAACGAAACGTCGCCGCGCTGGATCTCCAGATCTGAGACTTCGAAACGTTCGTTGCCTTCGATAGCCAGGCGCACCATCGCAAGCCGGTCAACTGCGGAGGCAAGATCGGAATCCTCCTGCTTATGGGGCGGCGTTGCGGCGGGCATCCACAAAATCTTGCTGTTCCTGACAAAATCCGCGGCGACTTCAGCAACAGCAAGATGTGCTATATGCGGTGGATTGAACGATCCACCAAACACAATCAGCGTCGAGGGATTCATGCGTCCTCTCTTTACCCTTAGGCTCAGTTGCTGGCCTGTGCACCCAGCACGCTTTGCCGGTTCGTAAACGCGCGATCATAGTAACGCTCCGCTTCGCTCAACAATGGGCTGCTGGGGAAGAGTTGAAGCAAACGGTCATACGAATCGAGTGCGTCTTGAAAGCGTTCAGCCTGCCGAGCAGCGATGCTCTTTTCCGCATAGCCAACCTGCGCCCGGAGAATGCCGAGAAGAGCATCATCGGCGAAAGGCGACGTCGAGTACTCGCTCAACACTTCCTCGAATGAAATAATTGCCGCCTCAAATAACTCGCGGCGTTCATAGAGGCGCCCTGCCTGGAATTGTTTGCGGGCAAGCTTCTCGCGCAGCTCCTCCAGTATCGTTACCACGTCCTCTGTAAACACGCTGGATGGATACCGGGCCATAAACAAACGGATGTATGCGATTGCCCTTTCGCTGTCCGTTTGGTCGAGGTTATAACTGGGACTGAGCATGTAGTACGACCGAATTCGCCCTAGAGCAGCTTCTTCAACGCGCGGATCTCTGGAGTAGAGGTCGATGAATCGAGTAAACTCGGTTCCTGCCAGGATGTACTGTTCGTCCTCGTAGTAGGCTTGTGCGAGGTAAACCTGGGCCTCATCGGCGAACTCATTGGTCCGCCCGAAATCGAACACAACCTTGAGGTACTCGGCCGCCCGGTCGTACTTGCCCTCCTCGAAGTACCGCATTCCTGTCTGATAGGCTTCTTCGGCTGAATCGGCCGACGCGCCGGCCGTGCCTGCACATCCTAACGCCGATGCGACAACCAGAAGGAGGACAATAGGGGCCAGAAAGCGATGGAGCATAAAAGAAATTGGGCGGTGGGACGCGAAGCACAACGGCGTTGCGCCACGGCTTATTGCAGCAGGATACACATGCAACGGAGCGAGCGTGCCGCACCCTGCCCGTCTTCTACGGGATTCCGAAATGCCTGACGCTACTGCACAAATTCGGCGGCTCCATTTCGGTAGGCCATGATGAACAAGGACCGATTGACCTGCCCTCCGCCGAAATCGATTTTATGTGCGAGGCCGCGGTGTAATCGAGCGTTCCGGATCTTGTCGGCCAACGTGCCCTCCACGCCGCCGCTAATCTGATTGAGAATGAAGACGGCCGTGTCGTGGCCAATCAAGGCCAACCTGTCTGCTGGGATTCCGGACAGATCGCGGTAGCGGCCCACGAAGTCGGATGACGCTTCGTCGTCCAAGTAAAAATCCGCCGTGTAATACGTACCAAAGCGACTGGCTCGTGCACGGGACGCCTCAAGCCCTTCCCACTCTGTATTTCCAAGCGTCCTAACCACGCCTTCGAGGCTCATTTCCTCCATCCCCCGGAGCGCCTCTGCGGCGTGTTGCGCGCCATCCGAACCGGTCACTGGGAGATAAACTGCTTCAACTTGCGCCATCGTGCCAACGCCTACAACCGTGGGCAGACGTTCCCAGTCGTCAGCGGGAATACTCCGAGCAAGCAAAACTTGCGCACCCAACGCAGCGGCTTCATCCTGAAATCCTCGGGCCATGACTTCTCCATATGACCCAGTCTCCGCTAAGACACCAAGGCGGCTTAGCTGGAGATCTTCCACGGCAAAATGTGCCATGGCTCGCCCTCGCATAGAGAAAGTTGGGTTTGCCTGAAACACAAACCGCCGACCAGCAGAAACACCTTCCTCCGTCGCCAACGGTGCGAGGAGCACGACGCCTGCGCGCTCGGCAACCGAAGCGGCGGAAATCGCCTCCTCACTAAAGAGCGGCCCAATAACAGCCTCTGCGCCTTCGCGTACTACCAGATTCATAGCGACGCTCGCGCCTGCCGCTGAGCCTTCCGTGTCCCTGAATACAAGGCGAACCGGCCGTCTTGGTACCCTGGCATTGTAAGAGTCGACAGCAAGCCGAACACCATTGAACAGGGCCTGCGCCAGGTAACCACTATCACCGGTAGCGGGAAGGATCACCCCAAGCCTGAAGATATCATGGCCGGTTGGGCCGCCCTCAACCGCGCGGCGAATGATTTCTCTGGCTTCCTCGGCATAACGACTTCGTGGGTAAACGCGTACAAATGTGGTCAGCGTTGAGATTGCAAGATCGAAATCACCGTCCGCGAAAGCCGACTTTCCGGCCATGAAAGTCGCTGCCGTAGTGCGCGCATTGTATTCATAATCGTTAGAAGCGCGGGAAAAGAGGCGATACGCCTCGGCATACTCGCCACCTTGGTAACTCTGAAGACCGCTATCGAAACTCGTTTCCGCCGCCGGAATGCGCGAGGCCGTATCTGGTTGCGAGTACGCTGTGGGAACAGCTAGGAATAGACAAAAGAAAACGATCCTGCGTGGCATGGGAGCTTGGCGCGTGGTTATGAGGTGAACGCCAAGTTAGAAAAGCCACCCGAACGTTTGGCATGATCCAGCAAAGTTCCTACTCCCACTCAATCGTCGCTGGCGGCTTCGACGAAATGTCGTAGGCCACGCGATTGATACCACGCACCTCGTTGATGATTCGGTTCGAGACCCGACCAAGAAATTCGTGAGGGAGGTGCGCCCAATCCGCCGTCATTCCATCCACGGACGTCACCGCACGAATACACACGGCCTGTTCGTAGGTCCTGAAATCACCCATAACGCCGACCGATTTGACCGGAAGCAAGACCACAAATGCTTGCCACACATCATCATATAGACCGTTTTCATGGAGTTCGTCGATAAAGATTTTGTCAGCCTGCTTGAGAAGTTCAAGGCCTTCGCGCGTAACCGGGCCAAGGATCCGAACCGCCAGACCGGGACCCGGAAAGGGGTGGCGGCCTATGATCGCCTCCGGCAGATGTAGCTCGCGACCGACCGCCCGCACCTCGTCTTTGAACAGTTCGCGGAACGGCTCTAGGAGTTCAAAGCCTAGCTCCTCGGGCAAGCCACCTACATTATGGTGAGATTTGATCGTGGCAGAAGGGCCCCGGAAGCTGACGCTCTCAATCACGTCGGGATAGAGCGTGCCTTGCGCAAGAAACCGTGGTTTCGTTCCAAGATCTGTCGTGATAGCGTCTGTTGCCTGATTAAACACTTCGATGAAGGCATGCCCGATGATCTTGCGCTTTTCCTCCGGATCGTCCACACCATTGAGGCGGCTCAGGAATAGATCCGTGGCGTCGACCGCACGCACGTCAATTTCGAACCCATCGCGGAAAGTGGCCTGGACTTGCTCGTACTCGCCCGCTCGCAGCAAGCCATTGTTGACGAATACACACGTGAGTTGGTCTCCAATCGCTTCGTGTAGCAGCACGGCGGCTACCGAGGAGTCCACGCCGCCGGACAAGCCAAGGAGTACGTGCTCACCCCCAACCTGCTCGCGAATCTCTCGCTTCTTCTCCTCGACGAACGAACCCATTGACCAGTCCCCTCGGCAATTGCAAATTCGGAGCACGAAGTTTTCCAACAAGCGTGCTCCATGCTCCGTATGAACGACCTCAGGGTGAAACTGCAGCCCATAGAATGGCTGATCGATAGACTCGACGGCTGCAATTGGAGCATTGTCAGTTCCCGCAATTACGTGGAATCCGTCGGGAAGCTCTGTGAGTCGATCTCCATGGCTCATCCAAACCACCGAACCCTCCGACACGCCATCAAACAGCGTGCTCTCATCGTGCTTCCCAAGCCTTGCACGGCCATATTCTCGCCTATCGTCAGACTCGACGGCTCCTCCCAGTGTGTGCGCCATCGCCTGTAACCCATAGCAGATCCCAAGCACCGGCACGACGCCTGACCCGCCTGGCGCTCGCAAGTCAAGAAGTGCCCGGCTCAGTTGTGGAGCACCTTCATCGTACACGGAGCACGGTCCGCCAGAAAGGATCAATCCAACAGGTTGCATTGCCGCGACTTCTGCGGCAGGGGTAGTGCAAGGGTGAATCTCGCAATACACACCAGCCTCCCGCACTCGTCGTGCAATGAGTTGGGTGGTTTGGCCACCGTAGTCGATAATGACGACGAGCTGATGTTGCATGGGCCCTTTGATTAAACACGTAGGGACACGGCATGCCGTGTCCCATATTATATCAGGATTTTGTGTGCGCGCAGTTAAGAGGCTGCACCGACCATGTGCTTGTACTCGTCTGCGGTCATAAGACCCTTGATATCAGAAGGGTTTGTCGGACGAATCTTGACCATCCAGCCGTTACCGTACGGATCGCTGTTTACCAATTCTGGCGCGTCCTCCAAGGCGTCATTGATTTCCGCAATCGTACCAGCTATCGGTGCAAACAACTCAGAAACTGTCTTCACAGCCTCCACAGTTCCGAAAACCTCCTCGGGGCCGACATCCGTTCCGACAGGTTCCAACTCTACAAAAACGATGTCGCCAAGTTCGCCTTGAGCGTAATCCGTGACGCCAATAGCGGCCAAACCATCGTCAGCGAGTCGAATCCATTCGTGTTCCTTCGTGTAGCGACAGTCTTGTGGAAAGTTCATGTCTCTGCTGGGGGTAGATGGTGGTCGACGGTTCGTAGTTACGCGGCAACAGGCGGAGCGAGCTGGAAGCTCTCCAGGAACTTCGTGTCGAAATCGCCTGCTCTGAACCGCTCGTCCATGAGGAGCTGTTGATGAAACGGTATCGTTGTCTTCACTCCTTCAATGACAAACTCGTTCAACGAGCGGAGCATCTTGTTAATCGCGCGTTCTCGATTGTGGTCACGGACAATGAGCTTCGCAATCATCGAATCGTAGTAGGGAGGGATGCGGTATCCGGCGTAGACGTGAGTGTCGCAGCGCACGCCAAATCCTTTTGGCGAATGAAAACCCTCGATGGTCCCCGGAGAAGGCGAGAAATTGCGGTACGGGTCTTCAGCATTGATGCGACATTCAATGGCATGCCCCTTTAGGGCGCGATTACCAGATTCAATTTTTTCGCCGTCCGCGACACGAATCTGCCATTCGATGAGGTCGGTGTCCGTCACCTCTTCCGTAACGCAGTGCTCCACCTGAATACGGGTGTTCATTTCCATGAAGTAAAAGTCCTTGTTCTTGTCGACAAGGAATTCCACCGTGCCCGCGCCAGCGTAATTGACAGCGGCAGCGCCTTTGATGGCGGCCTCGCCCATTCGCGTACGCATAGCTTCGTCAACAATAGGGCTTGGTGCTTCTTCGAGAAGCTTCTGGTGCCTGCGCTGAATTGAACACTCACGTTCGCCGAAATGGATCACGTTGCCCTGCCCGTCTCCAACCAACTGAATTTCAATGTGACGGGGCTCTTCGACGAACTTTTCGATGTAGACCTCGCCGTTGCCAAATGCCGCTTGAGCTTCGGTACTGGCGGCTACGAATTGGCTCTTGAGTTCGCTCTTGTCGCGGGCCATTCGCATTCCGCGCCCTCCTCCCCCCGCACTGGCTTTAATCATCACGGGATAGCCGAACTCATCTGCGACGCGCATGGCTTCGTCCACGTCTTTCACCTCCCCATCTGAGCCCGGAACGACGGGTACACCTGCTGCCCGCATCGTGTCCTTTGCCACGCTCTTATCGCCCATTTTGCGAATGGTGTCTGGAGTTGGGCCGATGAAAGTCAGTTCATGATCCGCACAGACCGCAGCGAAATCAGCGTTCTCCGCAAGAAAGCCGTAGCCCGGGTGAATGGCGTCTGCGCCCGTGACCTCCGCTGCCGCAATGATGCGGTCCATGCGTAGGTAGCTCTCGATCGACGGCGGAGGCCCGATGCAAACGGCCTCATCGGCAAACCGAACGGGAAGGGTATCGCGGTCGGCTGTCGAGTAAACTGCGACCGTTTTGATGCCCATCTCCCGGCACGTGCGAATGACGCGTAACGCGATTTCGCCGCGGTTGGCGATGAGGACCTTCTGAATCATTGCGTGACGTCGTGGCTACGAAACGAATGGCGAGTTCTCACGCGATCGCGCAGCGCTCAGGCTTCGTCAATGATGAATAGAGGCTGGTCGTATTCGACAGGCTGGGCGTTCTCCGCCAATATCTGCTTGATAACTCCCGCGTGCTCACTCTGAATCTCATTCATCAGCTTCATTGCTTCAATGATGCAGAGCACGGAGCCCACCTCGACACGGTCTCCAACTTTCACAAACGCGTCTGCGTCCGGAGCAGGAGACGAGAAGAACGTGCCCACGATTGGCGCTGGCACAACTGTTCCACCTATTGATGCCGCGCCGTCGCCACCGACCGAATGTGGAGCCGCAGCGACTGGGGCTGGTGCAACTGGACCGGCTGCGACCGGAGGAGCTATCGCCGCGAGAGGTGCAGGCGCGATTGTTTGAACAGCTGTTGGGTGAGCACGGACGACAACTTTGAAGTCCTCGTGCTCCACTTCTACCTCGGCCATGCCACTCTGGGCCACGATCTCAAGGAGCCGTTCGATTAGTTCGAGGTCCATATTCTTGGAAACGTTGGTGCGGGTGGGCATCGGAATGTACCGCAGCCACGGGAATTCGGCGAGTGCTCTCTTAAGCGGCGTTCACGCGGGTTTGGTATGCGCCAGAGGATGTGTCTACGCGTATCAAATCTCCTTCGTTGAGAAATAGTGGCACGTTGACGATTGCGCCACTCTCCAGGGTTGCAGGCTTCGTGGCCCCGGTTGCTGTGTCCCCTTTCAAGCCAGGGTCGGTCGTCGTGATAAGCAGTTCAACATGGCGCGGAATCTCTACCGACAACGCTTCTTCGGTCGCGGCGTCTACCAGTGCGTCCACGCTGCCACCCTCCTTGATGAACTCTTTTCCAGGCACGAGCCCGTCGGGAAGCGTCACCTGATCGTAGGTCTCCGTGTTCATGAAATGGAGACCCAACTCATCTTGATAGAGATACTGCATCTCCCGGCGTTCAACACGTGCTGTTTCGAGTCGCTCGCCAGCTCGGAAAGTGTTGTCAACTGTTTTGCCGTTCCGCACATTCTTCAGCTTCGTCCGAACGAACGCGCCGCCTTTGCCAGGCTTAACGTGCATGAACTCGATGATCGTCCATAGGTCGTCATTCCAGATGATCGTGAGCCCGTTGCGGATATCGGAGGTGTTCGTTGCCATCGTAAACGGAGTTCTGTAGCGTTGATAGAACGGAAATATACCGAGCCGCTCACTAGCCAAACCACGAAGGGACTGTGTGATTTTCCGACACTTCGACCCGATTCCGCGGCGTCAACTCTTGTATGTCAGGAGGCAGAATCACCGAGTTCCAGTAAACCAACACGCTCGTTCTCGCACACGTCGACAGGAAGCCTAACACTAAACGTAGTCCCCGCTCCCACAACGCTTTCTACAGATACCGTACCTCCATGACGTTCGATCATTTCCTTACAGAGGATCAAACCAAGGCCACTACCCTTCTCGCCACCCGTGCCCGTCCGGGAAATCGACTCGTCGATCCGGAAGAGGCGCTTGATGTCCTTTTCGCTCATGCCTACGCCGGTATCCTGAACGGTGATGTCTAGCTGATCGCCCGCTTCGTCGGCGCGAATCGTGACGCTACCTCCTTCCTTGGTAAACTTCAATCCGTTGCTGACAAGGTTGAGGATCACCGAGCGGAGCATAATGGGATCAGCCTTTATTGTGGTGTCCGGAGCGACGCGGTTATTCAACCATACGCACTTTTCGGAAGATGGCCCGGCCATTACTTCAACAACGGTATCTACGAGCTCCGATAGACTGATTTCTTCCAACTCCACGCGCATCTGCCCCGTTTGCAACCGCGCCCATTCCAGGAGATTGATCAGCAGGCCATACAGACGCTCGGCAGACCGATGCATGAGACCAGCCATCTCGACTAATTCCGTATCGTCGTGGCCACCCAACCTGTTTTCCGCAACTTGGGAAAGGCCCAACAACGACCCCATCGGACCTCGCAGATCGTGCGAGATGATGGAAAAGAATGTATCCCGAGCATTGCGTGCCTGCTCCTGCTCTACGGCAAACTCCACGAGTCTGGCCTGATCCAATTCCCTTTGATCAAGTAAATCAAGTAATAGATTGTTGGCCACTGCAAGATCGGATGCTGTCTTGCTCCAACCTTTCGCAACGAGGTAACCGAAGTAGCCCGCCATCGCAACAAAACCAAAGGTGATCCACTCTAGGAGCGATAGGCCCTTCAACGCGTAGAATACGTCAGGTGCAGGCACGTCCGACGTTACCACTTCGCCCCATCCGAAATACTGTACGAGAAAACCATACCCGACAAGAGCGCAGACAGCCATCGCGTAGACGAGGAGAACGCGCGCTGGCGTCAGGATTTCTGGTCGTGCTGGTCGAAAGCCACCGTTCTTCTTCCACGTCTCCACCCATCGCCCAGCGGCGAACAGAATTGGAGCAGTAACGAATACGTGCAAAAGGAACCCGCTGATCCACCACCCTTGCCAGATCGTCAACGTCTCCGCCGGCGAGTGGTCCTTCGCGATTGCCCAGACGAACGCGCTGGCCGACGAGGCCAATACCGCAACGAACGACGTGAGGATGAAAAAGACGAGCGACCCAACCGAGCGAAGGGTTGTGGCGACTGGCATGACCTGATACGCGACGATCAGCACGCCGAGGGCGAGCATGTCGGTCACCCCAAGAAGCAAGGCCAACTTCACTCCCAGTCCATCGGCCAATGCTACGGTTGCATGCGCGATACATGCAGGAATGGCGCCCCACCAGTAGCCAAACCAAAGCGCGAACAGTGTGGATAGCACCAGCGGGAAATACAACGTTAGCTGAACGTGTGCGCCCGCAATCTCAACCGGTATGGTTGAACCTCGAAGTACCATCAGCCCACCAATTATCATGGGCATCATGGAGACGAACCAAACCGTCAGCAGAAGACGCTGTTTGTCACCGGCGTCGGGCGATAGTACCCGCGCAAATGAAACCGGCGCATGCGCGAACGGATTCTGGCTTGAGAAAAGTGGGCGCTGCGTTGGCATGATAGCCGTCGAAGTATCGGCGACTTAGGAGCATCCTAAAGGTCTTTACGACAACTATATCGGCTTCCTGGCCACTACAAGACCGTACCTCATTGCCCCGAATGCATATGCGAGTCGCAGCCGGAAAAGCGTCGTTGCAAAGCCCCTGTTTTGACGGGTCGCGTCCATCAGGAAGCTGCGATATCTAGGATTTCGGACAACTTCTGAGGCAAAGCGCCTCGCGCAGATAGTCCAGGTTGGTGCAACAGCTTTGCTGAGATCCTCGACCGACTCAATCTCCAATCCTGACTCCTCTATCCACGCTTGGTTTTCCGAGAGGCTTCCGATCCCCGCAAGGCGACCTTCACGACAAATGGGTTCGAGAAGGTGCCGAATGGCAAGCTCGGACGGCTTTTCGCTTGTCATCCAAATACACGTCACCAAGCGACCATCTTGTTTCATGACGCGCGCCATTTCTGAAAACACGCGACCACGATGCGGCATGTGTGTAGTGCTCTCGATCGCGATAACGGTGTCATAATGGTTGTCCGGCAACCCGTTCTCCAACCAATCTTGAAGGACGATTGTTGGCGTTGGCGCTCCCTCCGAAACCGACTGAGCCTGAGCGAACGTGAATTGCACCTCCGAGAGCGTCAGGCCGAGAACGCGAGCCTGCCTGTTCTCCGCTAGCCATCGGGCGGTGCCACCGTATCCACACCCGACGTCGCAGACGTCATCACCAGATTTTATGCGCGCGGCGTTCGCGACCTTATGGATAAGCGCTTCCGTTGCATCTTCTACGGATTCGTTGCCCCGAACAAACAGGCCATGATGAACATGCTCACCCCAGATTTCGCGGTAGAACGCATCAAGCTCATCGTAATGCCGCCGGACTGCCTCCCCATCAAATGCGGATCGGGGAACGATCACGCGCTTACCCGATCGCCAAGCACTCCGAGATAACCGCTCTCTCTCCACACGCCGACTTCACTTGCATACTGCTTGGCCATCACCCGACTGATTTGTGCAATGTGTCCGAGATCGTGGACCACCCACGCTGCCAACAGATGCGTCATGCTAACCGCCCCTAATTCTGGATGCATGCCGCTTCGTTCGAGCTCGTCGGGTTGCAAGTCCATGTCGTGCAGAACCATCAGGTTCTCGTCACGAAGCTCGCCGAATTCGTCAAGCAGCGTTTTCATTGACTTGCTGCGGCTCTGCTCAAATTGCGCAAACCTGTCAAATGGATCAAAGGGCCTAGTTTCGCTAAACTCAAGAATAATCCTGGCCCGGGGAATCCAATCCGTGCGCTCTCCGTGGATCAGATGGCCAATCACGTCAAACGGACTCCAGGTTTCCCCGCCTTCGTTTGGCATCGTCCATGCGTCGCCGACACCACAAAGCAACTCGTTCAGCACGGAGGGGGTCCGTTCAAGGATGGGAAGGGCTGTTTCGAGTGAGAATCGCATGATCAGTTCGCTTCCAAGCGGGAGGGCAGAGCTTCCAGAACACCTACCAAGCCTTCCAACATTCCCCGTAATTCCGTTCGATGGCCGTATGAAGCTTCGACCCTCACGTAGCGCATTCCGTTCCTCGCCGCCCAAACCGAAAGAGACCCATCGTCCTCTGCAATCTGCGAATTCGACCTGACTACATTCAACCCTGCAAGACGCAGCACATCGTACATCTCGCTGTCGTAGGCGACGAAAAAGTCGCCCGGATCAACGCCTGGCTGAACATGGACGGCCAAGGCCTCGTCCGCCAGATCACCTCCCGCCTGATAGCTCCGGGCCGAATAATCATCCGGTCTATGATCTGTCAGTTCCACAACAATCCAATCGGGTTCGTAGATGGAGAGGATTCGATCGGCGTAAGCTTGAACGTTGAAAAAGCTTGCTGGCGTGTTCTGTGAGCCGATCGATTTTCTGATTCCAGGAACAGAAAAAACCCGCGTGGGCTCAAACGAATACACGCCGCCCTCCACCGAAAAGGAAACCCTGAAATCCTCGTTCGTTCGGACGGCAACCATTCGCCCTCCGTTTCCAGCAGTGAATGAAACGCCCACGTCATACGCCGTGGAATCTCCACTCCCCAGGATGAGAATGGATAGGCCGTCCCCACCCCCATGCTCTTCAATCGCTACGGTAGAATCGCCCAGTGTTACCTCGTGGAAAACGACGTCTCCAGCGTCTGCAGCGGTAGCTGAGAGCCCGGAATGGCTATTATCGGGGTCCAAAGGCTCTTGCGCGCAAGAGGCGGCCGTGAGGAGGAAAGGAATCAGATAGACCAGTCGGTTCATGCTCGCTTTCAACAGAAATTGCCTTATGCGTGGTTGAAAAACCGGATCGCCAAGAGCAGGCAACACCAGTTTTGATCGCGATTGGTTAATGCGTGTGATGCCGATGTTCCAACATGCGCAGTAGGAACTCGAGGCCCTCGATCATTTCTTTCTGTTGGTCAAGATGGCCGTGTTCGGCTTCCACGTTCACATACAGGAAGTCGTTCTGTGCTGCCCAAACCGATAGTGAGCCATCGTCGGTGACGCTTGCGTTGTTTTGCAGAACGACGTTGAAATCATCAGCGCGGAGTGCGTGGTAGAGGTCCTCGTCCGTCACGAAAAAGAAATCATCCGGATCGACACCATCTTCGAGATGCACGGCTGCCGCGTCGCTTTCGTACTCGCCGCCCTGAGCGTAACTACGTGCTGAGTAGTTATCGGGCGTGTTGTTATGCAGGGTGACAATCACGTCGTGCGGCGCGTAAATCGCCAGGAGGCTGTCCGCGAAAGTCTGCGTCGCAAATATGGTTACGTCCTCGGCTTCAGGTTGCAACGTGGCGCGGACGCCATGATCCGTAAAGACCCTATTGGGGTCAAAATCAAACGACCTACCACCAAGCAGGAAGCTTACGCGGCGTTCGCCCTGTGCCCGGAGTTCCACTAATCTGCCTCCGTGCTCCTCCAGAAATGCCCTCCCGGCTTCGACGGCCGTGTTTTCATCGTCGTGGAGAACGAGCATGGAGAAGAGAGATTCTTCGCCCTGGTGCACGGCGAGCACAACGGTCGATTCGCCAATCGATAGCTCAAACTCCTCAACGACCACGTCCCCAGGCGGACCCACGTTGTCCGATATCGGCCAAAAGAGGCCTACGAGAACAACAATCAATACGCCCAATCCTGCGATTTTCATGCTTCTACAATTGCAGCTTCGCTGGTGACCTCGGAAACGGGAACGTCTACCATCGCCGCACGAATTTGCTCCACAAAATCCTCAGAGGAAATCTCTGGCGTCCATGGAACCTGTTTCGTGGCATTCTCACGGAGGCGCATCCAATGCGCGATGATTCGGATCTCGTCTACATCAGGGCGATCAAATCGTTCTGGCCGCGAAACGGACGAATCGAAATGCTCTGCGACCTTGACTTGGAGCTCTTCTGTCTTCACCAGTGGCAAATCAGCCGGAAGATCTATCCGCGCGACGAGGCGTCCGTAGCGAATAAGGAACAGCTGCGTGCCTGAGCCATCGGCGAGCGATTCCAACAATACAGCATTGTGATCATGCACGGCGGACACCAGTGTCCGTTGCCCGTACAACGTCTTTCGGATCCGTCCGAGCTGATTTCTAAACCACCCAGCCTGTTCGTATTCCATCATCGCGGATGCCTCGAGCATCGCCTCTTCGACCATCTCAAGGACACTTTCGTCCCGGCCCGCTAAAAAGGCCCGCACCTGATCGACTACCATCGGGTACTCATCCTCCGCCTCTCCCCCGATGCACGGTGCCGAACACCGGCCCATGTCGTGGTATAGGCAGGGGCGGTGAAGCGCAAACGTCCCGTCGTCGCATTCACGCAACTTGAACAGCCGGTTTACGAGCTCCACCAGCTCATCGGCGACTTTCTTTTGACTGATGGGACCGTAATACTCGGCGCTGTCGGCGTGAATGCGAACCGTCCTCGACAATGTCGGGAAATCGTGCGTCGTGTCGAGCCTGAGAAAAGGGTAGTCCCGGTATTTGAGTTGCAGGCTATTGTGCGTAGGCGTGTGGCGTTTGATCGCCTTCGACTCCTCAATCAGCGCAGAAAGCTCGGTGCCCGTCTCCTCCCACGTGATATTGCGAACGTCGCGGACGAGCCTACGGATCTCGGGTCTATGGTTGTCGATGGCGGCGAAGTAGCTGCGCACGCGGCTGTTGAGGCTTTTTGCCTTGCCGACGTAGATCACGGCGTCCCGCCTGTCGCGCATGAAGTAAACGCCCGGACGGTCGGGGAGATTGACCAGGATCTCTTCCCGAATTTGCTTGAGATGCGATGGCTCGCGACGCGTATCGCTGTAGCGTTTCCGCTGAAAGCCCAGCAGATCTTCAACGGTCTCCACGCCGAACTCCAGTTGCATTCGGTCGATGAACAGCAGGAGGAGCTTGGCCGTCGCTTCCGCATCGCCAAGCGCACGGTGCCTTCCGTTGACTTCAATATCGAAGTACCGCGTCAGTTTGCTAAGCCCTTTGGAGGGCAGCGCCGAGTATAATCGGCGTGCGAGGCGAAGCGTATCGAGGCTAGGATTTCGAAGGCCTTCCAGACCAGCAATCTCCAGCTCCACCTCAATAAATCGCTGATCGAAGGGGAGGTTGTGCGCAACCAGGACTCCGTCGGCGAGGAAATCCATGAAGCGCGGCATCACCTCATCTGCCGTCGGTTGATCAAACACCATGCCCGTCGAGATTCCCGTGAGTTGGGTTATTCGCCGCGGAATGTGCCTGCCGGGGTTGATGAGCTGCTGAAACGTCTCAGTGATGTTGCCACCCTGCACCTTGACCGCGCCAATTTCGATCACACGATCATCGCCCGCCCGTGACCCAGTGGTCTCGGTGTCGGTGACGACAAATGTGGCTTCTGAGATGAGCATCGGGAAAGAGCAGGCGCCAAAGGATAAGAAGAGCTAGCCGACGTCCGGTTCCCTCTAAAACCCGAGGACGTCGAACAGCCGTTGCCCTACTTCATAATTTTGCAGGTGGCCGCGGAAGTACTCGCTGCCCGGCCCATGGCTGTAGAGAAATACATCGGCCTCCGTATGGCCGGTTGTCGACCAGCCGATCCCAGCCCTGTCCGATAGGATCCTTGCGAAAACTCGCTGAACCTGTCCATTCTTGACGGCTGCAATCTGGGAATGTTCGTCTGCATTCAGGTCACTGATGCCCGTGGACTCCCGAAAGACATCGAACGGATCCTGACCCTCCCTGACGCGGCGCTGCATCCACCGAGTGCTTCGTACGACGCCACTCAAATTGCCCGCATGCCAATTGTATGACCCGTTCCGGCCAACGCCAAGCCCACCTGTGTCGTGATCGGAGAGTGCAATGACAAGTGTGTTTCCATCGTTTTCGACGAACTCGATGACTTGCCGAAACACATCATCGAAGCTTTCCATTTCGCGAGCCAGCGCAGCACCGTCCTGATAGTGACCGCCATCGTCCGTCCCTTCCGTTTCAATCATCAAGAAAAATCCTCCCGCTTCTTCTGAGAGAATCGACATCGCTTTCCGCGTCATGTCACTCAGGCTTGGCTCCATCGACGAGTCGCGGTCAATCTCAAAATCCATTGTGCTTGGCGCGAAGAGCCCCAGAAGGGGTTCACGGCCCGAGCCAAGGGCACTTGGCGACGTTATCACATCGTAGCCCACCGCCCTTGCTTCTTCGAGGAGATTGCGGCCATCGCTTCGCGTCCCCAAAGGTGGTGGAAGGAAGTGATTCGATCCACCTCCCAGAAGCACCTCAATGCCCTGCTGAAGCAGCTGTTCTGCGATGGAATCTTTTTCGGCTCGTTCCCGCGCATGCGTGGCGAACGCTCCGGGAGTGGCATCGGCGAGGTAGGCAGTTGTGACGAGCCCGCTAGCCATGCCGTTCTCCTCTGCTGCCTCCAAAATTGTCCGACATGGAGCGCCGGTTGAGTCAACGCCGATTGAACCTTTGTAGCTTCGCACGCCACACGCGTAAGCGGTTGCAGAAGCCGCCGAATCCGTGATTTCATGGCTGGTCGCCGTCGTTGCAATGGTGCCTGTGAGATAATCATCAAGCACGAGCGACCTTCCGATGACGCGGCGAGTAAGCGCGGGAGCGCTTGGTCCTGCGCCATCCGCAACCATGACGATGACGTTTCTAGGCCTCTCCTGTGCCTGGACGGGCGCCAGTAAGAAGGCGGCAAAGCCGAAGAGGGCGAGACGGCGCATTGGATGCGGGGAATGTCAGGATTCGAAACCTACGCACGAAACCAATTCGCCTTTTCTTCCGCGCTGAGGGAAGATTTGCCGGGCTATTATGGCTGTGCACGCTCTCTTTCATCATTTCGAAATTCTGCCATGAAGCTCACAGTCGTAGGCGCCGGAAACGTTGGCGCAACCGTTGCCGAGTGCGTTGCTCGGATGGACATTGTCAACGAAATAGCTCTCATCGACATTGTTGACGGTGTAGCAAAGGGCAAGGCGCTGGATCTGTGGGAAAGCGCACCGATCCATGGATTTGACACGTCCCTTGTTGGCGGTGACGACTACGCCCTCTCCGCAGGATCAGACATTACCGTGATCACGGCGGGCCTCCCGCGCAAGCCGGGAATGAGCCGCGACGACCTCCTCGCGAAGAATGCAGCTATCGTTGGCAGTGTGACAGAGCAGATCGTGGCGAAGAGCCCGAATACGATTCTCATCATCGTTTCGAACCCTCTCGACGTGATGACCTACGTCGCCTACATGAAGAGCGGTTTCCCAAGCCAGCGCGTGATGGGCATGGCGGGAATCCTCGACACGGCCCGTTACCGGGCGTTCCTGGCCACTGAATTAAACGTGTCGGTAAAGGACATTTCAGCGATGCTCCTTGGCGGACACGGCGACACGATGGTGCCGTTGCCACGGTACACAAGCATCGGGGGCAAGGCTCTGCCGAGCATGTTGTCGGAAGAGCGCATCAACGAGATCGTAGAGCGGACGAAGAAAGGCGGCGGCGAAATTGTAGGCTTGATGGGCACAAGTGCCTGGTATGCGCCGGGCGCGGCAGCCGCTCAAATGGTCGAAGCCATCGTGAAAGACTCCAACCGCATCTTCCCGGCCGCTGCATGGGCAACCGGACAGTATGGCCTGAACGACATGTTCATTGGTATGCCGGTGAAGCTCGGCACGGGCGGCATCAAGGAGATCATCGAACTTGACCTTAACGACGCTGAGATGGCGATGATGAATAACTCCGCGGAGCATGTCCGCGAGATCGTAGGAGCCTTCGAGCGGATGCAAGAGACCGCTGCAGCGTAGGTATTCCGAGGCGGTGCTCGAAACATCGTATGGACGATTCCTGGATCGTCCCTACTTTTTTCGGTGGGTGTTACGCGATTACTGCCCAACCAACGCGTCGATCTCGCGCTGGTTGGCTTCGATACGTTGACGCAGAGAATCGCCTTGCTGTTGATCGCGATCAAGCCGGTTGCGCATCGCTTCAACGTCCTCGAAGCCCTCTTCGATCGCGCCGCGGGTCTCATCAACTTCTGCGCTCAGTGAATCTATGGCGGCCTGCAGTTCCGCCTCCTCATCAATCACGCCCGGCGGAATGGCCGGTGGGAGATCGGTTCTGGAGTCCGCACATCCAACGAGTGCAAACATTAGGAGCAAGGCCAGACCACGCATCAGCGCTTCCAGAAATGTGGGGTAAATAGCAGCAAGACGGTAAAGATTTCCAGCCGCCCTGCCATCATCAAGAACGACAAAACCCACTTGCCTGCCATCGGAACGTGCGTGTAGTTCTCGGTTGGGCCGAACGTCCCGAAAGCCGGACCAACGTTGCCCACGCAGGAAAACGTAGCGCTAAAGGCACTCATGAGGTCGAGTCCAATAAAGCCCATGACAAGTGTTCCTGCACCGATCAGGCCGATATACAGAACGATGAATGACAGCACATTTTGCATGATGCTATCGGACACAACGCGGTGGTCCAACCGAATGGGAATCACCGCCTGGGGGTGAATCAACTTCTTGAACTCGCGGAATGAGTTCTTCAGAATGAGGAGAACGCGGACGACCTTTACGCCGCCTCCCGTTGATCCAGCCATGCCTCCAACGAAAAAGAGACCGAACAAAATGCCTAGCGCAAGCGGCGGCCAGAGTTCGTAATCCGCCGTACCAAAACCGGTCGTAGTGATGATGCTCGTCGCCTGGAAGGCGGCATATCGAAGCGACGTCCAGAACGAATCGTAGCGCACGATGGCACGGCCATTCACATCATCGGCACCGAGATTGGCCCCACCGCCCATTTCTTCGGCGCCTGCCCTGCCCTCCTGGGACGTAATTGCCTCTTCGACGGCGACGCCCTGGGTATCGGAGGACGTGAATTCAGCCTCTACAATCTCGCCGTTGAGGGAAACAGGCTGGGGAAGAAAATCTCGCGCCGGATTCCAAAGCACGATGGTCAACAATGCCGTTGCACCAAGCAAAATCGTGAGATACACCCGAAGCTCTTCGCTCTTCCATACGGGCCCAATCCTGCGATGCAGCATCAGAAAGTGAAGGGTGAAGTTCATTCCCGCCAGGCACATAAAGACGATGATCACCCAGTCGACGTAGGCCGAACCGTACTGCCCAACCGATCCGTTCTCGGTCGAGAATCCACCGGTCGCCATAGTCGCAAAGGCGTGGTTTATCGCTTCGAAGGGACTCATCGCCGGAAGCAATAACAAGACTTCGACCACGGTCAGTCCGACGTAGATGGCCCAAAGACGTTTGGCCGTTTCGGTTACGCGCGGTGTGAGCTTGTCGGTTTGAGGGCCCGGCACTTCTGCCTTGAAGAGCTGCATTCCTCCGATGCCCAACATGGGAAGAACCGCCAACGTGAGCACGATAATTCCCATCCCCCCCATCCAGTGGGTCAGGCTCCGCCAGAAGAGGAACGCATTGGGCATGTCCTCGATTGCTGGTGTGTTCGCGCCGCCGAGAATTGTTGCCCCCGTCGTCGTAAACCCGCTCATCGTCTCAAAGAACGCGTCCGTGTACGAACTGAGCACGCCGGTGATGACAAACGGGAGCGCACCGACGAGCGAGAGCACAACCCACGCCAGCGCGACGATCGCAAATCCCTCTCGAATCGTCAATTCGTCTTTAGGTCGATACAATCCCCATGCGATTGCTCCGCCCGCCAACGAAGCAAACGCCGTAATCCCAAAGCCCCACCAATGCGGCTCACCGTAGAACAGGGCAACGCCCATCGGGGCGAGCAGCGAAAGCCCCACCGCAAACAAAAGCGCTCCGAGTACGCCGACAACAGCCTTAACGTCGAATAACATCAGCCCATCTAGTTGGCAGAAAAGAGGGCTTCTACTTCTTGCACACGCGTGGAAATGGCAAACACAATCGCACGCTGGCCGGGCAGAATGTGGGATTGGCCAGTTGCGATTTCGACTTCTTCACCTGCCACGGCTCCGATGAGAATTCCATTCGGAATTTTCTGCTCCCTCAAGGGTGCTGACGTTATGGGCGACCCGGGTTCGGCCTCCAACTCCAGGATCTCAGCGTCGAGGCCATGTATGGTGGCTACGCTCTGAACGTGCGAGCCGTGGAGAAAACGTTGTACCTCCCGCGTGACGGCAAGCTTTTGCGAAACGGCCGCATCGAGCCCAATAGACTGCGATATGGGGATGTAGGCACCTTTTGAGAGGAGGGCTACGGTCTTCCGCACTTCAAGGTGCTTTGCCATGAGGCAGGAGACGAGATTGGATTCCTCATCTTCTGTAACCGCGACGAGCGCATCGATCTCGCTTAGACCTTCCCGCACGAGCAGATCAATGTCAGCAGGATCGCCATGGATGACGAGAACGTCCTCCAGGATCTCGGCGAGCTGCTCGGCCCGGGCACGGTTCGCTTCGACAAGCTTCACCGTCATATTGCTGGAACGACGTTTCTTCTCGGTAAGGCCAGCGGCAATGCGCGCTCCGACTTTCGTCCCACCGAGGATCATGCAATGCTCCAACCGGCGGCCCTCCTTCCCGAACATGTGCGTGATCTGGCCGACTTGGCCTGTCGGCGTCAGTACGAATATCTGATCGTTAGCCTGGATGGTGGCCGCGCCGTCTGGAACGAGCGTGCGGATGCCTCGGGAAATGCCCATCACCCGGTATTGGAGATGACTGTTCTGTTGGGCCAACTCGGCGAGTGACACTCCCAATAGGGGCGCGTCGCGATCGATTCGAATCCCGACGAGATGAATGCGGCCATCGCAGAATTCCACAATATCTGTCGCAGCGGCCCTTCGAAGCAGCGCGACAACCTCAGCAGCCGTGCTTTCCTCTGGATGGATGATGAGGTCGATGCCAAAATCGGCCATCGTTAAAACCGCATCATCAGCGGTAAATTCGCTCGATCGCACGCGGGCGATGGTCGTCGTCTCGTGCGATGAGTTTCCGAAGCGCTCTGCCAGCATCGAGGCTATGATGTTGACCTCGTCAACATCCGTAACCGCAACAAGCAGGTCAGCGTCCAGGATCCTCGCTTTCATGAGCGTTGCCGCACTCGTTCCGGAACCCTGAATGGCAAGCACGTCGAGCGTCTCACTCACGTGGTCGATCTTCGCCTGATCGGTATCTATGACGGTGACATCGTGGCGTTCGAGAGAAAGCATTCGGGCCACGTCGTAACCGACGTCTCCCGCACCTACGACGATGGCGCGCATGTAAACTGACCTGGGTGAAACGGCGGAAGGTACGGTAAAGGGACGCGGCCTCGGGTGACTATTCGCCCGAATCAACCGACGGTGGAGCAAGGGGCGTGCGGATATGAAACGTCGTTCCCTGCCCTTCCACCGTCTCAAACGTAACGGTCCCCCCACCCGCTTCAATAGACTTCCTGACGATGGCCAGACCAAGCCCCATCCCGCTTGTTTTTGTGGAGAAGTTGGGCTGAAAAATGCGCGAGCGAACCTCTTCGGAAATCCCGATCCCGTTATCCTGCACATCCGAGAATGCCTCGCCATCGACCACGCCAGTCCGAACAGAAATACGCCCCTCCCGACTTTTGGGCATCGCCTGGAGGGAGTTGGTGAAAAGGTTGATGTACGCGCGTCGCAATTCCTCGCGGTCAGCGTCGATGAACAGAGGCTCGCTGGATAGTTCCAGGTTCATTTCTACTGGATGTTCCGATGGCGCTTCGTCGTCGAACAGCGAAGCGGCCTCACGGACGACTTCGTTGAGATCGAGTCGCTCCGCGCTCCGCTTGGGAAGCCGCGCAAAGGAGGAAAACTCACCCGCAATGCGGCTCAACGCATCGATTTGCTCGATCAATGTTGTCGTGATGCGATCCAAGACGCTGCTAAATTTGCGATCCTCCGGCGAAGCATTCTCATCAGCTGGCCGATGCGAGCGTCGCAAATGCTGCACGGAGAGCTTCATGGGCGTGAGAGGATTCTTAATCTCGTGCGCTACTTGCTGAGCCATTTCTCGCCACGCCAGTGCGCGCTCCTGCCGCGCGAGCCTGATGCGACTGTCCTTCAGCAAGGCCTGCATTTCGTTGAACGATTCCGCAAGCTGCCCCATCTCGTCTGTCGTTTCAACTGGGATGGGCTCATAAGTTTGGCCTTCCCCCACCGCTTTCAGGCCCGCTCTCAATCGAACAAAAGGCCGCGTGAGCTGATTGGCCAGCAGCGCGGTCGTCACAAAAATGCCCAACATCAAAACGAGCAGGACACCGAACAGGTACGCAATGATTCGCGCTTGGCCGGCTTCGATCGAAGCCTGCTCCGGCAGTGTGGGAACAGCTACGGCACCTATGGTTCGGCCGAGCTCATCGGCGATGGCTTTATAGCCAATGGTGTAGGTGAACGAGCCGATGCGTCCCTCGGCAAACGTATAGCGGCGACCCTCGGCGTAGAGCGCTTGATAGACATCCGCTGGAAGGCGCTCGTCTATGAAACGCTGCCGAACGAGTTGAGGACGGCTCGTCGAAACAAGTTTGTACCCCTGATAGACGTGGAGATCCACACCGAGTTGGGCACTGGCAACGTCCGCCCGGGCCCGGGCCAGAGCCGACGCGACGGGCATTCCAGGGCTTGCCTCTGCGGTTACCGCCGCCTCGACGCGTTGCAACCGCAACCGAAGAAGATCTTCAACGCTCTGCACATTCTGGGCGACAATGACCTGCCGCCCGATTATTCCGGTAACAACTACCGTGGCGATTCCGACCAGCAAGAACCGGGATAGCACCTTGTCGCCAAACTTGGTTTGACCAGGCGATTGCAAGCCCGCGTTACGCCGGATGGGCAATCCGCATAGATAGACAAGGAGCCCGAGCAACATCCCCGCGACGGTCATCCGCAGGAGGTTGAACAGGTGGTCCAGCGGAGAGGGCGAAGGCAATCGAACGGCGATAGCGTCGAGCCGCTCGTGCTTCTCTCCTGCAGGGATTCGCTGATAAAAGGAGCGATACGGATGGTCCTCGATTTTCTCCGTCCGCCAATATTCTGTACGATTTCCGGCAAATGCATTCCGTACGCTAACGTCAAGCTGAAACGGTCCTGGTGCTGCCCCGCGGCTGCGCACGAGGACGCCATTGTCGTACTCGGCGTAGCTCATGGCCGCGGCTTCATCTCCCAAGAGCCCGGCCGGGACCAGGACGCTGGGATACGGCGTTTCGCCAAGCGGTCTACTTAGACGCGGCGTCGCCTCGGCGTAGAGCCATCCACTGACCGTGCCATCCGACGACTGTACCGGGCCAAGTCCAGCGTAGCGGTACGTCCCTCGCTGGCTCCCGACAGGAGCCCAATCAACGAGATAGCCGCTGCCCCGCTCGCCCGTTTGATACTGGCTGCGAAGTGTTTCGAACGCAAGAGGGTCGTCCTTGCCAACGCGTGCGTTTAGGGAGGTGCCTGTATCTGAAAGCACATCACCCGCGTAGGCGGCGAGCGTGTCGCCAGCTGCGTTGAGGACGGCGAGGTCTACGGTATAATCGGCGAGGGATGAAAGGAAAGAACCGGCGATGAGCCGCGCAATGAATTCGTCCAGGGCAGCATACGCACTATCACGAACCGGCTCCCCGACAACGGGCAGGGGGATCTCCGTGATTGCCGAATCGGGATTTGACGTTGATGCCGGACTATCCGGCTCACGAACGAGCGCCGAATCGCCGGCCAGAGTGTCAGGTGATAGAGATCCGGCATCATCAACCTCCTGTACAACGTCGACGAGTTCCGCACGCAGGTCTGGAGACCGGGCTTCCGCGAGGACCTGTTGCAGTGCGTAAACGGCACGCGGGTCTTGCCCGTCTGCAAAGTCCTCGGCCGCTTCTTCGATGAGCACGTTTTCGCGCACGCGATCCGCCTGGGCAAGAACCAAATACGTCAGCGGTACGAGTACCAACACGCAGAAGAGCATCCCGCGAAAGGTCAGCGGCCACGCCCAGCGCTCTTTGTGCCCAACAAGGAAGAGTGCGCCGGCCACCCCCACAATCGCAAACAACGCGACAGAAACCCATGAAGGCGCTTCGCCCGGAGAGTTCGTGACAGCCACAATCGCCAGCAACGCGCCGGCGATGGCGAGGACGGTTCGCCACGACCGGTCGTCCGCCGGAGTAATCCACCCCAAGGCGGCCCGAGCCAGCAGGGCGCATGCGCTCACGAACGTGATCGCGGCGTAGGCCCCTGCCAGCAGCGCCATGAGCACCAGAAGCGTAAGGGCATTCGGAATAGGCCCGGAGCGCTCGAAGTAGCCAAGCGTTGCGTCGAGCACCGCATGGCGGGCGGCAATCGCATAAAGCACAATGATCAGTAGAGAAGCGCCAGCCAATACAACGCAGACCACGTAGTGGATCAGACTCGCCTCTCGCGAATCCCTCCCCATCGCGGACGCCGTTCTGAATAGCGCAAAGCGAAGCACAACCAGGGAGAAAACAACGGCGAAAACCGCTGTTACAATTAAGTCGCCCGCTGAGCTCAACAAACCTCCACCAACACTCGAAGCGAGGTAGGTCGGGTCGAATAGCTCTCCTACCAACTTCCTTCCCGCAAACCAACGCGCCGGTGCGTTGAGCAAGAACATGCCGTAGCGAAAACCCCACCATGCCACCGTCCAGCCAGACAGAATCAGGAGTGTCCGCCCCCAACTTCCAGCATCTCGATTGGAGGCTGAGTTCATCTTCTCATCCACCAGAAACCACAATCCAGCCAGGATCCAAAGACCAAGCAGGACGATCCAGAACACAGTCACGCCATTGGACAGGGCAAAGATCTGCCCCGCCAGAAATCTCTCGGAGGGCTGATCGACAAAGAGCCAGCCAAGTTGTGATCCGTCCAATCCGACGAGTTGTGTAGCCCCCGAGCTCCGCGTAGGCCTATCCGAAAAGAGCAACGAGAACGGCAATGAGGATTCGCTACGCCATTCGTCTGCCAGGTTGTAGTCTTTCAGGAACTCGTTCCTAACCGGCACGACCATTTGGGCTCGCCGCATGACTCGAACCGCTCCGATAAAATCCTCGCCTTTGAGAACAGGGTACCACAGCGTGATCGTCCTACGATCTTGACCGTCCATCGCCACGGCGGTGCGAAGCGTGTCGGAAATACCGTCGCGTAACGTTGCCCGATCGAGTGGTACTTCGAAACCACTCCAACCGAACAGATCTCCGTTCGGTTTGTAGAGTTCAATTGCTTCATTCGCGGAGCCGCCAGAGAGTGACGCTGCGCCGGAAATGGCTTCTAAAACGGGGCGAACCAACGTCGGAGTTCGAGACGTTGGGTCACCTAGCACTTGCAGGACAACCGGATTGGCCGCCAACCTCTGCGCGTCGCCCTCCATTGACGTCAGAAGACTGGTAAGGTGAGACTGTACTGTGCGCCTGGTCTCCTCGACCCGATTATGTGCGGCAGCTTCTGTATCTGCGCCGACGTTGCCCACGAGCAACGCGCCAACCCCCTGGGTTAGGGGAATAGTGACAACGAGCAGTCCCGCTACGCCCAGGTAGCGGCGAAGGAGGCGTTTATTGCGGGAAGGAATTGTCGGGGGCATCAGGCGCAAAAACTACCACGCCGCCGCCCGCAATCGGTCCTTTTCTGAGTCTAACCGTTTCTCGAACGCTGATATGAAGGGCGCTCGATGCGAATGGAGCCCAGTTGCCACTCGTCATCTCTACTCACACGAAAGCCGACGTGAATGGACAGCGGGCTCTCTCCCGATTCCGCCCAGTATTGTCCCATCGCAGCCCGGTCGTCGTCCGTCGCCGACTGCTCTGTAAGCTCAACGCGTTCGGGCGGATGCTGGCGGAAAAAATTCCGAAGAACCATCTCAGCCTGAGAGTGGCTGTAGCGAGCCCCCTTCCCAAGAATCATGATCTCCACCCGCCTTTGGGCGAGGTCTAACAAGGCCTCGTAATCCGCCGACTCGAACGCAGCCGTCACCAGGTCCACCGTTTCATCAGATGCATCACGTTCAAGCCTGTCTGTCAACGATGCTTGCGCGCCTACCCCACTAAGCCCAACAAATAAGAGGACACCGCAGAGCATCCGAGCGGGACGAGAGACCATGAGAGTAACGAGATGCAATATCAGAGAGGTGACTTTAGAAGTGATGTTCGCTAAAATATTCATTGGCGGTCGTCGCAAAAAGCAGTCCATCCGGGATAAGGCAGCTGCGAGAGCCACGCGTACTCCCTACACGCGAATGATCGACTGCATTGGCGGACACGCCCGTGCGAATCGAGGACAGTTCGCAGCTAAGAAAGGACGACCAGAGTCACGCCGTCACCTCCCTGGTTCCACGGCGCTGAATCGAACGAGCCGATATCCTCCCGGCTCGCAAGGTGTTCGCGGATGGCGCTCCTCAACGCGCCGGTTCCTTTCCCGTGCAGGATCTCGACGCTGGGTGCGCTCGCGGACACGGCGTCGTCCACAAAACGCATGATCTCGGGGATGGCTTCTTCGACGCGCTGCCCCCGGACGTCTATGCGAACGCGCGTCAGAGCAATCGATTGAGTTGCTGTGGACGGGCTGGGCACCCGTATTTCCACTTTCTGATTTGTCGGCCCCCCGACTTTTGTAAGGCGCTTGAGTTTGGCCCGAGAAGTCATGCTGCCGAAGGCCACGACCGCTTCCTTTTCGTCGAGCTTGACGACTTCGCCGACGGCGGTACTTCCGGCTATTTGAACCTGATCGCCGGGTTGAATCGAACCAGAGGCGGCATCGATCCCAGGTGCCTGCTGGCTTCGTTCCACAGCACGCACGACCTTCTTCCGCTTTTTGGTGATCGTCTCGCGCGTGGCCTCCAACTGCTTGCGTGCGGCCTTCGTCGCTTCACGTTCGGCATCGGCCTCTTTAATCTCCCGAATCGTGTTCTCGACAGCCGCATTCGCTCCGCTAACGATTTGCTCGGCCTGTTCCAACGCTTCCGCTTTTAGACGCTCACGTTCTTCCCGGATGCGCCCGAGGCGCTGCTCGTAGTCCGCCCGGATGTGATTGGCTTCTGCGAGCTGGGCTTCGGCTTCATCCTTTCGGGCTTCCGCTTGGAGTGTCTGGCGCTCAAAGTCCGCGATGAGATCTTCGAGCGCCGACTTGCCCTCTCCAACCAGAAGGCGTGCAGCCTCAACGACTTCCCGATCCAATCCGACGCGCTCAGCAATTTCGAACGCATAGGACGAACCTGGGATACCGCTTTGGAAGTGGTAGGTCGGTGCGAGCGTGTCGCGGTCGAATTGCATCGAGCCGTTTACGACGCCGTCCGCCGTGTGCGCGAACGCTTTAAGCGTCCCGTGGTGTGTGGTGGCGATTGTCCTTGCGCCTTGCCGAGTCAGCCGCTCGAGGACCGCCTGCGCCAGCGCACCGCCCTCGGCAGGATCCGTCCCCGTCCCGGCCTCGTCGATGAGGACAAGGGAACGGTCGTCGGCATCAGCAAGCATCTGCGTGATGGATGTGAGGTGCGAAGTGAATGTCGAGAGGTCTTCCTGAATAGACTGGCGGTCGCCGAGATCCACGAACAGCCGCGTAAACAACGGAACCGACGTGCCCGGATCGCACGGGATCGGGATGCCACATTGGGCCATCAAACAGAGCACGCCGACCGTTTTCATGGCAACCGATTTACCTCCAGCGTTTGGCCCGGTGATAACGAGTGTGTGGGCCTCGGCGCCTCCTAGATCAACGTCAAGGGCTACGACTTCGCGGCTTGCCTGCTCCTGCTTAAAGTGAAGTGCGAGAACGGGGTTGCGCGCCCGGACGAGACGAATTTCGCCGTTGTCGTTGAGGGCGGGGACGTGGGCTTCCAGTTCGTTCGCCAACCTCCCGATGGCTGCGAAGGCGTCCAGTCGACCCAACGCCTCTAACCCTACGGCCACTTCTTCGCGGTGCAGGCGGAGCTGCGCTGTCACCTCGGCCAGAATCCGATTGATCTCCCGAAC
>JBBKWZ010000288.1:0-4970 GCA_037969195.1 Rubricoccaceae bacterium | reverse complement strand
GTTTAATTGTAGTCACACGCAGCGCCTCGTCGCGCTGGGGTTTGCAGACGATGTGGCTTTTTGCGCTCGCGTGGATTCCCTCCCCGTGCTTCCCCGCTACAAAGACAACCTTCTCGCTCTGGATACCGATGACAAATTGCGCGCGAGAGAAATGGTAGATGTTGAGTCGGGCGAAGCGAAAGTGCTTGCGTAGCGACAACATCGGCGCCTCCTTTCTATAGGCCGTGCAATCCCGTATTTTGCAACATCGCCTATCGGAATAACCCGTTGGGCAGTCCCCCACTCAGCAGCCGTTCCGTGAGCAGCACGCGTTCACGCTCCACATCGAAGCGCAAGAAAAGCACGTCCAACTCGGCCGGTGTTCTGGTTTCGAGTGAGCGCAAGAGGGAAATTCTTGGGCTCATTCTGCTGGCTTTGGCTTTTCTGCTCACGCTCGCCATCGTTACGCACAGCAACGAGGATGACACGCTGCTTGACGGCGTTCGGTGGTCAGACCTGTTCGACTCCCGGGATAATCGTACGGACAACCTGCTGGGCCCCGTCGGTGCGATTGTAAGCCGGGCGTTGGTTCCGGGCCTTCTAGGTTTCCCGATTCTAGGGATGATCGGGATGTTGTTTGCGTGGGGCTACGTTCTATTTCGGAGGCGAAAGCCTGTATTTCTACCAATCATCACTGGACTCACCGCGACGGGCGTCTTCTTTCTCGCGTGCTTTTTGGGATGGCTGAACGCGCATACGGATGCCATGTTCGACCTGTGGAGCGGATCGGTGGGCCTTGGTGTTGCGGGGTGGCTGGAGCAAGTTGTTGGTGCAGTCGGTTCCTTTGCACTCCTGGCTCTCGGCCTCGCGGTCACCGTCCTGCTCTTTGTTGATCGCGACATTCAAACCACGCTGGATCGTGTGGAAGCGGCACTCATCCGAATTCGAGATGGCGTGATCAGGATGTGGGCATCGTTAAAAACGGGAGCCGCAGAACGGAAGGAACTTCGGAAAGCCGCCGTTGAAGAGCGCAAATTGCAGCAGGAGTCCATCCCTGACGAGCGCAAGGAATCCAAGGTCGGCGCGATTGAAGCGAAGGCAGCCGAGATTCCCACGCCCATCACTGTCCCCGCGCGCCCCGATCCTCGTATTGCGTCGCCAGCAGTTCGCCAATCCGAGGACGATGACGATGATCTTCTGGACGATCTCCTTCGCGAGCACCAAGATCCACCCACGCGTTCCGGCGAGCCAGCCTTTCACATTCATGGGCCCGTGGAAGAGGAAAAGGCAGACCTTGATCGCGAGCGGCAGCCCGATGCCCGGGCGTTTTCCTACCGATTCCCATCCATCGAATTACTCCGTGAGCAGGACAATCAGCGGCGAGTAGATGTGGACGAGATCGAGGAAAACAAGCAAATCCTCCTCGACAAGCTCGAAACGTACAATATCGAGATCGTAGAGATCGACGCCGTTGTTGGGCCGACCGTTACGCGCTACGAGCTTACGCCCGCCGCTGGCGTAAAAATCAGCCGCATCACTGCACTCCAGGACGACCTCGCGATGGCACTTGCCGCGCCAGGAATTCGCATCATTGCGCCAATACCGGGAAAGAGCGCAATCGGCGTCGAGATCCCGAACCGGACGCGTGAAATGGTCGGGCTCCGTTCGATGCTCTCGACTGCAAAGTTCCGCGATGCGAGCAGCCAGGAAGGCGGGAGCATGGAGCTTCCTGTCGCCATTGGCAAAACGATTGAAGGCGAAGTCTTCCTGGAAGATCTGACGACCATGCCGCACGTCCTTGTCGCTGGCGCTACGGGGTCGGGCAAGTCGGTCGGCATCAATACGCTAATCACGGGCCTCCTCTACGCGTGTCATCCGGCGGATCTCAAGTTTGTGATGATCGATCCAAAGAAGATCGAACTCAACACGTATGCTGGCCTGCTGGATCATTTCATCGCGATGCCGGAGGATGCCGAAGAGCCGATCACCACAGATTTTGCCCAGGCCGCAGGCGTGTTGAAATGCTGCGAGAGGGAGATGGAAGAGCGGTACGACCTGCTCGCCGCTGCGGGCGTTCGCGGGATCAGCGAGTACAACGCAAAGGTGGCGACGGGCCAGTTGAACGACACCGATGATGACCATCGGCACCTCCCCTACATCGTGGTTGTGATCGACGAACTGGCCGATCTCATGATGACGAGCGGCAAGGAAGTCGAAGCACCTATCGCCAGGTTGGCGCAGATGGCGCGCGCCGTTGGCATCCATCTGGTTATTGCGACGCAGCGACCGAGCGTGGACGTGATTACGGGCCTTATCAAAGCCAACTTCCCAAGCCGCGTCGCCTACCAGGTGGCCTCCCGCATTGATTCCCGGACGATCATTGACATGGGTGGTGCCCAGCACCTCATAGGCAACGGCGACCTCCTCTATATGAACGGATCGCGCATTACGCGGCTTCAGGGACCTTTTATTTCGGTCGATGAGGTTGAGAACATTGTCAACTCACTACAATCTCAGAAGGGCGCGGGGCCCTATCTCCTGCCTCCGTTAGAGTCCGACGTGCCCGGGACCGTCACGTACGGCAGTGGAGAACGCGACGAGCTTTTTGAAGACGCGGCGCGGGTGATCGTACGAAGCCAGCAAGGCTCTGTATCGCTCCTCCAGCGTAAGCTTTCGGTCGGTTACACGCGGGCCGCCCGCCTTGTCGATCAGCTTGAGGAAGCTGGCATCGTTGGCTCGTTCGAAGGCTCGAAAGCACGGGATGTGCTGGTCGCGGATGAGATGCAACTCGATGCCCTCCTTGCGGGTGTATAGTTCCCTGGCCGGACCACCGATGTCAACAAAACTTGTTACGGATTCTTCCAATCACGACGAGACGCCTGCATCAAGTCTGCCGCTAACACTCGGAATACTGGGCGGCGGACAACTTGGCCGAATGACCGCTTTGGCTGCAATACGAATGGGGCTTCGCGTACGAATTCTAACACCAGATGCAAGCGGTCCGGAGGAAGCGTTCTCGGATGTGATCGTGGGAGATTGGACTGACACAGCTGTTCTGAAGGACTTTGTTTCGGGCTGTGACGCCATTACGGTAGAAAGTGAATGGGCGCCCGTTGACGAACTCGTCGAGTTTCTTCCGGACGCCGTCGGGCTCTTCCCCTATCCAGAAACCCTTCAGATTATCCGCCACAAGGGAAGGCAAAAGAAAGCTCTACTCAAAGCCGGACTTCCCCTGGCTCCCTTCGCCCGGTGCAAAACGCTCGCAGAGGCGCAGGCGACCGCACGCGAGTTCGACTACCCTGTTGTTCTCAAACGGTACGAGGGATCGTATGACGGCTACGGCAATGCGACGTGCGACGACGACGTAGCCCTTGCGAACGCATGGGATCACATTGCCGCTGAAGATGGTGCGCTCCTCGAAGCATGGGTGCCATTCGTTGAGGAGCTTTCGGTGCTCATCGCCCGGCGCCCGGACGGCCACGCGGTTGTTTACCCGGTTGCCTACACGGAGCAGGCTGATCATCGATGCCACGCTGTCGTTGTGCCTGCCGATCTGCCGGAGAGCATCGCCGTAGAAGCGCAGCGCATTTCGCTTGCTGCTGTTGAAGCAGTTGGCGGTATTGGAATTACGGCCGTGGAGCTGTTTCGTCTCGTCGACGGGCGAGTACTCATCAATGAGTTGGCTCCTCGGCCCCACAACACAGGCCACTACACGATCGAGGCCTGCCATACATCGCAGTTCGAAAACCATGTCCGAGCGGTGATGGGATGGCCGTTGGGCTTGCCGGATCTTCGAGTACCGGCCGCTTGCATGGTCAATGTTTTCGGTCTCCACGACGGCCCCTCGCATCCCGACCCGATTCGACCAGCGCTGGAAATCGCCGACGCCTCCGTGCACATGTACGGGAAGACCGACGTTCGCAATCGCCGCAAAATGGGCCATGTTACCGTGACCGCCGATAACCCGGAAACAGCGCGCGCGCGCGCAGAAACTGCGGCCGCGCTCATCAGCGTGTAAGTTCCCGTTCTTCGAAAGCAGACAATATGGCCAGTCCTAAGATCTTAGTGGGTATTGCAATGGGCAGCGAATCCGACTGGCCCACTATGGAGGCCGCCGCGACCGTTTTGACTGACTTCGGCGTTCCGTTCGAAACACGCGTCCTTTCCGCACATCGTACGCCTGACCAAATGTCGGAGTACGCAAAGGCCGCCAAGGATCGCGGCCTGAAGGTTGTTATTGCAGGCGCGGGAGGAGCCGCCCACCTTCCGGGGATGATTGCGGCATCTACCACGTTGCCTGTCATTGGCGTTCCTGTCGCAACCAAAAACTTGAAGGGAATTGACTCCCTTCTCTCCATCGTCCAAATGCCGGGCGGCGTACCCGTTGCGACCGTAGCGGTCGGTCAGGCGAAGAACGCCGGTATTCTCGCTGTCCAGATCCTCGCGACATCCAACGAACGCCTGGCCAGCCTGCTAGTGAAGTACAAGGCGGAACTCAAGAACCTAGTCGCGGAGATGGATAGGCGCATACAGGGAAAGGGCAACGACAACTAGGCCTACTCCAGATACAAATCGGTTTTCTCCTCGACAGAGTTTCCGCTAACGCGATCCGTGATTCTCAGCGTCAGCGTGTAAAGCCCGGGCTCCTGCTCCGCCGCGTCAAGGATTACGTACTGCGAATCGTCTTGACGATCACCCTGAACTGGATACTCAGTGGAAACACCGCGATCGCCGCCCCCTCCGAATATGCTGCGGGCGATCCGGGCAATGCCCGTAGACGTGTCTTTGGGGTGAAGTTGTGCCTCCACCTGGTAGTCGGAACTTGTGCCATTCAGACCCAGATTGTATATCTCGAAAAACAGAAAGATGGGCTGCTCGTGGTTGAAGACACTCCACGGCGCCGGCTTGATGGCCAAACCATCGCGAACGATCTGGCCAGGCACACTAGTCGCGTCGGTATCCTCAACGTGATACGCCAGCATGAGACTCGA
>JBBKWZ010000287.1:0-9442 GCA_037969195.1 Rubricoccaceae bacterium | reverse complement strand
ACTTCTCTCTTGGCCTCATTCCAATGGCGCGGATGGACACTCGCGCCGATGGACGAATAGATAGTGCGGTGAGAGTCTGAGAAGCGGAGCCAGATCGGACAATGTCCGTTTGGTTGTGGCTTATGCTTCCAGAGTATCGGTGTATAACGTGCCATCCTACCAGCCGTTTGGGTAAGGGTAGTGGTAAGGGTTTCCCCGCAGTCGTTGAGACTCACCCAATACGCATTCGGTTTCAGATCGTCCTTATTATGTTGTATTAGCCTATTTTAGAGTCTCAGTCCGAATACTCTGAAACTCAGCATGTGCCCCAGTCCCGGGCACAAGAAAGGCCACCTGATCGTGTTGATCAGGTGGCCTTTCTTTCGTTAGAGGAATGGGGTCCTTTGGCTAGCAGGCCAGGTCAGAACGCGATCACACCTTCAAACATGACGCCCTTGAACTCGCCTCCGTTGAAGATGCTGGATGTCGGATAGTCGTTGTGCTGCTGGTTGACGTATTCGGCCTTGACCAAGACGTTGGGCGTTACGAATACACCGCCGCCTATCTGAAACCGCCGCACAGACACGTCCGTGGTCATGCCTGATAGTGGACCGGAGACTCTGTTGTATCGTCCGCCGATGTATGCTTGATCGTTACTCAGGAATCGGAAAAGACCTTCAATGCCGATCTGGGTCCACGTGCGATCTGCCGTTTCGCTTGAGGATCGCCCTTTTGCCTGCTCGAAAACGCCGAATAGCTCAACGCCATTGAACTGGACAAACGGGTTGATCTGAAACGTTGTGACTGCGTCACTGAAGCCAGGGTTGATCCGGCCCGAGCGGAAGTTACCCGATGTCGATGCCGAGGTATTCTCCAACGCGTAGTAGTAACGTGAGCCTGCTCGGTCGCCACTAAACAGCGTATTGCTCGCTGAGCTTGACGTGGCGTATGCCGAACCGGTGAGGCGTACGCGGAGGTCTTCATTGATCTGACGATCAAATCCGAGCTTGCCGTAAATGGAAGGCGAACGATCATCCGGCCTATCGACGCGACCCTGGATTTCACCATCTGTAATCCCGAACATCCCCAAGAATCCGCTCTTCTGAACGTATAGCTCGGCACCAATCTCCGTCGCAAACGAGTCCATCAGGTAGTTCCCAACGAACGGGTTGTACATCGCGTTACCATTGTCTGTTCGACGGAAGTGCGTGTCGCCGTAGTTGACCTCCATGTGTCCGACCCGAAGGGTTACGGATTCCATGATGTTGTCCACGGTTTCACTATGAAGCATTGGCAATGCATCAATCTGAACAAACCCGCTCTTGACCCAGGTTTCAGGGTGGTGACGTGATGAGAGATAGGTGACGAGGTTTACTCGAACACCATCGACTAACGTGGCATCCAGGTTGAGATTCGCCGTTGCGAGGTTAAAACCAGCCCCGATATCTTTCAGTGCGTTAACGTTTACGCTATCCGTATTCAGGATAACATCAGCGGTATTGCTGTGGTCAAGCATCTGGAACTGTTGGGTAAACCCAACACCGAAACGAAATCTCGTATTCGTATCAACGTTCTCCTTGGGTGGTTCGAACATCGATACACCATTCTGGTCGTATGGTCTGAAGTTTGGCAACGTGGCGCCAGGCTGTGCCGAGACAAGAGCTGGTGCGAGACCCAGTGCAAAAACGAGCAAGGTCAACGAAAGGTGTCGAAGCAAGGCACTCATTGGAATTGGGGTTTGAGTAGGTGAGTGTGAGTCTGGGTTTCTTGAAATCATCTGGGCGCGGCTCGGAGGTCGAACCGGACCACGATTTCGTCGCGGGATCGAACCAGGCCAAGCAAACCGCTTGGTGGCTCAACTCCGAAATCAGTCATTCGAAGTGGATGGGAACCGCGAATTCGGACGAGACCAGTTGCCTGCCTCTGCCCTTCAAGGCGGAGATTAACGCGCTTCGTTTCTCCGGCGACTTCTAGGTCGCCGTTCGCAGAAATGGGCACCCAGGAGTTGCTGCTATAAGAACCTGCCGACCACGCTACGTGGCGAAGCGAAAAGCTGATTGCTGGATGGGCTTCCGCTTTCAGGGCGCTTGTAAAATCAGCGTTCATCTGCCGCATGCCACAGTCAAACGAACGGACGGGGACTGCCACCTCAACCTGCACAGATCTGTCGCTCCCCTCGGCAAGCTGCCCAAAACCAACAACGCGGCTGCCTTCGCATGAGTAGCTGCCAGCGGTCGATCTGCCATCAATCCAGATTCTGCTCTCAGGCAGGGCCTCGTAGCGATCTACCACGAGGGTGGCACCCCCGAGTAGGATCGCTAAGATGAGAGCCGAAGTCCGAGCGAGCGTGTTCATCACTGGTTACGGAATGGTCGGTTAGAAGGCGAGATGAGAACCGATTGGAGGAGGCGTGAGCATGGGCCTTGCCATGCTCACGTCCCAAACACCTATGGCTGGGCTGTGACGTCAAAGCGAACGGTCACGTTGTCGCCAGTTCTAATCGTGCCCAAGAGCGCGGTAGGAGGATCGACTCCGAATTGGCTCATCGCGAACGGGACGCTACCCGTGATCCGGTAACGACCGTTGCCCAATGCCTGACCGGTGGCGGGGAAGTTCATTGTCCGCGTTACACCTTTCATGGAAAGCGAACCGGATGCTTGTATGGCAAAACGTCCGCTATTAACGGTCCCAATTCGAGCGCTGGACAGCGTAAAGGTGATATTTGGAGCTCCAGCAAGAGCGTCGCGGAGTTTCCCGTTCATCGTTCCGTTCGCACAATCCATGTTGGCAACCGGAATGGTTACAGTCAGCGCGGAAATTGCCGTGAGGCGATCAGTGCCCGGTTCCGCGGCCATGGTTGCGTTTATTCGGCCGGCTTGGCAGGACCAGTCGTGTACGGAAGACGTGCCCTCAACCCACACACGGCTTCCAGATGCGAATGTGAATCGGTCCATAGAAGTGGTCCAACCGGCTACGATGAAGGCGGTAGTAGCGAGCCCGAGAAGAATGTTGCGCGTGTTCATCGGAATATGATTTGATGAATGAGGTTGTCCAAGGAGTTCGAGCCCCATTGGCTCAAGTCCTCTCAGGACGCAAGCAGTTTCGGCATTGCGCGTCTTCGGCGCGAAAGGGCCGGCCCCTACAATTCAGCGGGCGAACGGCCCCATGCCGTGTGCGTTCTCCCCCGCGACCAACCTAGGGTAATCCCCCACAGGATGACTCCCATTGTCAGTCTCACTAAGTATGCTAGGAGGCACATTTCCTGGTACAATGGACACCACGGTTCCTCTTCAACGCCGCGGTCGAGGCGCGGCTGAAAACCCTGCCAACCGATTTGATCAGTTGAGTGCAGAATTAGACCCTGCGGAGCTTGAAGCGGACGAACTGCGGAGCGTTAAGACCGAATTGTTTCGAGACACAACTCGAAATATCCTCTCAAAGAACAACAGCCCTGACATTCCTTTCCGCTACGGCCTGAACCCTTATAGAGGCTGCGAACACGGTTGCGTCTATTGCTACGCGCGACCCACGCACGAGTATCTCGGCTTCTCGGCCGGACTCGACTTTGAGACCAAGATCGTCGTCAAGTACGATGCACCGCGCCTGCTTTCCGACGTCTTTCAGAAACCCTCGTGGGTGCCGGAGTTGATCTGCCTTTCCGGCAACACGGATTGCTACCAACCCATCGAACGCAAGCTCAGAATCACACGCGGTTGCCTGGAGGTCTTTCTGGAGCATCGCAATCCAGTCGGCATTATCACCAAGAACGCATTGGTAACTAGAGATCTGGATATCCTGCAGGACATGGCGCGCTTCAACATCGTTCGCGTTGTCGTCTCCCTTACCTCGCTACGCGACGAGATCATCGGCAAGATGGAACCTCGGACATCGCGACCTATCGCAAGGTTGAAAGCCATCGAACGATTGGCGCAGATTGGAATTCCCGTCGGGGTCAACGTCGCTCCAATCATTCCGGGCCTCACGGACGAAGAGATCCCCGAGATTCTCAAAACTGCCGCGGAGTACGGTGCAACGTCCGCCGCTTACACCATCGTCCGCCTTCCAGGTGGGGTTGAACAGCTATTTCCCGCTTGGCTTAATCGCACATTCCCCGACCGAGCCGACAAGGTGCTGAACCGAATTCGGGCATTGCGTGGCGGAACGCTCGTCGAGAACCGCTTCCACAAGCGAATGCACGCGGAAGGCGAATGGGGCGACGTGATCAGAACTGTCTTTCGTGCAGCACGAACAAAGCACGGGCTGGACCAACCGCGTTCTCCGACGTCAACCGAACATTTCCGTCACCTTTCCGGTGGCCAGATGGATTTGTTCTAACTGACGGCGTCCTCGATCAGGTGGAGGATGCGCCCACCGATTTCTTCAGCCACTCGTACGTAGCGAACTGCGCCCTGATAGTAGTAGGTCGTTCTGGTTGATAGAATTTGTTGGACTGCTGTATATCCAGCTCGCGCGACTTCGCGTCGTCCGACCACTGGAAATCCGTAATGCGTTTGATTTCCTCGCGGAGCGTCTCGTCATAAATCGGAAATGCGACTTCTATGCGTCGGCTCAGGTTACGTGTCATCCAATCAGCGGACGCCAGATAGAGCACCTCATCGCCACCGTTTTCGAAATGGTAGACCCGGGCGTGCTCCAGGTATCGATCCACGATGCTACGGGCTTCGATGGTCTCGCTCCAGCCTGGTTCACCCGCAACCGCGCGAAAAATGCCGCGAATCATCATCCGAATGTCCACGCCCGCGCGCGATGCCTTGTACAACGTTCGGATGATTTTCTCGTCCTCCAGCGCATTCAATTTGACAAACATCGCGCCTCCCGTCCCGCCTTTCACATGCTTGATTTCGCGATTCACAAGTGCCTCAATGCCACTCCGCAGCGAAAAGGGTGCGACCAGCAAGTGCTCAAACGCCGGATTCTCGATTTCTCCCATCAGGAATCCGAACACCTTGCGCGCGTCGGCAGTGAGCCGCTCGTCCGCCGTGAATAGCGCGTGATCGGCATAGATTCGGGCAGTTTTCTCGTTGAAGTTGCCCGTTCCGAAGTAGGCGTAGTCGCGAAGTTTCTCTCCCTCGCGCCTCGCCACGAGCGCGACTTTGCTGTGGACTTTCAACCCGGGCATTGAGTAACGAACGTGTACACCCGCCCGCTCCATTCGCTCAGCCCACTCTAGATTGTTCTCCTCGTCGAACCGCGCTTTGAGCTCCACAAACGCCATCACTCTCTTACCGCTTTCCGCCGCACGAATAAGCGCTTGCACAACCGCGGAGTCCTTCGCCACGCGGTACAGCGTGACTGCGACTTCCTCGACACCCAGATCAGCCGCTGCCTCATCGAAGAAGCGCACGACCGGTTCGTACTCCTGATAAGGAAAATGCAGCAATCGGTCTCGCTCACGTATCGCGTCAAGCAGCGAGTCGACACAGTGCAACTCGGGGTGCGGGAGCGCGGGCATTGGCGGGTACTCGAGCGAAGGATCGTCCGGCCTTGGTAGCGTCCAAAGATCGGAAAGGTTGTGGTAGCGTCCGCCCCCAACGAGGTCCTCGTCCTCCAGGCCAAACTCCTCCTGCAGCCTGAGCAACAACCCGTGGGGCATCCTCAGATCGAACAGAAAACGACTCGGAATGCCCTGATCGCGCCGTTGAATGGCTTCCCGGATGTTCTCAACGAGATCGCCTTCGAATTCGTCTTCGAGCTGCAAATCTGCGTCGCGGGTAAGTTTTATCGCGAACGACTCACCTACTTCATAGACGGGAAACAGGTCGGGCAGAGCGCGCCGGACGACATCATCAAGGAAGAGAACCAGACGTCGGCCAGCAGACGGAATCTCGACAAAACGTTGGATAGACGACGGGATTGGGACGAGCGCACAAAGCGAGTCGCCCCGAAGATCTGTGTCTTTTGACCAGAGCTCGACGGCGAGATAGATCTGGCCATTCTCAAGGAAAGGCGCCGGACCATCACCCAAAATGATTGGCGAAAGGAGAGAGTACAATTCTTTTCGAATGAAGGCATCGAGATGCACTTTTTCGCTGGCAGACGGAGAACGACCCTCGCTGAGATGAACGCCGTGCGCATCAAGGTCAGGAATAATGCCGTCCCTAAAAACACGTCCAAACGTCTCCTGATGATCCAATACGATCTCACGGATGTCATCAAGGAGCTTTTCAAGATCGAATGCGAGGGCCTTCCGCTGTTTCTTTTTCAACCGCAGGAGCGCTCTCAAACCGGCCACGCGGACTCGAAAAAACTCGTCGAGGTTAGACGAGAAGATGGCCAGAAAGTTGATCCGCTCGTTAAGAGGAACGGTCGGATCGGCAGCCTCCTGCAACACCCGTTCATTGAAGGCTAGCCACGAAAGTTCGCGGTCGTAAAGTGGAGGGGTGTCGGCCATTCGCGAGGTAGTATGAGCCACTAAGCTAACGAGCGCAAACTGGAATATTCGCGTGCTAGCTCCGCGGTCTGCAACCGGCACCCTGTGGGGTAGCCTTCTTAGGCAATCCAGAAACTTGAGGCTGAGCCTGGGCACCGGTTTGCCATTCACAATGATGGGCGAAGCGCAGGGCAGCAGGCGCGTTCACGTTTACGATATTGGCTTCTGCCAGAGTTCACCTCACGGTGGCTATCTAGATGTTCCTCAAGCCATATTGGTCCGGCATACGTCTTCACTTCAACCGACGTGACAATTACTCCCACCTCAACGTTTCATCGGTACATCCAGCGACCTCGCCGTTTACTCGCCGTCGCAGCGGTTGGCGCGGTAGTTCAGGCGGCGTTGCTCCTCACGATTCCTCTCCTCGTTCGGTATCTGTTTGGAGAAGTCGTTCCCCGGCGTGAGGTCGGCCCACTAATCCTAGCCGGAGGTGTCATCGCCCTTCTCTACCTTTCCCAGACGGGAATTGGCGTCTGGGTTAAAGTTGTGATTCTCCGCCAGATCAAGCGAGGAACCACCCGCTTCCGACGAGACCTACTGGACCGCCTTTACGGCTTGTCGCGTAAGGCCGTCCAGGCAGAAGACCGCGGAACGCTCCACGCACTCATCGTTTACGACACCGAGCGTGTGGACGTTCTCACGAACTCGGTGCTGGCCGAACAGCTTCCGGCGGCTCTCATCACATTGCTGCTCTGCATAGCGCTGGCCGTCATAGACATTCGACTATTGGGCTTGCTGTGCGTGCTAGCGATACCAGTGAAGGTGATTTTGCGGGCAACGATGAAGGATAGGACGGCCCGGTCCGTGGCAGAGTACCACGATCGTTTCCGAATATTCAACAGAGAGGCCTACCGCGCACTGGAGCTGATGGATCTGACACAATTGCATGCGGCGGAGCCCATGGAACGTCGCCGCCAGAATGACGCGATGAAAGGATATCACACGTCCGCCGAGAACATGGCTACCTCTGTCGCTTCCTACAGTGCGTTGCAACAATCCGTGGTAGCCATTGCCGGTGTGCTCGTACTCGTGGCGGGAGGCTCGCTCATGGCGGAGGACGTGCTCTCCACGGGCGATCTCATCGCCTTCTTTGTTGGTGTAATGATGCTTCGTAACTCAACACGAACGCTGGCTATGGCATACGGACAGTGGTTGGAAGGAAGGTCAGCGTTTGGTCGGATCAAGCATATGATGGAGATGGACGATCCACGCCCCTATTCCGATGAAGGCATCGAGCCCGTAGCGGCCATGCTAGCTCTGGAGGGCGTGTCGTTTGGCTACACGGAGACAGACGTTCTAAAAGCCATCGACCTTCGTGTTGCCGCGGGCGAAACGGTGGCCATAACGGGTGCAAACGGGTCAGGGAAAACGTCCATTCTGTACCTCCTACTTGGCCTGTACAGTCCTGGGAAAGGGCGTGTGCTCGTTGATGGCACGCCATATTCGGCTGTATCGATTTCCGCGTTGCGTCGTCGGATCGGAGTCGTCTCACAGGATCCCATCTTGTTTGCCGGCACGATCACCGAAAACATTGCATTTACCGTCAGCGACATCGATTTGCCCTCCATCGAAAAAGCTGCGCGAAACGCGTTCGCCCACGATTTCATCATGGCTCTTCCGAACGGATATGAATCATCGGTTGGCGAAAGTGGCGTCTTCCTATCTGGCGGCGAACGTCAGCGAATAACGCTGGCAAGGGCCCTCCTGAAACACCCCAAACTCCTGATTCTCGATGAGCCCAGCAATCACCTAGACCCCGAAACTACCTCGCGACTAATTGACCATTTGGCCAATCTCCCAGAGCGACCCGGATTGCTTGTGATCACGCATGACCCCTATCTGGCCGAGCGCGCAGACCGAATCTACCATCTGGAAGGCGGGCACCTCACCTTGAACTCCCGGACGCGCGAAGTCGCTGTGTAAGTCCTCGTGCTACGCCTTGTCTGCGCCAAGGGGAATCGACGGGAGCTGAATCGTGAACCTCGTTCCCCCACCGTCCACGGCCTCCACGGCCATCGTACCCCCGTGGCCCGTGGTAACGATCTCGTTCGAGAGCGAAAGCCCGAGGCCCGTTCCTTCGCCGGTTGGCTTGGTTGTGAAGAAAGGTTCGAAGACCCGCTCTCGGATCTCCGGTGGAATGCCCGAACCGTTGTCCGAGATCGTTATCGTAGCGCCGCTCGGTGTCCGATGCGTGGCAACGCGAACGCGCGGATCGAAGCCATCTTCGTCTCGGAGTTTTCGCATTCTGACTGCGTCGAAGGCATTTTCGAGGAGATTTAGAAGCACCCGGCCCATCTCTTCGGGCACGACCGGGATCCGCTCTAGTTCTTCGTCCAGATCCTGTTCAAGCGTCACGTTGAACGCTGCGTGTCGGGCTCGCATCCCGTGGTATGCCAGCCCAGTGTATTCCTTGACCAATTCGTTCAGATCGACTGGCTGCCTATCACCCGGTGTGCTACGAGAGTGGGCCAACATGCTGCGGACAATGGCATCTGCCCGTTTACCATGCTCAGCAACTTTCTCCGTGTTCGTCCGCAAATCGCTGAGGACCTCCCCAACGTCTGTGAGCACTTCTCCTACCGGTCGGTTTGGGTTGGCCCCCAATTCGTCCATGAGCTCGCCAATCAATTCCTGGGAAAGCTGCGAGAAGTTGTTGACGAAGTTGAGTGGGTTCTTGATTTCGTGGGCGATACCTGCCGTCAGCTGCCCAAGTGAGGCAAGTTTTTCCTTCTGGACGAGCTGATCCTGCATGAGGCGTGCTCTCTCCATGGCGTCCTGCAGGGCTACAGAACGTGTCGAGAGGCGCTCCTTCAAACCTTCCACGCGCCGAAGTGAGCGATACTGCTCGTAACGACTTACGTAGAGCGACGCGCTCATACTCGTACAGAGGAATGTCACGAGACCGAGGTAGATCAACCTGGACGCTGGCACGCCAACGCTCAGGGAGTTGATCAAGGCCGTCGGCAAAGACGCGTAGTACGCGTAGAGCAAGGTGATGGCAAAACACAACAA
>JBBKWZ010000286.1:0-3140 GCA_037969195.1 Rubricoccaceae bacterium | reverse complement strand
CCTCCCTTCTCGCGTCGGTCGGATCGTTTCAGCGCTGCCGAGCGGTTCCTCCCGCTGTTCGTTTCAATTCCCGCGGCTCTGGGCGTTCTCGTCATGCAAACCTTCACGTTTACCAGTCCACTCTTGGCAACCCAGGGCGTTGTCGGTTTGCTTTTAATCAATGTTGGCCTGGCCCGCTGGGTCGGAAGGAAGCGGCGTTCAGGGCGCGTCACAAGGCAGCCCGCTATTGACGTGACGGTCCTCCCAGTGGCTCATAGCACTAGTGCCTAACGTGGAGTTAGGTAGCCAGGACCAAGGTCTTGTCGTCACTCAACGCGCTGCCTAAAACCGCACGTCCACGCCAACCTGGAGCGAATTGCGGAAGGCATGGTCTACGTCCCAGAGGAAGTAACCTTCGTTATCAAATAGACTTCCACGAGCGCCGTCGGCCAGACGCGTGTGCGTAAATGCGGCATCAATTCGGGCGTTTGGCGTAATCCTAAAGCCAGCCCCGACTGAGTAGTGCTGGCGGATGGCTTGAGGATCGAAATTGTCAAACCGCGGGTCGGGCTGGAACGCGGCACCTGCGCGGAGCGCAACGGAGCCCAGCCGGAATTCACCACCGACGCGTGTATTCAAGACGGGGTTCAGGAAGCGGTCGGCAAAATCGTTCTCGGTGTCGAAGTCGGGGCCATCCGTTATGAAGCGCGCTTGCGACCAATCGACAAGTTCAACATCCGCCGAGACAAGCGCTCTTGGCGAACTGGCCAGAATCCCTGTAGAAACACGCCATGGCGTAGCAATTCGATATTCGTTGCGGCCGAAAGCCCGGCCGCTCTCGTCGATATTCAGGATGGTCGGGGATTCTACGGTCACACCAAACCGCAAAGCCGGCGTGGCCTCGAAGGATAGACCGGCGCGTACGTTCGCTCCGTAGATGTCCGCATCAAAGGAAGGGTCCGTTGCAACGTCGTCACGCACGAATTGCCCATCAAACGAATACTGCCCAACGGGCGCGTTTACCGAAACTCCGACCATGATGTTCGGGGCAATCGCAATTGCCCCGGCTACCGAGACTTCACCCTGGAAGCCAGATTCGGTTGCAAACTCGCTTTCGAAGACGGGGCCGCTGCGGGTGTAAACGGCCGTCTCGTTATAGCCAATCCCCACTGCCATCGCGCCTCGCGCTGTGGGGAGCGGCGTCGCGACCGAGGCCGTACCAAGCGTGAATCCTTCTGTCTCCGTATTGGTGACACGGCCGAACGAATCTCGACCTTGTGCGAAGCCATGCCCAGAAATCGCCCCCTGCCGACTTCGGAGGTACCCGAGTCCCGCGGGATTCGCATAGGTCGCGCTCCAATCGCCCAACCCAGCGACAGCTGCGCCACCCATTCCGGCCATTCGAGCCCCAACTGCTGGGTCGCGCCGCCCAAAGAAGAAAAGATCGTCAGCTGTTTGCGCCTCTGAAACTGGGAGGACAAGCAACACGACAGCGATGAGAAGTAGCGAACGTTGCATGGCTCGAAAACGATTGGGTATAAGAAAGGCCCGCTGCCCGTGGACAGCGGGCCTTCAATCACGTTAGCGAAGAAGGAATGCGTGGCTTAATTGCCACCGCGCCGGCGCGAATCCGAGGAAGAGCTACTGCCGCTCGAACGGCTAGTCGAACGCTGCGGAGCTGGCCGCGATGTTGGCTGCGGCTGGGGTGCCGGGCGAGACGCCTGCCGCTGAGGTGCTGGACGTGATTCCTGCCGCTGGGGTGCTGGCCGTGAGGCCTCCTGCCGCTGAGGCGCGGATCGCGTGGTCCGTTGTTGCGGCGCAGGTCGTGACGTCTCCTGGCGCTGAGGCGCGGAGCGCGTGGTGCGTAGCTGGGGCGTAGCCCGTGTGGAAGGCGTAGTGCTTGGGCGCTGAACCTGCTCGCGTCGAGCGGCTGGGCGGCTCTGTGGACGTTCCTGCGATAGCGTCCTCGAAGGCTGTTGCTGTTGCGCGCCACGCGGTCGAGGCTCGGATGTCTGAGGCTGTGCGCGTCTCACGTAGCGATCAGGATTGCCTGCCGGCTGGCGAGCCGTTACAGAGCGCTCTGTATTGGAGCGCGTTCGAGGCGACATAACAGGCCGCTCCGTATTCGTGCGAGGGCGTTGAGTCGTCACAGCGCGTTCCGTATTTGCCCGGGGACGCTGTGTGGTAACTGCACGCTCAGTATTTGCGCGTGCCCTCGGAGTCGTAACGGTGCGCCCAGTGTTGGCGCGCGTTTGGGGAGACGTTTCAGGACGCTGCGCGTTGGTGCGTGGCCGGGCGTTTGTAGCGACACGGTCTGTGTTTCGGCTCGTGTTTGTCACGGCGCGTTCAGCATCACGGCGCGTTGTCTGAGGACGATCGGCATTTCGGCCAGCTGTGTTAGGGTTGCCAACAACACGGCCATTGCGCGGGTTGTTGACGGTAAGTGGCGGACGACTTGCAACGGAAGTGGATAGCACTCCCAATCCGAGACCGCGGTTAGGACGAAATGGACCAGTAGGCTCCCAGTTATTAGTTACCGGGCCGCGATCACCGTCGTAGTCGCCTCGGTTGTCACGCTCGTAATAGCCACGGCCATATCGGCGCCAGTTGTTCGCGTACTGCCCGCTGTTGCCATAGTAGCCGCCATAATGGGATCCATCGTAGTAACCATTATTGTACCCCCGGTTATAGCCAGCGTAGTAGCCACCGCCACCGTATCCATGACCACCATACCCGTAACCCGATCCAAACCGAATTGAGATCGAAAAGCCTGGTGACCAGCAGGGGTACCAGGGATCGTAATAGGACGCCCCATAATAGAAGGGGTCGTAGTAGGTCGCTACTGCATAGTACGGCTGATAGCGGTTCGCATAGGCGTTTACGCGATAGCCGGAATAGTGGCGATAAGGCCGATACGTCGAGTACGGACGGTAGTAGGTGTAGATCGATGGGGAGTAGTCCGCGTAGCGATAGTAGTCCGCGTAATAACCGCCAGCGTAGCCGTCTCCGTAATAATCGTCGTCGTAATAGGAATCACCTGTGTAATAGTCTGCTCCCTGATAGTCGTCATCATAGTAGTACGTCGACTCATCGTCGTAGTAATAGCGCGACACGGATACGCTGTTCGAACTATAGTTGTCGTAGCCACCGTACGTTTCAGG
>JBBKWZ010000285.1:0-23824 GCA_037969195.1 Rubricoccaceae bacterium | reverse complement strand
GTAAATAAGCAAGGAGACGCATGTCTACGCATTTTAAAAAGAAATCAAACACAAAGGAGTCGATCCCGACAGCTTCGCTGCCGGATATCATCTTCATGCTGCTGATCTTCTTTATGGTCACGACCGTCATGCGGGAGACCGAATTGCTGGTACGGACTTCGCTACCTGCCGCTGAAGCTGTCGAAAAGATTGAGCAGAAACGCCTGGTTTCGTACATCTACGTTGGGCCGGAGCTGTTGGAAGGTGCCCAACCCGGAGAGGATGCTGTGCAGATCGATGATGCGATAGTCGACGACCTGAATGAGATCCGCAACATCATGTATCGCAAGGTGCTGGAAGAACCGCAGATGATCATCTCCATGCGGGTCGACAAAGAGGTAGAAACCGGGCTCCTGTACGATATTCAGGCTGAACTTCGCGAGGCCGAAACGCTCCGTATCAACTACTCAACGACCCGCGAAATCAATTCCTGATTAGGAGTAGCGGTAAGTTCCAGGGCGCGTCTTTCCAGGCGCGCCCTTTTTGTTTGGGTGTTGTTTTTAGCCGGTCTCCACGTAAGCGAGGTCGACCACGGAGTAGCTTCCGATAGCCTCGCAACTCACCCGTTCAATTTCTATGGCCTACCCAGTAACTCTTCTACCCGGTGATGGAATCGGCCCCGAAGTCGTCGCCGCTGCAGTACGAGTGCTCGAAGCTACTGGCGTCGCCTTCGAATGGGATGAGCAGGAAGCAGGGCTTCCGGCTTTCGAAAAAACGGGCGAGCCGCTTCCTCAGGCCGTACTTGATTCCATTGAGCGCACCAGACTTGCGTTGAAGGGGCCGCTCACAACGCCAATCGGAACGGGATTTCGAAGCGTCAACGTTCGGATACGTCAGCACTTTGAAACGTTCGCCAACGTTCGGCCGGCCAAGTCGCTGCCAAATACAAAGGGCCACTTCGATGGAATCGACCTAATCCTGTATCGAGAAAACACGGAAGGCTTGTACGCCGGCATCGAATATTTTGACGAGCAGAACCAAATCGCCGACTCGATCGCACGAATCACACGGCGGGGAAGTGAGCGCATCATCAAGTACGCCTTCGAGGACGCTCTACGGCGTGGTCGCAGGCATCTCACTCTTGTTCACAAGGCAAACATCCTGAAAGAAACGAGTGGCATGTTTCTATCAATTGGTCAGGAGATGGCGCAAGACTATCCGACTATCGAATTTGACGACCGGATTGTTGACAACATGGCGATGCAACTCGTCATCAACCCGGACCGATACGACTGCATCGTTACAACAAACCTTTTTGGCGACATCCTTTCGGATCTCATGGCAGGACTCGTCGGCGGATTGGGCGTTACTGGTGCCGCCAATATTGGCGACGACTGCGGGATTTTCGAAGCCGTCCACGGCTCTGCGCCTGATATCGCGGGTCAGGGAATCGCTAATCCAACAGCCATTATCCGCGCGGGTGAGATGCTCCTTCGTCATGTTGGAGAAATTTCGGCGGCGGAAGCGGTCTCGGACGCGCTAATCGCCGTCTACTCGGAAGGAACCCATCTGACAGGTGATTTGGGGGGTTCGTCGTCCACGTCAGCGTTTGCAAGTCGACTGGTTGATCGAATTGCAGATCAGGTAGCTGTCTGATTCTCCCCAGCTCTTAGAACGAAAATGATCCAACGTATTCAATCAATCTATCTGTTTGGCGGAGCGCTCCTCCTGGCGTTGTTTGTTGGCGCTAGTGGCGAGTGGACTGTGGTAGTTGCCGCGACTCACGCCGCACTTCCATGGGTGGCCTACACGTTGTCGTCGATTGGAGGCCTCTTGGGTTTCGTGGCCGTGTTCCTCTACAAGAACCGAACGACGCAAGCGAAGGTCGTTTCAGGAGCCCAGTGGTTGAATCTTATCCTGATTCTCGTTCTTGCCGCGTGCTTAGGGATGATGAGCTTGGGGAACGGAGGAGGAGATTTCTCGACGTCCGGGATGACGTACGTGATGCTGTTGCTTCCCTTCGTAGCCTACGTACTGTTCAGCCTTGCGAGCCGCGCCGTGCGGAAGGACGTCGAGCTCGTGCGATCAGCAGACAGACTTCGCTAAACGATTGAAGGGCGAATGGAAGACCGCGTGCCGCTCCGGGTCTGGTTGGTGCTCACAGCCGGGCTTTCAGTTTTGGGCACGTCGGCTATTCTGATTCGGTATGCGACAGATGCCCCCGGACTGTCTGTAGCCGTCTGGCGAACGGTGTTTTCTGCAATGCTCATCGCACCATTTGCGCTGCGGAGGGCCCGAGCAGAGATGGTTGAACTTAAACGCAAAGACGTGCTTCTCGTAAGCGCAGCGGGAGCATTGCTGGGTTTGCATTTCGTCTTTTGGATTGAGGCGCTTTACCAAACAAGCGTCGCAAGCGCGTCGGTCTTGGTGACCACAAGCCCGATCTTCATTGCAACCATGGGCTTCTTTGTTCTTGGAGAAAGACTCCGAGCAAAGACAAGCATCGCGATACTTATGGCCGTTGGCGGAGCCATTCTGATCGGTAGGGCGGACGTTCATGTGGGGGCCTTCCCGAACGCGTCGTTGGGGAATGGGCTCGCACTCGTTGCTGCGCTTCTTTTTGCCGTCTACATCCTCATCGGTCGCGCCGTCCGCCAACGCACGTCGTTTCTCGCCTACCTCTTTCCGCTCTACAGCGTGGCCGCGTTTACATGCCTAGCAGTGGCTCTGCTCCAAGGCGTACCCCTCGCGCAACCGCCGCTGATTCTCGGCCTTTGCCTTTTGATGGCTCTCGGCCCACAACTGATCGGGCATGGTGCGTTCAATTACGCGATCCGTTACGTCCCGGCCGCGCGACTTGGATTACTCACCCTCACCGAGCCAATCGGCGCTTCCCTGCTTGCCCTGCTGTTGTTTGGAGAGATTCCTGGTGTGCTTGCGCTCGCAGGAATGCTGATCGTCCTTTTCTCAATTGCACTCGTCTTTATCCGTTCGCGGTGAACTCACAATTTGTTGACCATTGGCCTTCAAAGTTTGTCATCCGCGTGCACCCACAAAGAACTCGAAGAGCTGGCTCTGCGGGTTGTGATGTTCGATACCACACTCGCACGCTACTTTGTGTTAAACGCTTCCACGGGTAGGTCGGAAAAACGCCTCCGACGTCGAAAGAAATGATCAAGCGCAATTGACCGGTTGTACCGGGGCATGCAGGTGGGCGTCGCTACCGTGGGCCTCTCATCGTTGTAGTGCACGAATAACGCCCTTGCATCTTTGTAGGCACGCTGGATTGCCGCGACTTCCCCAAGACCGCCCGTAACAAGTCCACGACCTAGCGCAAGTCGATCCAGCAGTTTTCGATTGCGGAATACGTTGGGCCACTCCGTATCTGACGTGTTCTTGTACAACATCAGCAGGCTGTTGCGGAAGTTGAGGTAGGTCTTTCGCGGATCGCCTTGTGCGAGGGAGGCGCCCCCAAGGTGATAGACTGAGCTCGTCGGTTCAACGCAGATTCGCCACCCGTTTCGCCAAAGACGCCAACACAGATCAATTTCTTCCATGTGCATTTCAAAGCGCTGATCCAAGCCGCCAACCTCGTCAAATGCGGCGCGCCGCAATAAGAGACATGCACCCGTCGCCCAACAAACATCTCGAGCATCGTCATACTGCCCCTCGTCAGTCTCAAGGGCCGAAAATATTCTTCCTCTCGCGAACGGGTACCCTACGGCGTCCAAGAATCCCCCGGAGGCCCCTGCGTATTCGAATCGGGTTTGATCCGTGTGCTGAAGCAGCTTGGGCTGAACCGCGGCGACGTCAGGATTTCCCTCCAACACTGCAACCAGTGGATGGAGCCAATCCGTTGGCACTTCTACATCATTATTGAGCAGGCACACGTATGGGGCGTGTGTCTGGGCGACAGCCACATTATTACCGCGAGCGAACAGCCAGTTATCAGGATGCCTGACGACCCGGACAGCCGGGAACGCTTCCTTCAGCCATTCGCTAGTTCCGTCCGTTGAGGCGTTGTCCGCTACGACGACTTCAAAATTCTCATAATCCGTTGCGAGCACGGACGGAAGGAAGCGCTCCATCAGTTCTCGCCCGTTCCACGAAACAATTACAATAGAGACGGGAGCGGTGGGCACTGTTCTTTCGTCCGAGAAATGGTAGGGGCGAAACTACGAACCGCGGCCATTGAACCTCTGCCAACCAAAACAAGCCGGCGCGGCCTCATTGGTCCCACCACAAGACCCAGGCCGCGCCGACATTCCCACCACCAGCACGGAGGCCATGCTGGATAGGCATTGGCGTCTCTCTAGAGAGATGCTGCCGTCTAAGACAGATTGGACTTCGCTCCATAACCCACATCCAGAAATATTTTTTTCTGGGAAGCGGGTCATCTGAACTATATCTGCGATTTTGCAGTCATGAGCGGAGCGCCTGAAAATGACCTGACAACACAGGATGCGGCGATCGGAGTGTTGAGGAAGCACTGGGGGTATGAATGTTTTCGGGCCGGGCAGTGGGAAGCGATCGAAGGCGTGCTGAATAAGAGAGATACGCTCGCAGTGCTCCCGACAGGAGGTGGGAAGTCATTGCTTTACCAACTTCCAGCTATGCTAATGGACGGGCTTACGTTGGTCGTTTCGCCCCTCGTGGCACTCATGGAAGACCAGGTACAGGCACTCGAGAAACGTGGTATTCGAGCAGGAAGCATTACTTCTGCGCTTTCCGCACGCGAAATCGATCAGTGCTGGACGGACGCGGAGTTCGGGAAGTACCGGCTGCTTTACGTCACACCAGAGCGCCTCCGAACAGACCTGTTTCTAGCGCGCGCTGGACGCCTCCCAATTTCACTCCTGGCCGTCGACGAGGCGCATTGTATCTCTGAATGGGGGCACGATTTCAGACCAGCCTACCGTCAGATCGCCCAAATTCGGCCCTTGCTCAAATCCCGTTCGGGAATACCCGCTGGCATGCTCGCCGTCACGGCTACGGCTACGCCCGCTGTCCGCGCTGACATTGTGGATCAGCTTGCTTTTGTTGAGCCGCAGATCGTTGTAAAAGGCTTCGACCGGCCGAACATCGTGTGGAGTGTGCTTCGAGAAGAAGACAAGCGGGGGAAGCTGGTCGAGATCGCCGCCGCGATTCCTGGAAGTGGGCTCGTATACGCGGGTACGCGACAAGGAGCCAAGTTTTGGGCAGAAGTGCTGGGTGAGGAAGGTATTTCTGCAGAGCCTTACCACGCGGGTCTAGACGCTGAAACGCGTTCCTCAGTGCAACGGCGCTGGCTGAATGGGGAAACTCAATACATCACGGCAACCAGCGCGTTCGGGATGGGCATCGACAAACCAAACGTGCGCGTAGTTGCCCACGTTGCTCTTCCACCGACTTTAGAAGCCTACTACCAGGAAGCGGGTAGAGGTGGACGAGATGGCGAACGTGCGCACGCTGTTCTACTCATCACACAAGGAGACGATGATCTTCCGCGGGCGTTCGCGGAAGAAGGCCACCCGGATGCGTCTACCGTGCAGGCAGTGTATGCCGCGGTTGGAAACGTCGGCCAAATTCCCATTGGGAGCGAGCCCGAGGGGCCCGTTTCGGTGGACGTGGGAGCCGTAGCGCGGGTCGCCAAGACCACGCCCGTGACGGTTCGTGCCTCAATCCAACGGCTGGCATCCGACGGCGTTTGGCAGACGGTGCCATCGACAAAGAACAGAGTGCTAGTACGTATGCTAGGTGCACCAGATTTGCTTCGCGCCTACTCCGAACAGATCGCGGAGCAAAGTAAATCCCTTGCCGAGTTTGTCGATGTTGTGCGCCGCCAGTTGCCTCCAGACGCGTACTCGAAATGGGTCGATGTTGATTTGACGATGTTGGCGAAACACGCTGAGATGGAAGAGGCACGCGTTCTGGATGGCCTTCGATTCCTCGCTGAGAGGGATCTACTCCGGGTGCTTGCTCCGGCCTCCGGATTGCGTTTGATGTTTAATGGTCCTCGCACGGAACGGGTTAGTCTTGACGCAACGTCGCTCGGGGGAGCGCGGCGCCGGGCGCTTGTTCAATTGGACGAGGTGATTCGCTACAGCCAGTCGTTGACGTGCAGACGACAGTTTTTGTTGGCGTACTTCGGCGAACGATTTACTCCCCGATGCGGCAACTGCGATGTGTGTCTTGGTCGCCACCGACCTGTTTTGGTCACTCCCAAAGACGAGAATCTCCTGCGTCGAATCCTTCAACACGTCAGAGATGGGGATGGGCGGGATTCCTGGCTCGTCGAAAGCAATATCTCGGGCTTTCGCCGAGACAGCCTAGGAGACTGGCTGGTCAACGAAGGGTACCTCGATGTCGTTGATCCACTGAATGATGGGCTCGCCCTGACGCCAAAAGGAGTGCGGTTTTGCGGAACGGATTAAGGCGTCCAACATCGCGCCGTCAGTAAATCACAATTCTGGTGGTCCAGAAATGCTGCGGAAACGAAAAGGGCACGAGAGAAGCCTCCCGCGACCTTACTTGGTCTAGTTCGGAAGTCGTTTAACGCGAGAGGCTCACTGTTTCGTCGAAGCCATCGCCCGACACATGCAGCGTGTAGCGACCGGAATTCAGGCCCGGTCCCGCAACCTCAAACGAACGAGCCTTGTTGGCTTCCAGCGTGTCGTTGAAGATGGTTTTGACCAGATTGCCAGACGCGTCCATCAAGTCCAACTGCACCGTCTGCTCTTCGGCAACAGTCAGCGCAATCCGAGTCGTTCCGGTTTCCTCGTCTGAGTAGGTATCAGAGAGGCGGAAGACGCGAGGCGCATCCACGTCAACGGAAACAGCGTCGCTAATTCTGATCGTCCCACCCACGTACTGTACAAGCCGGAACTCGTGCGTGCCCGGTGAGAGTGCCGACAGGCTTAACCGGTAGGGGCCATTTGCACCAATGCGACCGACGTTCATGAAGCCGCCGTCCTCATGGCGAGCCTGAACGGTGTAAGGGGCCGATGTCGACCCCGCAGGTGCCCACGTCACAGTCGCTGCGCCATCGTTCTCATTTGCGTTGAAAGAAGCGAGTGACATGGATTCTGAACTACTCGGACGAACGACGAAGAGTCCGCCCTCAACCCCACTAATCACGACCGTACCGCTTTCGAAGTATGGGTACACACTCCACGCACCATTAAACTGGGCCGCGTCGGTTTCGGGGTAGATGTCAAACGCCGACGTGTTCGTCATCTCGCCATTGGCAATATTGCTTATGTCAAGAACGCGAAGGCCGGACGTGTAATTCGCCTGGTACAAGGTGTTTCCAACGACGTACATATTGTGGTCGGCGGACGTGTTCTCTGAGTTGTGGATGCCGATAAGGTCCGGCGCATCAAGATCGGCGAGGTCAAAGATCAGAGTGCGGGTATTGGACACGAAGCCCTGAATCTCGTCCAATTCATCGTCCGCCATGAAATACCGATGGTCCTCAGTGAACCATCCCTGGTGGGTATAGCCGGGCGTCGGGTACTCGCCTTTGCCGAGCATGACTGGGTTGGATTTGTCCGTTACGTCGACAACAGTGATCGTGTCTTCGTTGGAGTTGACACAGATTTCGTGGCCGGTATAGCTTGAATCCGGACCGTGATAGGTCACGCACTGGGCGTCGTGCGTATAACCGTCCTCGTCAAAGCATCCTTCAAAAACGGGATTCATTGGGTCATGCACATTAATGGCGTAGAGCCCACCCGCGCATTCGCTGGCACCGACGGCGTACGCGAATCCAGTGTCCTCGTTCATCACGATGTTGTGCGCACTTCCTAAGGGCTGAGTTGTTGGCCCAGTCCATGTCATGTCCGCTTCTATAACGCGGGCTGCGTCGGCGGAAAGGCCTCTAAGCTGCGTCAAATCATAAACCTGCATTCCATGCCCGGGCGCTTCGGATACGATGAAGGCGTAATTGTTGTACACCTTTATATCGCGCCACACGGAGGGTTCGGTGGACGTAGGAATCTTGCCCAGGATTAGCGGGTTCGCTGGATCGGTCACATCAACCATACCGGCGCCGTCGCGGAGACCCATGATGGCATACTCTTTACCCGACTGAGGGTCAGTCCATCCCCAGATATCATTTCCGGAGCTCGATCCAAAATCGGCAACCGGAACTCGGGCGTACAAGTCCATGTCGGTGCAGGGATATTCACCAGCCATCCCATCCGAACACGGAATCGGTTGAGCCAAGGCGACCGGCGCCGTAATTGTGAGCATCACGCCAGTCAGAGCTAGCAGAGCGAAGCGGGAAAGGGGCGACATAGTTGTCCTCAAAATGTTCAAAAGGTAGATGGAAGCTTTAGCGTACGAGAGAAACGCGTTGGGTTGCAGAAAAGTGTTCCCCGTGTACTCGTACGAGGTAGAGGCCAGATGGAAGGTTGTCCGCCGTGAGGTTCATATCGACAGCTGTTCCGGCTCGTGCTGATCCGTCAAAGATGAGCGCAACACGACGACCCGTGACATCCAGCAATTCTGCCTGGATATGTTGATCGGTATCAACCGTGATGGCAACGCGTGTGCTTTCAGTGAACGGGTTGGGATAGGCACTACTCAGCACGAACCCCGATTCGCCGGGTACCTCCACCACTTCATTGCTCGTCCCGATTGGGAAATTCGGTGTCAACACGAAAAGGCCAAACTGCCGGTCATTCGCAATGATGTTGCCACTTTCGAAGTATGGATAGTTGCTCCATTGTCCGCTGTACGATTCGCTGTTATTCGTTGGGTAGGTGTCGAAGTGAGCGATTTCAGTCAGCGTGCCGCTTTCGATGTCCGTGATGTCAACTACCCGAAGGCCGCCTTCGTAATTGCTCTGAAATGCATAGCGTCCGCGGATGTAAAGGTTATGATCCGTGGTTTCGATTGGACCGTAATAGTAAAAATCCAGCACAGGATTTTCCAGGTCGCTCATATCAAAGACCATCGTTCGGGTCGTCGCCGACGCGCCGTCGTCGATCTCGTCCCCCAAAAGGAAATAGTGTTGGTCCTCCGTAAACCAGCCCTGATGTGCGTAGGTGGCATCCGTGTAAAATCCTGAGCCGAGTTGCGTTGGGCTGTTCTTGTCCGTTACGTCCACAATCACAATGTGGCTGGTGGAGTCGAACGTACCCTGTGCGCCAACACAGATTTCGTGCCCCGTGTAATCGGTATCCGGCCCCGTGTACGTGACGCACTGAGCATCATGTGTCGTGCCGTCTGCGCCAAAACAACCAGCAAATGTGGGGCTAGTTGGATTTTGGATGTTGACCATGTGCAGGCTTCCATTGCAATCCTCCGGTAAGATCAGGTAGGCAAATCCTGTCTCTTCATTAATGGCAATGTTGTGGGCATTGTTCGGCCGATTACCTGTCACGCCATTGTAGACAGCGTCTGCCGAGAAGGTCTCTGGAGGGCTTCCCACGCTCCGCAGGCGAGTCAGATCGAAAATCTGCATACCATGCGCGCCCGCGTTGTCGGCGACGATGAATGCATAGTTGTTGTAGGTCTTCACATCCCGCCACGTGGTTGCGAACGTCTCTGTTGGGAGGAAACCGAGGTAAACGGGATTTACGGGATCCGTGATATCCACGAATCCTGTACCTTCCTGAAAGGCTGGCAACGCGTATTCATTGCCCGTAAGCGGGTCTGTCCAACCCCAAATGTCCGCCCCGACGGAAGCCCCGAACGTGGACAAGGGCAGGTTGGAGGACATGTTTATGTCGTCGCAAGGAAAGCTCCCCGCCATTCCGCCAACGCAGGCAACAACGGACTGCGAGGACGATGCCGGCGCGCAAAACACAGCCACGGACAAGGCAAAGAGAATTTTGCGCATCATGAAGTTGACCAATGTGTGTTACCGAACGAGTGAAATTCGGCGGGTGGCGGTGAAGCGCTCGCCGGAAACACGAACGAGGTACAGGCCAGCGGGGAGGTCAGAAGCTTCAACGTTTAGTGCCAGCGGCGTTCCTCCGGCGACAGCGCCCTCGAAAACGGTCACTACACGGCGACCAGAAATGTCTAGGACTTCAACGGTAACGTTTTGCGCTTCCAACATCGAAAGCGTAAGTCGTGTACCATCCGCAAACGGGTTTGGATAGGCGGAAGACAGGGAGTAGCCGCTTTCACCCGGGAGTTCAACTGGCGCGGCAGAATCCGTCGTTATCGGAAATGTCGTTTTCAGGATGAAAAGGCCTCCGCTCTGATCGGATGAGACGATGGTTCCGCTTGGGAAGAAGGGGTAATTGCTCCACTGCCCTTCAAAATTGTAGTCGTCGTTTGCCTGGTAAGTGTCGAAGGATCCGGCGTCAGTCACAAAGCCACTTTCGATAGTAGAGATGTCGACGACGCGGAGGCCGCCAGCATAATTGCTAAGAAAGGCGTAGTCACCGCGAACGTACAGATTGTGATCGCGGGCATCATTGGGACCAAAGTGAAAGAAATCGAACGCCGGATTATCGAGATCCTCCAGATCCATAATGATCGTGCGCGTCGTCGGCGAAGCGGAATGATCTAACTCATCGTCGACGAGGAAGAAGCGCTGGTCGTCCGTGAACCAGCCTTGGTGCGTATAGCCTGGAGATGGATACAGTCCCCTTGAAATCAATACAGGCGTTGCTTTGTTCGTCACATCGACGATTGTAACGGTGTCTTCGTTCAAGGCAACGCAGACTTCGCTCCCCGCGTAGTCGGCATCCGGTCCGATGTAGTTCACACATTGTGCATCGTGGGTGTAGCCATCATTGGAGAAGCAGCCGGCGAACGTTGGGCTCGTCGGATTCTGGATATTCACCATGTGCAGGCCACCTGCGCAGTCATTCGAACCAACCAAGTAGGCAAATCCAGAGTCTTCGTTAATAGCAATATTGTGCGAGCCTCCTGGCTGATTACCAGAAACACCGTTGTAGTTCGCGTCAGCTGTGAAGGTCTGAGGCGGGCTGGGTACCGACCGCAGTCTCGTCAGATCGAATACCTGCATCCCGTGGCTCGACGCCTCGCTGACCACGAACGCATAGTTCTGATAGACTTTGATGTCGCGCCACGTGGAGGATGACGTTGCGGTTGGCAGTTTGCCCAGATTTACAGGAGCGTTCGGATCTGAGATGTCGACGAAGGCTGTGCCATCGCTAAGGCCCACAAGTGCGTATTCGTTTCCATTGGAAGGGTCAGTCCAACCCCAAATGTCGTTTGCGTAGCTGGCATTCATCTCGCCCAACGACATTCTCTGGTTAAGGTCAATGCTATCACACGCATATCCGCCAGCGGATCCGCTTTCGCATGCGGTAAAACCTTGCGCCATTGCGAACGGAGTCGCTACAAGGAGAGAGACGAACAGGAGCGTGTAGCGTATCGAAATCATGGTGAAAGGGATGTGGCGTGAGTAAAGCGTATGAAGCTAAGAAATTAACAGGGCCGAGCGAAAGGGTGTTCCTGCTGCTCCTTTAGAAACAAACAGAGTCCGCTAAAGTGTTTCAAAACGGTTCTCGTCACGGTTCTTACGCACTCCGTGCGGAATGAACGACTGACCATTCATGGTAACGTGCACGCCCTTGGGTAAGGTTTGAACCGCGGCGACCGCGAAACCGATATTGAATTCGGCATCCGAATTCTTGAAACGCGCCGGTGCAAGTGATCCTACAAGTACAACGGTCTTGTTCGGATTGGCGCCAAGCCTTGCCTCGACAAATTTGGCCGTCTCTACCATAGTGTCGGTGCCATGGGTGAGGATAATCCGTTCGCAGTCGGAGGCTGCAATGCGTTCGGCGATGTACTCGCGGTCCGTGTCTGAGATATCCAGGCTGTCCTTTTGGGTGAGCACCTCACAAGTGAAGGCGAACCCAACCGCGGCTGTTTGCAGGATGTCTGCAATCTGAGGGTCCCCAACCGCATATTCACTCTTGGCATCGAAGTACACCTTATCAATGGTGCCGCCGGCAGTGAATATCTGGATGTGCATGCTTTTGCTTCGCCTTCACGCAGAAGTGAACGGAATAAACTCCACATTTCCACAGACCATTCCCAACCCGTTCGCCGCTTTCTCGCAGTCTTTACCGGCCTTGTTTTTCGGCGGAGAGCTGCTCAAGCGCTCGCTCATAAAGCGCGACCGCCTCCAAAGGTTGGTTTGCGTACTCCGCATGCAGGTCTCCTAACGCAAGGGAGTCGATGTGGTGCGCTGCCAGTACCTCGTTCTGCAGGCTGTCGGCGGGTTCGCCCGTCACCTCTGCTCTTGCGCTTGCCAAATGGAGGTCAACGATGAGATCGGCATCCAGGCTGTCGACAACGATGTTCTCTGGATCGGTTTCCTCAACAGAACAACCGACCGCAACGATGGCCAGGCAAGCCGCGCACGCAAGAACAACGTATCGTGCAGTCATCAAAACTCAGGCTGATTCCAACAGGGCATCTGGCACTTCTATCTCCAAGCGGAGGAGGTGCGCGGCGTAGGTTTTTCCCTGGGCGTCAAGCTTCAGCGATACAGTTCCGCCACCTCCCAGCGCTTCATGCAACAGGAAGTTGAGCGCCGACAGGTTGGGGAGTTCGAACCGTTCCACCTTGCCTTTTACCATCGGGCCGAAGTGATCCCGCACGAGATCCGTCGTGATTGCTTCGCGCAAGAAATTGTAGAAGGCTGGCTTGCGGGCAATTAAGCCAACATTTACCGCGTCACCTTTGTCGCCGCTGCGTGCATGGGCGATATCGAGCAGTCGTTTTTTCATTGGGGAACGTCGTTCGAGGGGCCGAAAGCTACGCCGTTCACTAGGCGTCCGCCTGCGTTCGAAAGGTCCTTGCGATGACTTCGATCTGCCGTAAGAACTCTCGTTTCATACCGCGGAATCGATGTTGCGGAGCGTAAATCATCCCAAAGTAGATGTAGAGGCGCTGCTGTCCGGCGTCGTAGAATGTGTAACGGACAAACGGCCCGCCCATGAGGTCGCCGCGCATTCGCCAAAGGCCGCGCGTTTGCGTGGCTGCACGATCCCCAATTAGGACCGTGTCGGCCCGAATTGGGCGCAGTCGGTCAACCGCAACGAAGGAAGAGTCGTACTGGCCAAGAATGAAGGTCTCCAGCGCGACATCGGTCACCTGCTCTACGTGGGCGTCGTCTATCTCGCCCGTTGGAAGGTCTTCGTAGTAAACAAAGAAATCTCGCCAAGTATCGGAGAGCACGCGGCGCAACCGAACGAAGTGGCCAGCACGGCCATCAACCGAGAGGGTAGTGTCTTGTGAGAGGAAATAGTCGTGCTGAATATTGACGGCGAAACCATGTCGGAGCAAGAGGCTGTCCTCCATTCCGCGTTGCCGTGCTCTGTCGAACATGTCGATTTCCGTGTATCTGAGTGCCTGCGCCGTAAACGCTTGCCGAAGTGTGTCGGCTCGAGCGCGTATGGCCTCAGCGAGAGCAATGTCGTTGGCGGCAGCAGCCATTACCACAACCTGTCCCTGAGCCCAGATGTCATTGCGTGGAATAACCGAGGTGCCTCGTCCTTCCCTAATCATGGCGGCGCCCGATGAATCGAGACGGGCTTCAAGGAAGCGGGCCACGGCCGATGTATCGTCCAGTCCTGCGGCGAAAATGATGTTCTTATTACTTCGCAAAAAGCGGAAAGCTTCGTTGGTCAAGTCCTGCCGCGTGAGTCGGAAATCTGCTAATCCGCCGAGTGGTGGGGCAACTGAAGCGCCGAGCGTGGCGCGGATAGCCTCACCAACGGGGCCCTCCCACGTCATTGAATCAGCCACGACAACGATCTCGCCTGGGTCGCCGACGGCATTTGGCTTGCGCGGCTTTGGATCCTCACACGCTGCAAAAAAGAGCAGACCAACGAGAGCAAACGCGGAAGGGCGGAACATGAACATCCGAGATGAAGGCGTGGGGAATAAGATCGTTGTCAATAAGAAGAGCAGCGAAGGTGGACAGAGTTTCCCTCTCTGTAACGAACCAGCACTGGTATTATATCGTCTCCGGCGTCAGCGTATGCCAAACGTCGAATAAGTCTCCGAGCTTGCCAAAGTCCTTGACGCCCGGCACCTCTTCCACGGACTCGGAGGCATCAACGGCAAAGGGGCGCATGGCGGACACAATATGCTCTACGTTTGTTGGCGTGACATTGCCCGAGAGGAAGAGTTTGAACTCCGACGACAATTCGCGGATTAGCCGCCAGCTCAGGCTCTCTCCGTCGCCGCCTAAAAGGCTGGTTTCGGAGACGTCCAAGCGCAAATAGTCGGCTGCGCCAGTGTAGGTGAGAAAGAGGCTACGCAGTTGCTCCGACGATGCGTCGTGCTTTACGCGAAACGATTTGATCACCCCAATTCCACCAGCCTGGATGGCTTCGGTGTCATCCGGTGATTCGTGCCCATCAAGTTGGGCATGCGTGAAGCCGACATCTGAACACGAAGCCAGAACTTCCTCGGCGGATCGATTTTCAAAAACTCCGACTGGTTTTGGGCCAACGACCCAATCAATGATTTCACGCGCGGTCGAAGAGTCGGCCTCACGTATATCGCCTGGCTTCTGGATAAAACCGATGTAATCGGCGCCAACGGCGGACGCGTACCGAGCATCTTCGAGACGCGTGATGCCGCAGATCTTGATGAGCGTTGCCAACTACGAAAAGATCAGATGGGAAAAACGGAAGCGTGGCAAGATCGCACCCAGTTACCAACGATTCTTGGGCCTTCTGTAGAAAGAATGCTCTCGGGGTGAAACTGGACACCTTCTATCGGAAGCTCGCGGTGGCGGAGTCCCATGATCACACCGTCGATAGTTTCGGCGCTGACTTCGAATTGGGCGGGTAGTGAGTTGCGTTCCACGACCAGAGAATGGTAGCGCGTTGCCACAAAATCCTGCGTAACACAGTCGAAGACACCCCTTCCGTCGTGTCGGATGCGGCTCGTCTTACCATGCATCAATGTTGGGGCTTGGACGATCCGCCCGCCAAACGCTTCTCCTATTGCTTGATGACCAAGGCAGACTCCGAGGATAGGGATGGAGCTGCCGAGGTCCCGAATCACTACTTCGCAAATCCCCGCGTCGGCAGGCCGACCTGGACCCGGCGATAGAAGAATGCCGTGAGGTGCCATCGCGCGAATGGATTCAACCGTGAGTGCGTCATTCCTCATCACGACGAATTCCGGTTCTTCCACCTCGATCAAATGAACGAGGTTATAGGTAAAAGAGTCGTAGTTGTCAATGATGAGAATCATGGTGCGGAGAGCTCGTGATAAAACTACTTCGCGCGCAGAGACGCTGCCGTAATGCACACGTGAACCGGTGTGCTCGGGTCCGATCCCATCCGCTCGAACCAGCCCGTAACTTGCGTCCTCCATTCAAAACCACGCCATGCCCACCTTCGAAGGGACGCTTGATGCGCCGCCTGCTGCTCGTTTCGCTATTGTTGCCAGCCGATTCAATGAGATGATTACGCGCCGACTACTCGCAGGGGCAAAGTCGACGCTCGCCCAACATGGCGTTGAGGAGGACGCCGTTGACGTGGCGTGGTGTCCCGGCGCGTTTGAGATTCCACTCGTGGCAAAAAACATGGCGGCGACGGGTCGATATGCGGCGGTGATCTGTGTCGGAGCGGTCGTAAGGGGAGGTACACCTCACTTCGAGTACGTTTCCGGAGGGGCAACAGATGGTGTTCAGAGAGCGATGCTGGATACAGGCGTGCCCGTGCTTTTTGGCGTGCTAACTGTTGATTCAATCGAACAAGCCATCGAGCGGGCCGGATCTGATTCGAGCAACAAGGGTGCGGAGGCGGCCGCCGGGGCTTTAGAAATGGCTAACCTCCTTCGGCAACTTCGCGTAGATTAGGCTCCACAACGCAATCCTGAAAGCAAGCACGACCAGTTCGCTACGCCCTGTACGTTAATGAATATCCGGACTCCGTGTCTGGGCACCCTGCGTCTATGCGAACACCCCTGCTTTCCCTCGTTCGGCTAGGTTCGAGTATTGCGCTTTTTTGTTGCGCCGCGTTGGCGCTGGCGGACACATCGACTGCCCAACCCGGCACTTGGCGTGCGTATCCCTCGCTCCAATCTATCCGGGCCTTGGATTCGACAGCAGACGCCGTTTGGGCAGCCACATCCGGTGGCGTGTTCTCGTATCAGCCGGAGAGTGGCGAGATCACAAAATTCACGCCCGTAGAGGGGTTATTCGGCGTGGACATAAAAGCGTTGGTCTACGATGAGCGCCGCAATGCCGTTTGGATCGGATATGGTGAGGGCGTCATCGACCGAATTGATGTAGAAACGGGAAGCGTTGAGTCTTTCTTCGATATCGTGCGCGCCGATCAGTTCATTGATCGGACGATCAACCGATTACGGATCTTCGGCGACTCTATGTATGTCTCGACCGCTTTCGGCGTCGTGGTTTTCGACCCCGTAGAGAACGAAGTTCGCGACACGTATTCGCGGTTCGGTTCTCTCGAACCAGCAATCTCGACTAATGATGCACTGGTTGCGCCCTTACCCGATGGTACAAACGCCATTTGGGTTGCGACGGTTGACGGGGTCGTACATGCGCCCCTGAGCAACCCTAACCTCCAGCAGGCCTCTTCTTGGACGGTGAATGAACTAGGCCCGACGGAAGTGACGGGGTTGATAGAGTTTGAGGGCAATGTCCACGCGTGTTCGGATGACACGTACGTTCGGCAATCGGATGGGAGCTGGAACAGCGTGTTTTTTACGACGCGTCCATTCGTTGGCCTTGTTGCGGATGAAGAAAGGCTCTTTGGCGTGGCGCAGTTCAGCCTGCACATAAGGCAGCCAAATGTTGGTTTGTCCTTCTTCACAATTGACGGCTTCACCAGTCTAACGGCGGCAACGATAGCACCTGACGGAACCGTCTGGGTTGGCGATTCGAACGGAGGGCTTGCTCGATTGCCGCCTCTCGTGGCGTCGTCGGGTAATGTTGATATCGCCCCAGACCAGTTGGTTATCCCATCAGGACCGCTACTCAATCAAGTCGCCGGTCTGGATGTTGGTCTCGATGGAACGCTGTGGGTATCGCACAAACGGCCAGGTGCGTTTGCCGGAATTAGCCGCCTCAATTCGGAAGGCTGGACGACGTTCTCGGGTAATGACCCATCGCTTGACATGGCCTCCCAGGAATACAATAGCGCGCATGTGACTGCCGATGGTACGCTGTATGCTGGTTCGGATGGAGACGGCCTGACACAGATTAAACCAAATGGTGACGTCACGACGTTTCGCGCCGACAACTCAACGCTTGAATCCGACGCAGGTGGAGGGAACTCTGATTTTATACGGGTAAAGGACGCGGTTTCGGACGATCAAGGAAGGCTCTGGGTCACAAATGTTGGTTCCGCGCAACCTTGGCATGTTCTCACTCCAGACGGTACGTGGACGGCGCTTTCTTATCCCTCCGGCGCCCCTACAACGGTCGACTTCGGTCGCATCATCATAGACTCTTTCAGTCAAAAGTGGATTGAGGGTCTGCAATCCACAACAGCCGGAGGGAGGGGGATCCTTGCGGTTTCAACAGGATCTGATCCGTTGGCATCGTCGGATGATCAGGCTATTCACATTGATGCCGTCGGTGTTTCAGGTACTGGGCTTCCGCATGAAAGCGTCAGGGCTATGGCGTTCGATAGTGAAAATCGATTGTGGCTCGGAACGGAACGCGGTTTAGCCACCATCTTTTCTGTCGGCTCCGCCTTTGGCGGAGATCCGGCACTGATCGTGCCTCAATGGGCGCTGACTGCCGATGGAACCTCGTTCCTTCTTCGGGATCTCGACATCTCCGACATTGCGATTGACCCTGCCGATCAAAAGTGGATTGCATCGTCGACGGGTGCTTGGCTCCTCAATGCTGAAGGCGATGAGGTCCTGCTGCAGCTCACGAAGGAGAATTCGCCTCTTTTCTCCAACAACATCGTCGGCATTGCGATTGACGGGCAGACCGGGCGTGTCTATATCGCCACAGATGTTGGATTGATGAGTTATGATGGCGAGGCCACTGCGGCAGTTTCGGACGTGCAGGATCTAGCTGTTGCACCCAGCCCTTACAGGCCGGATGTCCACCCGCGTGGTGTCCTGATTTCGGGTCTTGTAGAGCAAACCGACATTCGAATAACAACTCTCGATGGGCGACTCATTTCAACGCTCGTCGGCCGCGGCGGATCGATCCGGTGGGACGGCCGCGACGATCGGACGGGCGACCTCGTGTCGTCCGGAGTCTACCTCGTTTCTGCTATCGCCGGCGACGGGCAGGGAACCGCGCATGGCAAGATCGCAGTCATTCGATAGCCTCGGCTCTCCAAATTCTTCACCGGCATTCGCGGAATGCCCTGCCGCGTGTTGGCTTAAATTGGCGGTCCATATACACGGAGGCTGTAGCTCAGTTGGTTAGAGCGCCAGGTTGTGGTCCTGGAGGTCGTGGGTTCAATCCCCACCAGTCTCCCTGCGTCTTAGGACGCAAACATGCCGCGTTCGTCTAGGGGTTTAGGACGCCGCCCTTTCACGGCGGTAACACGGGTTCAAATCCCGTACGCGGTACAGTGCGAGAGGCTAAAAAGGCCTCTCGCAAGCCAGCGGGACCGTTATTACGGGCCTGCTTTGCTTTTTGTAGGCTGGAGAGTGTAGGCCGGGCTTTGCAGCCAATCCCACCACGTTCTCAAAGGCGGTGGGATAATCCGTTGCAGGGATGTGCCGGTTGCGAATTAGACGACGCGTTCTTTCAGTTCATGGCGCCGATCCGTTTCCCAAGCCAAGAGCTAGAAAGGAGGAGGCAAAGCATGCTGTGCGCACTTGCTCGCCATAAAGTTTAGTCCTGCCGGAATTTTTGTTCACGAGGATTATCATCCTTCCGGCCGTCAACCGATGTGATCCCCGAACCCATCCAGGAACCATCACCAAGCGTGATTTGCACTCGGTGTTCGCCCTCATCGGTGCTGAAGGGTACCCGTACGATTCCGTCGTCAACAGTTAGTGGCTCGCCATTTAGCGTCGCGAACCGGACGCGGCTTTCAATTGCGTCAGGATTTTGTATTTCGATGTGGTAGATAGACGCTTTATGGCGGTACCGAATTGAACATGTTGGCCAATCTGCCGGGACCCGTGGATTGAGCACAAGGGTGTCGCCGTTCTCCACACCAAAGCCAAGGATTGTCTCGACTGCCACACGGTACATCCACCCTGCTGCACCTGTGTACCAAGTCCAACCACCGCGCCCGTCGTGCGGCGGCGCACCATACACATCTGCCGCCACAGCATAGGGCTCCGTCATGAAGCGGTCAGCACGTTCTCTGGAATTCGTTCGCGTGCTGGGGAGGATCATTTCCAACAACCGCATAGCGCGCGAAGTATGGCCGCGCTCCGCGAAGGCCCGAATTAGCCAAAGAATGCCATGGGTGTACTGGCCGCCATTTTCACGAACGCCTGGCAGGTACCCTTTGATATAGCCGGGGTCGTGTTCAGTTCGGTCGAAAGGCGGCGTCAGCAGGCGGATAATCCCGGCCTCCTCGTCCACAAGGTGCCGCCATGCAGATTCTAGGGCTTGCTCGGTTTTTTCGAGATCGCCGGCGCCAGAAATAACAGACCATGCTTGCGCGATCGCATCTATGCGACACTCTTCGTTTTGTGACGAGCCGAGAGGCGTGCCGTCGTCATAGAAGGCACGTCGGAACCACTCGCCATCCCAACCTGCCTCGTTGAGGGAGACCTGAAGATCTAGCAGATGCGATTGATATCGCGCGACACGTTCTACTTCACCTCGCACGCGTGCGATGGGAATAACGGCACCGAGGATGTCGTACAGGAAAAAACCAAGCCAGACGGACTCGCCCATGCCTCCTTCGCCAACACGGTTCATGCCGTCGTTCCAGTCGCCCGAACCCATGAGCGGTAGACCATGCGCACCAGTCGTCAGAGAAATATCGATCGCCCGACAGGCGTGTTCGAAGAGAGTTCCCGATTCGTCGGCGATCTCGGGGGTGAGGTAGACCTCGTATTCTCCGTCTTCTAGCGAACGGGCGGAAATGAACTGTACGTCTTCGTCCAGAATGGCAGTGTCGCCAGTTGTCTGGACGTAGGTTGCCATGGCATATGGTAGCCAAAGCAGGTCATCAGAGAAGCGCGTACGGATACCCGCCCCAACTTCGGGGTGCCACCAATGCAACACGTCGCCCTCAACGAATTGCTGTGCTGCATGCGTCAGAATCTGCTTTCGGGCGAGATCCGGTCGGGTAAACAGGAGTGCCAGCGCGTCTTGAATTTGATCACGAAAGCCGAAAGCGCCTCCGCTCTGATAGAATGCTGAGCGCCCCCAGAGGCGGCATCCCAGGTTTTGATAGAGGAGCCAGCCGTTGACCAAAAGGTCGAGCGCGGGTACCGGCGTCTTAATCTGAATCGTTCCCAACGTCTTCTGCCAGAACGAGTTTACTTGACCCAGCGACTCCATGACAGAGGTGTGGTCGCGGTATTGCCGGATAAGCGCGCGAGCACCTTCGCGCGTTGACGCTTGCCCCATCAGGAACACGACCTCGGCCGTCTCGCCAGGCTCAAGCGTGACTGGTACTTGAAATGCAGCGCATGGGTCAAGACCGGCTCCGGTTTCGCCGCCGAGTCTCGATTCACGACGGAGGGCAGCCGGGTTCGCTGTCGTGCCCAGGCGGCCGAGAAAGGCCGTCCTATCTGCGGTATACGAGATGCCCGCTGAGGGGTCTTCGGCGCCTACGCGTGCCGCATCCGCAAACGCGACGGAGTTCTTGTAGACGGCGTTGTAGCGGTTCCAAGCGAAGAGTGCACCTGATCCGAGATCGGGTTGGACAACCACGAATCGCATTCCGTTCTCCCGTCTGTTGGACATGACCCAGGCCTGATAGCGGAACACGGACAGTCGACGAGGGCGATCACTCATGTTGGTCAGGCGGACGCGAATAACCTTTACCGGGTCCGTCGTCGGCGCAAAAAGCAACGTCTCAGCAGCAATGCCAAAGCTCTCGTGGCGGTATCCGGAATAACCCCAGCCATGGTGGACTTCGTAAGCGCCTGGCCCAGGAGTTGGCTGCGGCGTTGGGCTCCAGAAAATTCCATCGTCTTCATCGCGGATCCAGATCGCCTCGCCCGGGGAGTCGACAACGGGATCGTTACTCCATGGCGTCAACTTGTTCATCTGGCTGTTGCCCTGCCACGTCATGCCTGTTCCACTCTCGGTCGCAAGAAAACCGAATGACTCGTTCGCGATAACGTTGGTCCACGGAAGCGGTGTGCCCGTCGGTGCAGTTCCACCACGTAGGCGAATGACGTACTCTCGACCATCTTCGGCAAAGCCACCAAAACCGTTGAAGAATTGCAGATCCTCAGACGAGAACTCAGTGATGGAACCGTTTTCGGAGCCGGCGGGCCTTGCCGTTTGGCTTGGTGTTTCAGCCAGTATTCGAGACGGAAGCAGCATCATTCTCACCGACGGGCGTTCTTCACGTGTGAGTGCCGCTCTTGCATAGGGCAATTCAGGCCTGGAAGCAGTTTCAGATTTCGAGATGGAGAGATCTGGAAGAGCTCCATCAACAACGAGCCCGGCCACTGTTAGAATTAACGTCAGATCTTCCGCGGGCATGCCTTCAACCCGGCGAACAAAGACTCCGCCGCGTTGGTCGATATATCCCCGTGATGCCGAGGTCTCGACAGCTTGCTGCACCATCTTCTGAACTTCATCCACGTACGAGGGCGGATGTTCGTTGAGAATCACCAGATCCACCTCGAAGCCTTTAAGCCTCCAGTAGGCGTGTGCCTGCAAGAGCAGCTTGACCACTTCGATCTCGTCAACCCGCCCGACCCGAAGGACGACGACCGGTAAGTCGCCAGAAATACCGTAGGCCCACAAACCCGACTGCGAGCGGCGGTTTCGGTACAGCACACGCTCCGGAGCGCGGAGGGCAGGCGCATTGTACAAAAGCGCCGTGGCCATTTGTTGGAAATAAAGCGCTCGCTCGCTGCTGAGGCCACAATGAGGCAGCTCGACTTGTCCGTAGACTTGGGCCAACTCCGAAGCGCGCTGTGCCGCGTCCGAATGCACGTAGCGGTCGGATAGGCGAAGAGCCTCGTTGCGAGTTGGGGCTGATCCGAGAGCGAAAGTCACTGTCACGCGCTCTTTCGGCTTGAGCGAGATCCGTCTGCGAAGACTCAGGATCGGATCGAGAACGGACCCCGTTGTACCCGACAGACCAGTGCCGTTGTCCAGTGCCGCAGGATTCGCGAGCGAACGATTTCGTCCGATAAACTGCATGCGATCCGTTTCGTACTCGATGGCCGCGCCGTCGTCTATGTGGCCGCAAAGCGTGTGGAAGAGCCACGGATGCGTCGCCCCCGACTCTCGCGCGCGCCGATTCGCGAGTAATGTGCGCCGCGTCATATCGACCTCAGTACGGACGAATAGCTTGGAGAATGCTGGGTGGGACGCGTCGGCAGCCGGATCGGCAAGCACGACTTCAGCATAGCTGGTCAGCTCCAATGTTCTGTTTGCATCGCCGTAGTTCGTGAACGTGTATCGTCGTAACTCAACGTTGTCCTCCGGCGAAACGACGATCTCCGAGAAAGTCTCAATCCAGTCGTCTACCCTTGCAATCTCAACCTTGTTGAGGTGAAACCACGCTTCATAGCGGTCCGGCGTATCGTTGCTGATCGGCTGTCGAGCCGCCGACCACGCTCGACCGGATTCCACATCGCGAATGTAAAGGAAGACTCCAGAGTCTTCACATGTGCGATCGGGCGTCCATCGAGTGAGCGCTGTACCGTCCACGCGCACGAAGCCCGCGCCGGCTGCAGTCACAAACGTAGTGTGGTGGCCATTCGAAAGCATTATTCCTGCCGGAACCGGGTCGTGGAGTGCATGATCGGGCACATGAATGACAGCAGGTTTCGGAAGGACGGCCTCCACTGGCTCGATGGCTTCCAGTTCGTCCGGGTGGGGCGTCAGCAATTGAAGCTCCGTCGGAACGCGTTCCTGGAGGAGCAACTCTACCGAACGAACGAGAGGATCGCGATGGAATCGCTCCTGAACGAGATCGTCGCACAGCACATTGACTAGCGCAAGCAGCGTCATGCCTTGATGGTGGGCCATGTAGGTCTTGATCACCTCAAACTCCCGATCTGCAGCCAATCGATCTCGTGTGAAGTCGATTGCTTCATAGAAACCGTAGGGTCCGTAGGCCTTGCGTTCCTCACGAAGCCGGGTGAGGTTGCGTAACGACCGGCCTGGCCGCACCATCATTGCCAGGAACGAGGCGTAAGGCGCTACGACATATTCGTCGGCCAAGCCACGTTTGAGGCCTAGGCCCGGTACTCCAAACGCACGATACTGGTACGTCAGGTGGATGTCGAGCATATTGTAAGCGCTCTCCGAAATACCCCATGGAAGACTCTTTCGGTCACCATAAGCCTTTTGGAAGCCAATAGCTCCGCGCACCGTCTCGGCCAACAAGGTGCCGTCGTAAAGGCGCGTGAAGAGCACAGGCATGAGATATTCAAACATGGTTCCGCCCCAAGAGAGCAGCGCCCTGTACCCTTCGGCCAACGTTGTCGGGCGGCCAAGACGGAACCAGTGTTCGGCAGAAACGTCGCCTTTTCCAATCGCAATCAGCGATGCGACCCGGCATTCTGATGCGAGCAGGTCGTACGTACTGGGGTCAACCTGCCCGCTGTCCACATTGTATCCGATTAGAAAGAGCCCACGACGTGTGTCGTAAAGTGGCTTGAAGTTGTGCTCCATTGCCAGCTTTTCGCAGATTTCTGCCAGCCTCCAACTTCTATTCAGAAGGTCTGAAATAGCGGCTTCTTGTGCTTCGAGGTTCTTGTCCGGTGACGCCTGCGTTTCCCGTAAAAGGCTCTCCAGGGA
>JBBKWZ010000284.1:0-10935 GCA_037969195.1 Rubricoccaceae bacterium | reverse complement strand
AGGGGCAATCTATCCGGGTTGTTGAATTCGCTTGCCGGATCTGTTACGATCTCCCAGGTTTGCGAAGACGAGTGGCCGAAGTAGCTCAGCAAGGACGAACCCCTTTGCACGGCCACGCGGATAGAGTCGCGGAGCGACGTGTCCAGCGTCGAGTCCGATGTCTTAAAAAAGAACGACGTATCCACGCCAGCTGGTTCGTCTGCCGCCACTTCAGCCCACAAGCGGGACTGCCCCTGAAACACGGCTTGATCGGCCGCTGTGCCTCCTGTGAGGTAGTAAGCTCGTTGTTGCCATTCGGCGAACGGGGCGTCGTAGTAATTCTCAAGTTTGTTTAGGAAGATCTGCGAGTCGGCGGCGTTTCGGACCGGAACGCGGCCAACTGCCATGAACTCTTGCATGTCGTATTTGCCACCGAGGCCCTGCACCAACCAGTTGTCGGATGAGGCAAAGCCGTACGTTGGCACTTCCCACGACTGAAGCTCACGCTGTGGATGTGCATATCTGGCATCTCCAAATAGCAAGACAAATCGCGGCGGTGTGCTCCACGTTTGGCTGGTTTGGAGAAATCGCCTGATTGCGACGGGAGTCGGCCGCCCATAATCGAACTGGTCGAAGATATTTGGCGTCTCCGCGACGAGCACCGAGTATCCATCTCTTGCTGCATGGAAAGCGCCCACAGCGTCTGCATGCGCCCGCATGCCTGGCGCAGTTATGATTACGTAATCTGCCGCGTTGGTGGGATTTGCCAGATCCGACCCTGCATCCACCAAAATCGATACGGGCGTCAGGATTGCCGAGTTTTGTGTCGCCCAGTAGGTTCCGTTAGGGTTTCCGGCGTCGCCAAACGAGAAGTTTCCGCTACCTCCATCTGGTCCTGAAAAGCGCTGGCCGGAGATTGGGTCGAGGACGGTAATTGTGCCCGAATCGAACCCGCTCAACATGTAGTTGTAGTTGCCACTCCCGTTCGCCGGGAAACGGAGAACATTGTTCTGGGCGATGAGGTTGCGGAGAAGGGTTGTCCTGAACCAATCTGTAAAGACCTTGTTGGGCGTTTGACCGTCGTAGAATCGATTGTCGGAGACGACTTCTACGTACACGGTTCCCTGGAAGGTGTAGACCAGATCCTGTGTCAGTGTTGCAGAGAGCGTTTGATGTTGGTAACCCGTCCAATCGACCCGGTCCAAGGGAACATAAACGCCGTTGTTCCCACCCCATTGACGCACTTTGAGTGTCACATCGTGATGTGCTGCCGAGGCGGGAACTACGCGAGCCTCGATCGTCATTGACGACCACGTCAGGCCGGAGAAAAATGACGAACGAATGCCTGCCAGTACGGAATCTCTCCGAATAGAGATCTGATTGAAAGTATGCCAGTAGTCACCCTCGCCGTGCGTGTAGTACGGATGGCCGTTGTCGTCGGAGTCACCGCTGTGCCGTGAAAAATTCAGTTCAGTTTGAAACGATTGCGTCACCCGTATGACGTCCACCGCGCCCGGACTCGGTGTCAAGACTTCATTCGTATACCGGAGGCCCGGCGCGCCGGACCACGTCAACCAGTACGTCCGAGTGTCCGTAAAGAGACTGTACTTCGTGCTACTCTGCAGATCATCGTCGGCGGTTTGCTGCTCGTGAATCAACGTTTCGTAATAAGCCCAGTCTTCGTCTACCCCGTCATTCCGTTGGCCGACAAACTGTACCCGATCTGTGCCATCCATCGCCGCTTGGTCGCCGATGAACCAGATTGGAATCTCTTCTCCACTCTCGAAAATCTTTAGGGTTGCCGGGTCAATTGCCGCAAGGTTGACCCCAGCCGACGCAAGCTGGCTCCCCGAGACTTCGTAGATGCCATCTTCCACCACGTTTAGCTTCACATATGTCAGCGAAGCATCGTACCAGGAAGGGTCGAAATCCGGTGACTGCGCGACGGTCTCAGGAACGCTGTAGATGAGAGCCGAAAACGCGCAGACCGTACAAATTGCTAAGCGAACAAAATGCTTTCTAATCTGAAAGTCCGACGACAGGGTGACCATGGGGAAGAAAGGCTTGGGCGGCGTGTCCCGATCGGGTGAGTCGTCGTCATGACGAGCACGTCAACCGATGGGCGCAAAAAATAGTTGGTGTGGCAACTGGCCGCTAGGCAATTCCTCGGGTCTATGCTCGATATCAATGACTCAAAATATAGAGCCACGCGCATAAATGCTATCTTCGGTGGCACTTTTTACTCCAGTATCTCGCGTTTTGTTAGATGGCGGCACCCCGCGTTTGTGCAGTTGTAGTCACTCATAACCGGGCGGACCTGCTTGCCCAAGCGCTTCGGGGATTGGAGGCGCAGACCCGGTTGCCGGATGAAGTTCTAGTTTTGGACAATGCGAGTACGGATGGGACCGCGAAGATGCTCCTTACAGATTTCCCCGAGGCTCGCGTCCACACGTTAGCCGCGAATATGGGAGCGAGTGGTGGTTTCTCAGAGGGCACCAGATTGGCCCATGAGCGGGGATTTGATTGGATATGGCTGCTCGACGACGACGTAGTGCCGGAGCCGGAATGCCTGAATGAGTTGCTGAGCGTGGCAGACGATTCTGGAAAGCTTGTGGTCACACCTCGGCGGCGAGACGCTGACGGTTCGTTTCCCCGAAGTGAGGCTGTCATCGACGAATCGACGCAATCCTACAGAAGTCCCGAAGGTGACGACAGATGGCTAGGGATCGACATCTTCACGTTCGAGGGGCCGCTCATCCATCGATCGGTGATAGATCGGATAGGACTTCCAAATGCCCGCCTGTTCATTATTGGTGACGATACCGAGTTCTCGATTCGCTTCTACCACGCCTTCGGGCAACTAGCGGGAGCGTTGGCAAACCGCACGGCCGTGAACCGATTGCTGCCCCCAGCGATTTCAAAGCACGTGGAATCCCCACTGAAGCAGCTGCTCACTGGGGATCCAGCCTATGTTCTGAGGCCCGACGATCAGCACTGGAAGTACTGCTACTACCTCCGCAACCGCCATTTGATCTGGAAGAAACTTGGATGGAGGAAGCGGCGCCTTCGCCAGATTCTATTCCACGCCGGTTACCTGATCACAGATTCGGTTGAATCATTCAAGCGCGGATGGGATTGGCGGCTTCGGTTAAAAACAAACGCCCGAGCTTTTGCACTGGGCCTTTTTGGGAAAGACGGTGCTTTCATCGACCCTGCCGTCTACCACGCTGAGCTAAGGAGGTGGAAGACGAAAACCTAGGCAACGGCCGCGGCGCTCTTCGCCGCTTTCGAGCCATTCGGCACATCGTTCAGTGCCTCGATGCGCTTCTTTGGCGATTCTCCGTTGGCTGCCGCCTCCAATATCGCTTCAAGCACCTTCACGTGCTCTCGGCGATCGAAATCGCGTTCGGCGAGGGCGCGTCCTCGCGCGGCCATAGCGGCAAGTGCTTCTTCATCCGCAAACGCGCGTTCGATGGTAGCCGCCAGTTCAGCGTCGTTGCCTGTCGGAACGTAAAAACCAACGTCCTCGCGCTCGATGAGGTCCTTTGTCCACCCAGGGTTCGTGACGACGACAGGCGTTCCTCCGCCCAGACTATCGTAAAGTTTCGAAGGGGAATTCGTGCCAAGCGACGGCACGTCGATGAACGTGACGAGCGAGAGGTCGGCAAGTCGAAACCACTCGAGCATCTGATGCTTTGCCAACGTCGGAATTGTGGTCACGTTAGGTAGGCTCGCGGCAGCTTCGTCTACTTGCGGCTGGAGGAATCCATACCCTATGAACACAAAATGGAGATCATCGCGGTGTTGCAGCAGTTTCGCAGCGCGAAGAAGCGTTGGGATGTCATTCATCCGCCCGAACTTGCCGCCGTAGAGAATGACCTTATTTCCAGTGAGACCGTGCTTGGCCTTAATCGCCGCGAGTCTGGCTTCATTGGGCCGGTCAATCAAGTAAAAGTCGGTTCCGTTCACAATGGTGGTGACTTTCTCTTCTGGTGTTCCAGTCTTTACGATGTACTCGGTCATTCCGGGCGAGAGTGAGACCACGTGAGCAGCGCTCTCGTACAGCTTTCGCTCCATCCTGTATAGCGCGCGCTGGGCCATCTTATTCTTGATCGCACCTACTTCGATTGGCACGAGGGGCCACAGGTCTTTGACCTCGAACACCCAGGGCACGCGTTTGATGCGGGCAATTTGTCGAGCTGTCCATGCGGCCGTAAGTGGCGTTGAAATCCCGAACACGACATCAGGCTTTTCCATTTTTACGCCCGACACCAGTGCGCGTACGACGTAGCTCGCAAACGCAAGCCCGCGTCTGGCGACGCCCATTTCGTTTTCGTAGGGCACAGAAATGTGGACGGCGTCAACGCCTTCAGGCAGCCATTCGAACTCGTTTGTGATCCGTTGATCGAGAAACGTCCGGCTCGTCACCAGGGAGACGGTGTGTCCCTCCTCAACTAAATACCGAATGACCCCGTGATGCTTTGCCGTCGTGCTGCAATCCGGGCTGTTGTAGAACTGATAAACGTAGAGGATATGCATACATGGACCTACCCAGGAGGAGCCTGATCGGGGAGGATACGCGGCAGTGGAGGCCCGAACCGTGCGGTATCTGAAAACTTCAAATCGGCACAGATTGCTTACAACACGATTCGAAGGCCACCGTTAAAAAAATAGGTGTCCAGCGTAGGCGTGCTGGCGAATTCAGGGAGGACGCGGTAGGTGACCTCCCCGAACGGGAAAACCTTCCATCCGACCACGCGGACGAGAAGGCCCGACGTCAAGTTGAGTCCAAAAGCACTATCGGTGCCGTTGCCCACGTACGTGATGCCGCTCCCGATATACGCTCTAGCTCGGTCGGCCAGCGCAGGCAGATTGGCATGCACGTCGACCGAGAATGCATAGACGCTGCTCGTGTCACTGGCAAGCCCATCCCCTCCAACGTTCCATCCAGCGTAGTAATACTCGAAGTTGGGGACGAGGTCGATAGAGTGGCCAGCCAGCGGGAAGTAAACCGCGCCATTTATGCCCCATCGGCTTATTTCTTCCAGATCGTGATATGCCACGCCAGCACTTGCGGACAGCTGGGCGCTACTTGTGGGAACCAGCGCCAGCATATATCCCAGGCAAAGGAAGGCGAGACGAAAGGACAGAGCCGGCGATTCGTGCACGTAAATCCGCTGTAGTTTATTTGCCGTGGCCGAAAAATCCGTGATTGACCATCGTTGTCTGCGAAAATACTCTTCCTCCAACGGGCCTCCAATACGGGGCAATGCGCATGGTGAAGCCCTTCAAAGGGTTGCTTGGGCAGAAACGCAGGCCTAGTTTCCAACGCTTTCAGCGGAATAAAGGCCTCACGCCATCCCACGGCGTTTCTATGCGTGATTACGGAGCGGTCGAACGATCGGTACGACGAAAGATCTGGATCGCGCCTCTGGTGCTGATTCTTCTGGTTGGATTTACTTCTGTCGCACAAGCCCAGGTGTCGCCGGAGGTGCAGGCGGAACTGAACCGGCGCGGTATGACGGCCGCGGAGGCTCTCCAGGAAGCCGAGCGATATGGCGTGGATACGTCTTCTCCCCAAGCGCTAGAGCGAACCGCACGCGAACTCGGTTTTTCAGAGGACGCCATTGGCGAGCTACGTCGTCTTCTGGAAGAGCGCGAGTCGCAGCCATCCCCTTTTGATCGGAACATCTACACGTTTCAGCCGCAGACCGATTCGCTGGTGGCAGCTGACGATAGCCTGCTCGTTTCAGACAGCCTCGCGGCGATTAGAAAGCGCGACAAGATTGAGGAACGACGGCAAGAGCGCAACCCTTACGCAGATCTCATCGACGAGAGCTCCGGTCTGGAGTACTTCGGCTACCGCACCTTCCGCAATGCTGCCGAAACAGGGCTTGAGCAACCTTCAGATATGCAGCCGGCTGATGACGCTTACGTTGTTGGTGGCGGCGACAACATTCGGCTGGCCGTGTATGGGGCCGCCGAATTCAGCTACGAACTCGCTGTTGATAGGGGAGGGCGGGTCAACGTCCCTGGTGTGGGCTTGTTGACGGTTGCAGGGACGACGTTGGGCGATCTGCAACGGCGTTTCGAGCGGTTTCTTTCCAGCCGTTATGCCGGCATCATAACACGGCCGCAAACTGTTTTTGTAGATGTTTCTATAACGCGGCTTCGTCCGGTTCGTGTCTTTGTCACAGGCGAGGTTGAGCGGCCTGGAGCGTATACCCTTGGCGCAGGCGGCGGAGTTTTTAATTTGCTCTATCAAGTTGGCGGACCAACAACACGAGGCAGCCTTCGCTCGATTCAGGTAAGTCGAGGTGGTAGGATCATCGCCAATATTGATGCCTACGATTACCTGCTGGAGGGGCGCGAGCCCGAACCACTCAACCTCCAATCCGGCGACCGTATTCTCGTGCCGGTTCGGGGAAAAACCGCCTACGTGGATGGGTCAGTTAGCCGACCTGGCATCTACGAAATGCGAGATGACGAACGATTCGAAGACCTCATTCGCTTTGCAGGTTGGCTCCTGCCTGAGGCCTATGTCGCGCGCTTTCAGGTAGAGCGCATTATTCCATTTACAGAGCGGCGCGATCCGACGATCTCGCGGCAAGTGCTCGATCTAGATCTACGCTCTGTGCTCACCGGCATATCCGAGTACAGCCTGGCGGATGGTGACCGAGTAACAATATTCGCTATCGACGATGTTGCCGAATCTTCCCGTCGGGGTCGCCTAAACGCGGTTATTGTAGACGGCGCCGTATTCCAGCCTGGCCGTTTCGAGTTGGGCGACGAACTACGCACGGTAAGCGATCTACTGGATCGGGCTGATGGTTTGACCGACGATGCGTACCGGCAGCGCGCCAACCTTGTAAGAAATCGCCCGAATTTGCGCCGTGAGATCGTGGCTCTCGATCTTTCCCGCGTCCTTGCCGACGATCCGACACAAAACTTGCCTCTGAGTGCCGGAGACAGCCTGTATGTCTACTCCGAGCGCCAGTTCGAACGCGAGCGGGTTGTACGTATCGAGGGTCAGGTTCTGAACCCCGGCGAGTACGCGTTGTTTGACGGGATGACACTCTACGATCTGCTCTTCGTCGGTGGTGGTCTGCTCGATCCGGAGTTCCGCTCAGATGTCTTCCTTCCCCGTGCCGATCTCTACCGGCGCCTGGACGACGGCAATCCGGAGCTTATCGCGTTCGACCTTGAGCAAGTACTAGCGGGCGCTGGTGAAGGCTCGATGTTGCTTGAACCATTCGATCAAGTTCGTATTTACCCGGCTGAAGTGGAGGTCATCCGAGAGCAATACGTTGAAATTAGTGGTGCTGTGAAGGATCCCGGCCGTTATCCACTTGGCGAAAACATGTCGGTGCAGGATGTGATTCTTCAGGCGGGAGGCGTCGTCGAAGGTGCGTACACGGACATGGTTGAGGTCACGCGCATGGACACGACGGGAGATGTGGAACTGCGTGCCCAAACCGTTTCCGTGCCGCTGGCGCCAGGCGCTCCCGTAGTTGCTTCCCGCTTGCCCGGAGGTGCCCGCGTTTTGACGGAGCATACGTTCGAACTCAATCACAGAGATCGCATCTATGTGCGTCTTGACCCGGATTTCCGCCCTCAGCAAACAGTTTCCGTTCGAGGTGAAGTACGCTTCCCAGGAACCTATACATTGTTGCGCGAAAACGAACGCCTCAGCGAGGTCATTGCCCGTGCTGGTGGTCTGACGCCGCGGGCTTATGCACGCGGGGGCCAATTGATAAGGGGAGAGCGCCAGTTGATCGTAGAGATTGATCGGTCGCTAGGTGGTGAGACACGAGCAGACGTGCCGCTACTTCCTGGCGATCAAGTGACCATCCCTATTCGTCCGAACACGGTGGAAGTTCGTGGCGCCGTGCCTAATGACGGCCTTATCCAATACGCCGCCGGACGGCGCGTCTCCTACTACCTCGACCGTGCGGGAGGTATAAACGATAACGCCGAGAACGTGTTTGTGACCCAGGCCTCAGGTGCTGTATTCAAGTTGCGCCGCGGGCTGTTTTCGCAGAACCCGATTGTCGATGATGGCGGTGTCATTTATGTATCAGCGAAAGAAGAGAGACCTGCAGATGCTGCCAACGTAGGAAATGTCCTCCGCGATACCCTCGCCATCGCTGCTAGCGCGGTGACTGTGATCATTCCGATCATTCTGGCGTTTAGAAATTAGGAGCGTTCATCCGTGCCGGATCAATTCACGTACGACACTCCTATTCAGCGGCCAGCGCAAATAGAGGGTGGGGTTGTGACGAAAGAACTATCCATTTTGGATGGGTTGTATGTGCTGGCCCGTCGTCGTTGGTTGATTGTGATTGCCACACTCGTCGGAATTGGGCTCGCTGTCGTGGTAGCCCTCGTTACGCCGGATGAATTCACATCGTCGGCCGTTCTAATGCGAGAGACCCAGCAGGAGGCGCAAAGCGGATCGCTTGCTGCGCTTCGAGGATTGGGACTCAATCTTGGCGAATCGCAATCGGGATTGACGATTGAGGCCTACCCGAATGTGTTGAGGAGTCACGAGGTACGTGCGAGTCTGCTTGAGGCTTCGTTCCCCTTATCTACGGGAGGTCGAATTACATTTCTGGAGTATGCTCGAAATGCGAAGCCGTCTACGATCGGCAGGCGCCTTCGGGAAATGTTCAGGCCGGATGACGCGACCGGCGTGAGTGCACGTGATGCACTGGTAGATACTCTGTCGGTGGCGTATACCGATGTGCAGCAAAAGGCGATGGAGACTATGAGCGAGATGATTGGCGTAGACGCGGAAGCAGAGACCGGGCTTATGACCGTTTCTGTGACGGCACAGGACCCCGTCCTTGCCGCTTCACTCGCAGGCCGACTCGTTGAGGAACTGAGACATCGCGTTCAAACCCTCCTTACTCAGAAAGCTCGTGAGGACTATGAATTCATTCTGGAGCGTACCGAGGAAGCAAATAGCGAGCTTCGGAGCGCCCGTGCCATGCTGGCCCGCTACGATGACCGCAACCGAGGCCTCACATCTCCGCCGCTTCTTGCCGAACGCGACCGGCTTCGACAGGAGGTGAATTTCGCCACCGAAGTCTTCAGCCAATACCAGAATGAATTAAAACAGGCCGAAATCGAGGTTCAGCGTGCGAGCCCGGTCATCACTGTATTGGATCGACCTGTAGTGCCGCTTGAGCCCGAGCGTCCACGGCGAAAGGTGATCATATTGATTGGTGGGCTGTTTGGATTGGCATTTGGTCTCATGGCTGCGTTTGCCATCGAAGGATTTTCCGTAGAAGCAGACACAGAGACTGGTCAACGAAAGAGCCAGGCGATACGATCTGTCCTCCGTCCGAAATGGCTACGGAAGAGCAAACCCCCGGCAAGCGATCACACTTCCAGCGATGAAGGTGGAGATGATCGGTCGGCGATGAAACCTTAACGGTTCTTTGATGGGGGCGAACCCATCTTTGGTCTGGTATTCGCGTATCCTGCGCAAATTGCTGTCCCCCAATTATCAGACGCACAAATGAACATCGCAGTTGTAGGTACCGGATACGTTGGTCTAGTAACGGGCACTTGTTTTGCCGAGATGGGCAACAACGTCATTTGTGTAGACATTGACGAAGCCAAAGTGGAAAAGCTCAGTGGAGGTGAAGTCACCATCTTCGAGCCCGGACTTGAGGTTTTCTTCGATCGCGGAATGCGGGAGAATCGCCTTGAGTTCACGACGAATCTTGCCGAGGCCGTCGAAGCGGCAGAGGTCGTGTTCCTTGCGCTCCCCACCCCGCCTGGGCAGGACGGAAGTGCCGACCTTTCGTACGTCTTAGGCGTGGCAGAACAGATTGGCAGGCTTCTCGCCGGTCATCCCGACTGGGGGTACCGCGTAATTGTTGACAAGAGCACAGTCCCTGTCGGAACGGCGAAGCGTGTGACAGCCGTTCTTGAAGCAACAGGCGTGAAAGAAGGCGTCCATTTTGATGTTGTTTCCAATCCGGAATTTCTCCGAGAAGGTGTTGCCGTTGACGACTTCATGAAACCCGAGCGCGTGGTGGTAGGAACGTCATCGGCACGTGCCGGCGAGATTATGACAGACCTCTACGAGCCGTTCGTTCGTTCGGGCAATCCCATTATTGTAATGGATGAGGAGAGCGCCGAAATGACGAAGTATGCCGCAAATGCCTTGCTTGCTACAAAGATCACGTTCATGAACGAAATCGCCAACCTCTGTGAGCGAGTTGGCGCCGACGTGGATAACGTCCGTCGCGGAATCGGAACCGACAGTAGGATTGGCTCCAAATTTCTCTTTGCCGGTATCGGATTCGGAGGGTCGTGCTTCCCGAAGGATGTACAAGCTCTTCATCGCACAGCCAATGAATACACGTACGATTTCGAAATCCTCAGCGCCGTTCTCAACGTAAATGAAAGGCAACGCCGCGCACTCATCCCACGCATCGTCAATGCCCTGGCAGATGAGAATGGCCGCCTGGACGGACGCCGCATTGCGATGTGGGGTCTAGCATTCAAACCCAATACGGACGACGTTAGAGAAGCCCCAGCGCACTACATGATTAAGGATCTAACAGCCCTAGGTGCTGATGTGGTTGCGTTCGACCCGGAGGCAATTGGTACGACGCGCATCGAACTTGGTGAAGGACGGATGGGAGACGGCAACCTGATATTCGCGGACAGTGTTTATAGCGCCGTGGAGAATGCAGACGCCCTCGTCGTCGCCACGGAATGGCCGGAATTTCGGCGGCCCGATCTAACGCGTGTAAGGCGGGCTCTCAAGCAACCTATCGTTTTCGATGGCCGCAATGTCTTCGAGCCGCGCCAAATGGCAGAGAATGGTTTTGAGTACCATAGTATTGGGCGTGCACTCATGGCTCCTGTCGTAGTCCACGAAAAAATGGATGGCCTTGCCGAAGCGTGAGGCTTTCCGGATGGCAAGCGCGCTCCCTA
>JBBKWZ010000283.1:0-4419 GCA_037969195.1 Rubricoccaceae bacterium | reverse complement strand
TCGCCAAACCGTCCAAAACCGAGTCCGCCATCTGCCAGTCCCTGAGGGATCCCTGCGCGGAAGCCCGCTTGCGCAAAGTGGCACGAGGCACACGAATACGTCGCAAAGTGGCTCGGTTGCATCGGTGTTGTGCCCAGTGCCGTTTCGTGCATCAGGAGCCGCCCGAGATCAACCTTCGCTTGCGTCAGAGGGTTGAGCGGATCGGCAGGAATGCTAGCCAGATCCGTGTAATCCGGAACCATGAAGAACGAAGCCTGGCCGTCATCCGCAGCGGCTTCAAGAGCGGCGTTGAGCTGCGCATCGAGGTCGGCAGTCGCGCTGCTCCCCGAGTTGCTGTCGCAGCCAGAAACGACCAAGAAGATGGCAAGGCCAATGGAAAGTATTGAGACCCGGCTGACGTCCGAGAGAATTGAGATGCTCATTGTGTGTCCCGCGATGAGTTTTAATAGAACAGCGATCTTGTATAATCACAGATAGTGGTGGCCTCTGAGGCCTCGCAAGAATCGCTTGTTACAATTTTGTGATTCTTCCGTGATAACTGTGAGCATAGCCCCGGGACGATCAAGATGCAAGCTCCGACAAAAACAAACTGCTGGAATCCGAGCATTCGAGATCGCCATCCGAGGAGTGACCAACCACTCAGCTTTTGGGCCGGTTGAAGTTGATTTCGATTCGGACCTGCACGATGACCATCCTCAAGGACAATGACTTCGACTGTATCTTCCGCCGTCGTTCTGCCGCACTTCACTCTATATGTATTTAAGCAAGCTCGAGCTCCACGGCTTCAAGAGCTTTGCTCAGAAGACTGCTATCCACTTCGACCCGGGCGTGACGGCCATTGTTGGCCCCAATGGGTGTGGAAAGAGCAATGTGATTGACGCCGTGCGGTGGGTGCTTGGCGAGCAACGGGCAAGATTGCTTCGATCCGACCGGATGGAGAACGTCATCTTCAATGGGACCGCGCAGAAAAGGGCGCTGGGGATGGCGGAGGTTGCCCTCACAATCGAGAACACGCGCGGCGTATTGCCAACCGAATACTCCGAGGTGACGATTGCGCGGCGACTGTATCGCTCCGGTGAAAGCGAGTACATGCTCAATGGCTCAACGTGCCGATTGAAAGACATCCTTGACCTGTTCATGGATACGGGGATGGGTGCAGGAGCCTACTCGGTCATCGAATTGAAGATGATCGAAGACATTCTGAGCGACAATGCAGACGACAGGCGACGGCTGTTTGAGGAGGCCGCAGGCGTAACCAAGTACAAACTTCGGCGGAAGCAGGCCCTCAACAAGCTGGATTCTACCCAGTCTGACTTAACGCGCCTGACGGATCTCGTCGACGAGATCGAACGCAATGTGAGGTCGTTGCAGCGGCAAGCACAGAAGGCGTCGCGCCATCAGATCATTTCGGAACGCCTCCGTACGCTGGAGCTCGCGCTCGCGGTCTGGGATTTCGAGAAACTGGGAGACGAACACCGCACGCTCGATCACGAAATACGGCATGTCCGCGCTCAGGTTGAAGGCCTCACCGCGCAAGTATCAGCAGGTGAGGCGACGCTTGAAACACAGCGAATGACCCTGGTAGCGCACGAGCAGGAGCTGAGTGAGCGACAAAAAGCGTTGAATGCACACGTCGATTCTGTTCGGCGGCTGGAGTCGGAAGTTCGTGTTGGCGCAGAGCGTCGCGCCTCTGACGAACGTGCTCTGGAGCGTCTTGACCGCGAGGCGGAGGCCGATGTTTTACGCCGAACAGATCTACAGACCGAACAGGAGGGACTTCAAGAGCATCTTTCCGACGCTGAGAAAACGCTTGTCACTGCGGAAGTCTCGGAAGCGGATGCGCGTGCAATGCGCGACGTAGCAACAGAGGAAGCGGAAGCGGCCCGCACGGCCCTCGCGAATGCTCGGGGTGAGGCCGTAGAACGCACGAAAGCTCATGCCGACGCCCGTGCTGCTCTGGATCGGTTCCGAGATCGGCGGACAATGGCCGAGCAGGAACAGGAGCGCATATCTACAGAATTGACGGGGTTCATTGGGCGCGCGAGAGAAGCACAGGAGTCCAGCCATCTCGCAGCGGAACGCCTCAATGCTGCGGAAGAAGGTGTTTCAACGGCAGCGCAAGCGTTAAACCAGGCACGCGCCGAATCCGAAAAACGCAGGGGTGCAGTAGAAGCCGCTGAAGAAGCTGTACGTCGTGTCCTGGTTGCTCGCGACACGGCCTCCGCAGAAGTTGACCTTCTTCGAAGCCTCGTGTCGGAGGGCGACGGGCTTGGCTCAGCTGTCACGTTCCTCAACGAAAACGAAGAATGGCCCACCGAGACCATTACGGTTGTCGACCTAATTGGCTGCGACGAAACGGATCGCATGGCATTCGACACGGCGCTCGGTGAGTGGGCGAATTTCCTGGTCGTAGACACAGAAGCGGAAGCCAACAACGCCATCGCCCGCCTCCGAGTGGCAGAGCAGGGACGAGCGACGTTCATCGCGCTCGATCGGCTGCCAGCGCAGGCACACCGAACGCGGTCGGGAATACCGGGCGGATCGATCGCGGCTGTTCAGGCCGCCCGGGTGCCCGCCACGAAGTATGAACCGCTCCTGCGTCTCTTGCTTCAAAACGTGTTCATCCTCGACTCGCTGGACGAAGCGCGAAAGCTCCGTGACGAATATCCAGAGGCGACGCTGGTCACACGAGACGGCGAGTGGACGACGGCAAGAGGTTTTGTCTCCGGTGGAAAAGGGAGTGCACGTTCCACTGCTGGACGGCTAGGACGACAGGAGCGACTGGAAAAAGCTAGGGCGGCTCTTGCTGATGCAGAACAAAGACTGAACGGCGTCCAGAGTGCACTTGCGCAATCAAAGGCGGCGTATGAGGCCGTCGAGATCGCGGCCGCTGAGCAGGCTGTGGAAACTGCAAGATCAACCCGGGACGAAGTAAGGGCGGTAGCCACGCGCATTGCTGTCGAACAACAAGGCCTTACCGAATTGAGGGAGCGCCTCGTCGCTCGTCGCGAGGCACTTATGGTTTCCTGGGACCAGGAACCGAATCTGAACGATCTCGAAGAGGCAGCAGACTCCGAGTTGAATGCCTCGCGAGATTCCACAGCTGCGTTGGCCAAGGCAGAATCGTTGTTCGAAACGGCAGAAGCCAAGCGCCGCGCGCTCAACGAAAACTGGGGTGAAATGCGACTCGTCCTGGTTCAGGTGAAGAATACAGTCGAAGGCCTCACGCGCGATCTGGAAAGAATCACCGCTGGATTTGTCGACCTGGAACTGAGGGCCACGCGTCGCGCCGAGGAATCTGAGCGCCTGCGTGCTTCAATCACCGAAGATGAGGGCACAACTGTAACACTATCCGCACAACTCGACGAATCCCGCGCAGGCACGGATGCCTTGCATCAGACCGTATCGGAAGCTGAGCAGTCCCTTTTGGAGAACCGCGCGCTAATCGTGGACACGGAGAAGACGCTTCGAGAGATCCGCGCCAACCGTGATGCAAGCATCCAGCGGCAAACGGCGGTGGATCTCCGCCTCACGGAGATCGTCACGAGGCAGGACGGTATCTCCGAGCGACTCGAGGAGGAACACGGTGTCACGCTAGAACAAGCCGCTGAACTGGCAGAGGCTGCCCATGACGCAGAAACGCCATTCGACCCGGCTGCAGCGCGCGGCGAGATTCCTGATCTTCGCAGCCGTCTTCGTGGTCTAGGTGCCGTGAATGCGTTGGCGCTGGAGAGCTACGAAGAAGAGCAACAACGCCTCGAGTTTCTAAGCAAGCAACAGGCAGATCTGCAGGAAGCAGAGCAGACGCTGCTCAGCACCATCGAGGAAATAAACACGACCGCAGCGTCGCGCTTCGAAACAACGTTCGAGCAAGTCCGCAAGGCGTTTGAACAGCTCTTTGCGGATCTGTTTGGAGAAAATGCAACCGCGACGTTAATCCTCGACGGCGACGATCCGCTGGAAGCACCTATCGAAGTGAAAGCCCGGCCGAAGGGTAAAAAGCCGAGCACGATTAACCAGCTTTCAGGGGGTGAGAAAACGCTGACAGCCATTGCGCTTCTGTTCGCGATCTATCTCGTCAAACCTTCCCCATTCTGTATTCTCGATGAGGTGGACGCGCCGCTCGACGACGCGAATATCGATCGGTTTATGAACCTTATCCGATCATTTGCCACATCCACGCAGTTTATCCTCGTCACCCACAACAAGCTGACGATGGAAGCCGCCGACCGGATGTACGGCATCACCATGCCCGAGCCCGGCGTCAGCAGGCTGGTGGGCGTGAAGTTCGAGGAAGGCGCACGTCGCGAGCAGGAAGCCGCCGCCGCGTGACTTCTCGGACGGACTAGGCCAGTTTTATCAACGGCGTTTGCTCCGTTCGGCCACGAATTGCCACCGGCCCCAGGTTTTCCACTCGCT
>JBBKWZ010000282.1:0-2758 GCA_037969195.1 Rubricoccaceae bacterium | reverse complement strand
TGAGCTTACCGAGGATCATGCCATTCTGATTGACATGTACATGGCTCAACAAGAGCGTAGCGTCGAGCTTGGTATCTATTTGGTTCTTCGTCGGGCGCAGTTGTCCGGAACTGAGGAGTTGGTCAACATGGACGTCATGCGAACTGTGATCGGCGATGCAGAGATGCAAAACAGACTGTCGGCGCACGCAACGGCTGTACAGGGGCTTCAAGATGAGTTATCCGGAGCCAAATCATACGTTGACCGCGTGCTGAGCCTTGTTGGAGATCGGTTGACGCTACCCCCTCCACTCAATGACTAAAACGACCGCGTCTGCTGCCAACCCCTCCGGAAGTCAAGTACCGGCTTCCACAAACCGTCCATCGGGATGGCCTCGGCGTTGGAACTGGAAACCCAAACTCCGCTGGTTCGCCGCGGAAATCGCAGTCGTCGTTGTAGGCGTTTTGATCGCGCTCGCGCTAAATGCGTGGTGGCAGGCGCGGCAAGCGGCGGCGGGTGAGGAAAGTTACCTGACGCTCATCAGCCGGGATTTAGGCCAGATGATGGGCGAGTTGGACGAGCTCCGGACGTTCGAGGAAAACCAGGTTCAGGGGGGTTTCTCGGCTTATCAAGCCATCTCGAGTGAGGACCGATCTGCTCGGAACATGGCGATCATTTCTGAAGTGATGTCAAGGCTGACCTTGCGGCGCACGATGCGCCTGACGAATCCAGCGTACCAGGACCTTCTCAGCACGGGGAATCTGCAACTGATCCGCAATCGCGAGTTGAGAGATGGGATTGTATCCTTCTACGAAAAGACAGAGAGAGAATTTGAGATCCACAATGCCAATAATCTGAGCTACGTGGACATGATGTACAAGGAATACATTCTGGGCAATGGTTTGTTCTTTTTCAGAGGGGCCACCGACACTACAATCGAAGCGACGACCGAAGCAGACTCGATCTTCTCGGCTGAAGCTGAGGGTGGATTCCTAGAAGAGCGGGATCCAATTTGGAGATATTCATACGCATCGCCGGAGTGGATCATGGTAAAAGGCCAGCTGCTTGCGCGAATTCGCATTTCCGTTTACGGACGCCTCAGGGCCGAATCCCTTTTGGAAGAAACGCGCGACGTGAGAGACGCAGTAGATGCTGAGTTGGCCAGGCTTTGATTGCTCGCAATGACAACACGTGGCTACTTCGATAGAACAACCTTCCCTAATCCGTGATCCTCTCCCGCCTCAAAAACGCCGTTCGCGAGCGGAACTGGTTCGCGGTGGTGCTGGAAGTCCTTATCGTCGTGGTTGGTGTCGCCATAGGATTCCAAGTCACAGCCTGGGGCAACGAGAGGGCAGATCGGGCGGAAGAACAGGATCGGGCATTTCGAAGTGTGAGATCTGTTACTCCTTGAATCGCTATCCTGCTTAGCTCCCTTTTAAATCCACTCTCTCGATCCATGAAAACAGGTAAAGCCTTCCTCGCTGGCGTAGTCGGCGGCGCTGTCATGAGCGTCATCATGTTCATGGCCCGCACCGTCATGCACATGGACGTAAAGCTCGAGCTCTTGCTCGGCACGATGATTGGCCTCACCCCTGGCACGACCGCCTGGCTTGTCGGCTTCGTCATGCACCTAATGATCTCGGGCCTGATCGCCCTCGCCTACGCATGGGCTTTTGAAAACGTCCTTCACCGCGCAGGCTGGCAGGCAGGCGCGCTCCTCGCCGTTGCCCACATCGTCATCGCGGGTCTCTTCATGGGGATGATGCCGGCGATGCATCCACTCGTCCCCGAGACGATGCCTGGGCCCGGCTTCTTCATGCTGAACCTCGGCGTGATGGGGCTGATGGCCTTCGTGATGCTCCACGTGATCTTCGGTGCCATCGTGGGTGCGATGTACGGCCCGGTTCTCCAACCGAGTACGACCTGAGTTCAGACGCTCCCCTCCCTCTCTTCATTTCCTCAATGTCCCGCGCCCCCCGTCCGCTCTCCCAGCAAGTCGTCGTCATTACGGGAGCCTCCAGCGGCGCCGGTCTCGCAACCGCGCAGGCGTTTGCTAAGCGGGGCGCTCGCGTCGTCCTCGCCGCCCGCAACACTACAGACCTCGAAGCCGCCGCCTCCGCCATCCGCGCCGACGGCGGCGATGCCCTCGCCGTTCCCACGGATGTCACCGACGCCGAGGCCGTCGACGCGCTCGCCAAAAAGACGATCGAGGCCTACGGCAGGATCGATACCTGGGTCAACAACGCCGGTGTGAGCGCCTACGCCTCGTTCCGCGAGCAAACGGTCGAGGATTTCTGGCAAGTGATGCGGATTAACATGCTCGGCCAGATCCATGGTGCCAAGGCAGCCCTCCCGCACCTGGAACAGTCGGCCGGCATCCTCATCTGCACCGGCAGCGTACTCTCGGACCTCTCTGTTCCCTACCAGGCAGCCTACTGCGCCTCCAAGCACGCGGTAAAAGGATGGGTAGAGGCACTCCGCATCGAGCTGGCAAGAGAGGATTCGTCGGTGCGCGTGACGCTTGTCAAGCCGTCCTCGATGAACACGCCGCTTTTCAATAAGGCCAAGACCCAGCTTGGTGCGATGCCCCAGCCGCTCGGGCCGACGTATGAGCCGGAGGTCTACGCTGAGGTAATTCTCCGCGCAGCGGAAGGCGACATGCGCGAGGCTTTCGTGGGCGGTGCCGGATGGGCCGCTTCGCTGGCGCAGCGCATCAGCCCTACGCTCGTCTCAGCCCAACTCGCCTCTCCTCTGGCGTCCGGTCCGGCGAGTGACCGAC
>JBBKWZ010000281.1:0-5571 GCA_037969195.1 Rubricoccaceae bacterium | reverse complement strand
ATCTCGGATTGGGACAAGAAAGGCGTGCACGCCATGGTTTTGTTCGCCTATGACGAGTTGCGCAAATACAGTCGCCATTCGGCCGTGCTTGGCGGCATTGCCAATCCACTCCTTATGATCATGCTCAGTTGGCGTGTTGACTACAAACTCTTGAGTGGTTGCGTCAAACGTCGCCGTCGTCTGCAGGTCGCGAACGTTTGAACCGTGACCGATCTCGGTCATCGCGAAACATCCGGGCAGGGCGAGCGACCCTGCGTCGGGCAGGTACTTTCGCTTTTGCTCATCCGATCCCAACGCCCGGATGCTTCCCCCAAACAAGCCGAACTGCACACCAAACTTGATCGCCAGGCTAAGGTCGTGATAGGCAATCATCTCGAACGCCGTGATGAACTGCTCGATATCAGCCTTCCCACCCGCAAACTCTGGGTACGCGAGCGCGCCGATACCCTGATCCGCGAGTAGTTGCGTCCACCCTAGAACAATCTCCCGCAATTCCTCCTTCGGCGTCTCTGTATCTGGATAGGCGAAAGCAGGGTCGCAGAGCAACGTTCGGATGCGATCGCGAAGGGGCGCGAGATGTCCATCCAGTATGGCTTGAAGGCCTGAGACCTGCGCAGATATTGCGGGTTCGGCGCCAACGGGTTGAGGTCGCTCAGACACCAACTCACGCACGGCTTCCCGCCCTACAATCCCCAGGGCGTCCTCCATCTCGGAGAGAGCAAGCCTAGCCTCATCTGTAGGCCGTGACACTGTGGCCAAACCAGCCATTTCGACACCGAGCTGAGCCAATGACTTCTGAGAGGCATTCGGAATCGCCCTCGCCGCCTCCTTGATCGTACGAATCCAACGATAGTAAGTAGTGGCGTCTGGTGGGTTCTGGGGGTCAAGCCAGCCACACAGCTGCTCGCGTTCCTCGAAACTCAGCCACCGCTGCGCTTTAATTTGGGCATTGATGTGGTCGATCTGGGTTGGGGTAAGCAGGCCATCAGCCCAAGCGATATAGAGGAAGGGCAGGACGGACGCAACGCCCGCTGAATAAGGAGGGGAATGTTCGGCTGTTTCAGTCATATTGGGTCGTGCAATTCTCTCATGCTGGGCTGGAAAGTTACTCGGGGATTCGCAGCCGAGAGGGATCCATGCGCCATTCCACGATTTGATTATCCACCTAAAGAGTCAAGGGGTTATGACCGATAACGCACGTGAATGCCCCGCAAGGCCAGCGGCATTTCGAATGCTATTGGCCACGTGCTAACCCAAACCCATACCCGATGCGCCCCTCGGTTCGTTTTCTCGCTATTGCATTGGCCTTCGCTCCTCTGTCGGCGCAGGCACAGTTCATGGACGCAATTGGCGGCCTGTTTGATCAGGTCAATTCCATTGTTTTCTACACCCAAGTGGGCGCGTTGACGGATAACTCAGCTGTCGAAGGCAGAGTCGCGGACTTTGGAGTAGCGGGGCTGGGGACGGAGGTATTGATTGACCTTCCAGCTGTCGGGGGCTCCGAATTTGAGTTGAGCCTTGGAACGAACTACCTGCGTGGTTTCGTTGCCGTAGAGCCTACGCTGGACCTGCACGCCTCTGTGCGCACACTCCCGCAAATCTCGGTCTACGCAGCCTTCGTGGGTGTTTCAGACGACTCCCCACTTCAGCCCTACGCGGGTGTGAGTTTCGGATTTGCCGAACTGTGGAATGCTCGCGGCTATGACGACGCCGGCAATGTGTATGAGCTCAAAGCGGACACGTATGAGCTGGGTGCGATCGGCGGCCTCTATGTAAACGAGTCGTTCCTGCGTGGTCTGTACGTCGAAGCTGGCTACCGCGTGCGAAATTTCGAAACACTGAACTGGGCAACCGACGTTGTGCCGGTAGGCTGGCCACGCTCGATTGATGCGAGTGGCATCATTGTCAACGTCGGATGGCAGTTCCGAATCCGCGGTGACGATGAAGAAGGGGAAGGCTAGGCGCTTACTCGGCCAACACGCCGGTAGTTAACTCGTCGACGAGTTCATCGAGGCCGTAGACGTTTTCAAGGGCCTCCAGAATGATCCGAACGTCCACCATTACGTTTCGGCCGCGATCGGGCAGGAAGATGTAGTCGCGGAGCAAGCCCTCTATCGTCCGGTCGAAGTTGAGGCCCACGAGCTCCAGGTCCTGATTGAGTGCAGGTGAACCGGAATTACCACCGATCGTGTCGGATGTGGATGTGAAGTTCACTGGTGTGCTCAGATCGAGGTGATCCTCAGCATCCAACCAGCGTTGGGGCAGGCCCCAATCGGAGTCGGCGCCGTACGAGTAGTGGTGGTCAAACAACCCAAAGAGCGTCGTGTGCGTTGGAGCAACTGTGCCGTTGTACGGATAGCCCTTTACGACGCCGTCCGTGAGACGGAGCGAAAACGTGGCATCGGGCGGGACTGCGGATCCGTATGTCTCAAATCGCAGGCGGCCCAATTTTCTCGCCAGATCGTTCTCTCGAGCACCCAGCCCACGCGATGCGCTGACATAACCCTGGACGTTCTGCATGATGGCCGCGACGAGTTGGATAGCTGGATCAGAGCCGGAGAGTGACACAGCATTTATGGCCGCTTCGGCGGACGCCGCACTGGCCAGCGACGACGTTTCCAAAAGGCGACGGGCGACGGACACTGCGTCAAGGCCAGCGAGAACGTCCGGGATCATGTGACCGGAAGCCTCGAAGTATTTGCGGATTGCTCCAATCTCAGATGTCAGGTAGCCCAACTCGACAGAACTAGGCCGATCCTCCACTTCAAGAACAGTAGCATAATCAGGGTCTTCTACACCACGCTGGCCGGCCTCATACGCAGCTCGAGCACGCAACAGGGTTGCCGCGCCGTATCGCCTGTTGAAAAGCATCCGGAACGCACGCGCCTCGTTCGCCATGCCCTGCTGCTGTGTCTGGATCTCATCCATCGCATCGATCAGGCCCCCGGCTTCGGGATTGTCGTTGCGGAAGTTTCGTTCGGCCGCCGCTCGGCGAGCCATGATATAATCGTCCGCCAGCGCAGCCCTCCGGCCGCGGTACGCTTTCTGGCTATTCAACAACCCAAACAATTGTCCGCGAATGGCGTCGGGGTTCTCCGGGCCCTCCACAAGATGTGCCTGCAACGTTTCGACACGCTCGTCGAGGAACTGAAGGACGGTTGGATTAGCAATATCCCGCGTAGTCTCTAGCTGAGCAACCGTGAGTCCTCGACTCGTGGAACCCGGATTTCCAACAACTAACACGAGGTCATCCTCATCCAACCCTTCCGTGCTTAGAGGGAAATAGTGATCCGTTTGAAGTGGTTGGCCGTCCTCTCCATAGATGCGGAAGAACGAAAAATCGAGCGCATAGCGCGGATACGTGAAGTTGTCGAAGTCGCCCCCGAAGTACCCAAGGCGGGCTTCCGGAGCCATTACGAGGCGCACGTCGGTGTACCGGCGGTACGTGTAGGCCGAGTATCGACCACCATCGTACAGCGCCACAACTTGCACGGTGAAGCCGTCGCCGACCTGCGCCGTCATCTCTTCCTGGACCAACTCTACGGCGTCGGAAGCCGCCTGCACCGCTTCTGCGTCCGTTTGGGCACCGGCTGCGTCTATTAGTCTCGTCACGCGCTCCGTCACGTCTGCGATGTCGACGAGCTGATCCATGTAGAGGCCGTCGACGGGCCGCTCTTCATCTACGCCGTGTGAGTAAAAACCATTGTCCAGTAGCCCCTCGCCTGGCTCACTAACATCGATCACGCTCCCCTGCCCGCAGTGATGATTGGTAACGACAAGTCCGTTTGGCGAGACAAACGACGCAGAACACCCGGGCATCCGTAGCGAGGCCAGCTTAGCGTGCTCGTACCACGCCTCGTCGGGACGGAAGCCGTACGTTTCTTCCAGATAGTCCGTGGGCGGGTCTTCGAAGAGCCACATCTTGCCGCCATCAAGCGGACCAGCCTCAACAATGGCTAAATCGACTTGCGCTTGGGCAACTAACGGAAGGAGTGCGAGAAGGAGAACGAGGCGACGCATGGATAAGGGTAAGTTGACGATGTGGTAAAACTAACACGGTGCGGCAATACGACATGGCGCCCCGGTCGGCAATCGAAGTTGAGGCTTTCATCCGTCTTCGTGAGCGCAGCGCCAGTAGTTTCCGGGAGATCCACGGCACTCTTCCATGCATATCGTATCCGCCAACGACGCCGTTGCCGCCGTTAATTCCGGCGACCGTGTCTTCGTTCAAACGGCGGCTGCAACGCCAACGATTCTGACTGCGGCGTTGGCTGAACGCGGATCAGAACTCCGTGGCGTCGAAGTGATTCATCTTCACACCGAAGGTTCAGCGCCCTACGCCTCAGCTGACCTCGCAGAAAGCTTCCACACGAACGCCCTCTTCGTCGGTGCGAACGTGCGCGATGCCGTTGACGCCGGTCGCGCCGACTTCATTCCAATCTTCCTCTCAGAAGTCCCTGCACTCTTTCGCCGACGTGTTCTACCTCTTGACGTAGCGCTTGTCCACGTTTCTCCACCGGATCGGCATGGCTTCTGTTCGCTCGGTGTTTCAGTGGACGCAACCCGAGCCGCGGTTCTGGCTGCAAAAACGGTGATCGCACAGATCAATCCTCACATGCCGCGCACGCACGGCGACGGCTTGATCCATACCGACAAGATTTCGCTGGCGGTGGAGGTCAATCAATCGCTTCCTGAATTCCCCGCTCGCCCACTTACTAACGCCGAAGTTGCACTCGGCCGAAATTGCGCTGAGTTAATTGAGGACGGCGCAACACTTCAAACGGGGATCGGAGCGATTCCGGATGCAGTGCTTTCGGCACTTTCCGGCCATCGTGACCTGGGCCTGCATACGGAAATGTTCTCGGATGGCGTCGTCGATTTAATAGAGAGCGGCGTCATCACAAACGCCCGAAAGCGCGTCCACCCAGGCAGAGTGGTCTCGTCGTTCGTGATGGGTACGCAGCGTCTTTACGATTTTGTGGACGACAATCCACAGGTCGTACTGTTGGATTGTGGCTATGTGAATGACACGGCAGTTATCCGTCGCAACCCAAAGGTGACGGCCATTAACGGCGCGATCGAGGTAGATCTGACGGGGCAAGTTGTGGCAGATTCAATAGGAACCCGAATTTTCTCTGGTGTGGGCGGGCAGATGGATTTTATCCGTGGCGCATCCCTTTCCGAAGGCGGCAAGCCGATCATTGCGCTGCTCGCGACAACTAGGCGAGACGAGTCGCGAATCGTTCCCCTCCTCAAACCCGGTGCTGGCGTTGTGACGACACGCGCACACGTCCACTTCATCGTCACCGAGTTTGGCGTTGCTGATCTCTACGGAAAGAACCTGCGCCAGCGCGCACGAGCCCTGATAGATGTAGCTCACCCGGATCAGCGGGACAATCTTGAACAGGCCGCCTTTGAGCGCTTCAAGGGGCCCGTGTAGTCGTTATAGCGCCTATTCGCTAGGTAATCGCAAGGGATAGCCGTTCTTGTAATTGAGATCGCCATGCCTATTTTCGTTTTCGACAGAAATTTCGTCGAACGCCATCATGAAGTACACGGTTAGCTCGATAG
>JBBKWZ010000280.1:0-5152 GCA_037969195.1 Rubricoccaceae bacterium | reverse complement strand
CATAATATCATGCAACACAGAATCGCCCTCTACGCCATAAGAAAGGCGATATCCGAGATCAATCAAGATCAGCGGATATCGCCTATGTGCCCGAGACTGGAATCGAACCAGCACTCCCGTGAAGGAACACGGCCCTGAACCGTGCGCGTCGACCAATTCCGCCACTCGGGCATACGTAAGAAATTACGGTGGGCTTACAGGGGCACGCAACAATGCGGTGGCGTGCTAGTCTAGTAGCATCTGTCCAACGCGCCATTGTGCATCGTATGGTCTCGTTCTTTCCGCCCACGTCTTCGCATACTCAATGAAATCCGCCCTTCTCTTCTTCGTCATTTTCCTCGTCGCCGTAGGAGCATCCGCGACATTTGCGCAGGCCGACCGACCTATCCCCTACCCCGTGTTCGATCCTCCAGCGTTTACCGCTGCTGTAGACCAAGGAATACGGACACGCACGGGCGAGCCCGGTCCCAATTACTGGCAGAACTGGGCCGATTACACGCTGAACGCGACGCTGGACCCTGCGGAAAATACCTTGACGGGCGAGGGGACAATCCGCTACGAGAACAACTCGCCAACCCAACTTCGATTTCTGGTTATCAAGTTGCGGCAAAACGTCCACGCGGAAGGCGTTCCGCGCAATCGCTATGTCGCGGTGACCGGCGGTATCGACCTGGCTCGATTGACTGTAGGTGGCCAGACTATGGAGGAAGTGACAGAAGGTCACCCTGACGCCGGGCAGTTCATCATCCAGGGCACCATTCTTACCCTGGCGCTGCCTACCGCCCTGGCATCTGGGAGTGACGTTGAACTTGGCGTCCAATGGAGCTACAAGATCCCCCCTCATACGGGCTCATTCCGTCAAGGTCAGGATGGTGAGGTGTACTACATCGGCTACTGGTACCCCCAGATGGCTGTTTACGACGATGTCTACGGCTGGCACACCGACCAGTACATGGGTCTTGGTGAGCATTACATGGGCTACGGCAACTACGACGTGCGCTTTACTGCGCCGGAGGGTTGGCTGGTATACGCCACGGGCAATCTGGAAAACGCTACGGAGGTTCTGACAGAACAGACGCTAAGTCGGTTGGCGCAGGCTCGAGCGTCGGATGAGGTCGTCCACATCGTTGCAGAACGCGAACGTCGAGCAGGAATCTCCACGATTGACAGTGACACTGATTTGCTCACGTGGCACTTCAGGTCTGAGAATGTCCGCGATGTTGCCATTTCGGCGTCCTCAAATTATGTTTGGGATGCGACACGTGTGCTGGTTGATCAGGATGGCCGGGGTGGTTCTGAGGTCGTGAATATCAATTCCTTTTACCGTCCCGGAACGCCTTCCTGGGAAAGGTCCGCAGAGTTCGCCGCATTCTCAATCGGGCACCTTTCCGAGCTGATTCGTCCGTACCCATATCCTCACATGACGGCCGTTGAAGGCCTCATTGGCGGCGGAATGGAATTCCCCATGATGACGCTCATCGGTGGGACGAGAAGCGACCAAAGTCTGTTCGGCGTCACCCACCATGAACTCGGTCACATGTGGTTTCCGATGGTTGTCGGGCAGAATGAGAAAGCCTTTACGTGGATGGATGAGGGCCTCACTAGTTTCAACACCAACGAAGGCATCCGGGATTTCTTTGATGGCTCAGACGAGAGGCACGCGAAGGTTGAAGCCTGGGACCGCAACCGGCAGTCGCACTACGTCCTCGCCAGGACGGGCATCGCCGTGGAGCCCATGCGCCATAACGATCTCTTCCCTCTCGGGGGCGGGACGCGGCAAGTTGATCAGGTTCAGAACGCTTCCCGAGGCGTAGCGTCGTATTCAACTCCTGCCGTTTTGCTGCACGCTATCGAGGGGATCTACGGACGGGAGCGCTTTCTTGACGCGTATCGTGCCTACGCCGAGCGCTGGGCGTACAAACATCCCTATCCGTACGATCTGTTCAATACGTTCGAGGATGTGCTTGGCGAAGACATGGATTGGCTCTGGACGCCCACCCTCTTTCAAACGTGGACCGTCGATCAAGGAATCCTATCCGTCGACCCGTCCGCTGATGGTACGACGGTCGCGATTGCTGACTATGGGCTCGCGCCGATGCCGGCAATCGTCGTCGCCACATACGCAGATGGTCGGAGCATCGAACAACGCGTTGATGTGCACCACTGGCTGACGGGCACACGCTCGGCTTCCGTGACGTTCCCAAGCGGCGAGATCAAACGAGTCGAGATCGACCCTCGCGATTTCATCATGGACGTGGATCGATCAAACAACACGTGGGTGGACGAACAAGCAGTGAATAGCGGAAACTGAGTGGGGTGCGCGACGCAAACGCAGTTGCTCCCACCTCCCGGGCTTCCCTATTTTCAAGCTCGTTGTTGGCGGAACGTCGAGACGACATTCCTCGGTAGCTCAGTGGTAGAGCATGCGGCTGTTAACCGCAGGGTCGTAGGTTCGAATCCTACCCGGGGAGCAAGCCCGGTCCTCTCATAGGGGGCCGGGCTTTTTCTTTCCTCTGATCTAGTGGGTAATTCGCCGAAAGGCACCTCTGACTTTGCTGAAGTAATCACGCATGCGCCCGACTTGATAAAAGAAAAGCCCCGTCTCACACCGGTGAGGCGAGGCTTCTTTTATCCCTGGACCTGGTTTTTCAGTGACTCGCGAAAACGCTCGCGCCACTTTCCGCAATCAGCATCACATCATAGCTGTCCGCCGGGCGGCCTTCCACTTCCATGCCAGGCGATCCAATGGGCATGCCAGGGACCGAAAGGCCAATCGCATCAGGACGTTCCTCCAATAGACGCCGAATATCGTCGGCGGGAACGTGACCCTCGATAGCATATCCTTCGATAATGCCCGTGTGGCAGGACGTCAGCGCTGAGGGGATTTCGTAGTACTCCTTGACGGAGTTCACGTTGTCCATGTCCACAACCTGAACCTCGAAATCATTTGCTTCGAGGTGCTCAACCCAGGCGCTGCAACAACCGCATGTCGGCGATTTATAAACCGTAATTGGGGTTCCCCCCGTTGTTGCACCGTCATCTCCATCAGCGACGCTCACGATATTCGCTTCAGTTGTCGATGCGGAATCCGCGGCGCACGCCATCAGCGAAAGCGAGATGGCGAGTGGAGCGAGCAGAAGTAGGCTTTTCATGGATCTTATGGCTTGTTTTGTCAGGCGACCTTCAAGCGATCAAGGTACTGTTTTCGGAGCTTGGCAACCTTGGGTGCGATAACGGCCTGACAGTACGGTTGGTTCTGGTTCGCGTTGAAGTAATCCTGATGGTGGTCCTCTGCGGGGTAAAAAACGTCAATCGGAGCCAACTCGGTAACGATAGGCGCACCGAATACGTTGTCCTCGGTGAGTTCCGCTATTACGCCCTTGGCCGTAATGTGCTGCTCTTCGTCATGGTAAAAAATGACCGAGCGATACTGCGTGCCCGTATCGGCTCCCTGACGGTTCACCGTCGTTGGGTCGTGCGTGGCAAAGAATATGATCAACAGATCGCGGAAGCTGATCTCTGTAGGATCGAACATGATCTGGACGACTTCTGCATGACCAGTTCGTCCGTAGCATACCTCGCGGTACGTCGGGTCCTTTACATTCCCACCTGCGTAGCCGGAAACGACGCGTTCCACTCCACGTAGCGACTGCATAACTGCTTCAACGCACCAAAAACAGCCTGCACCGAGTGTAGCAGTATTAAGCAATTCCCCATTTGTCTCCATTCGCTTGAATATTTGTTCGTGGTATCGCCAGTGTCTTCTTGTGTTCTGTAATTAGACGCACGCGGGTTCCCAGCTGCCTATCCACCCTTCCCAATGGCTCCAACATTCGAAAAACTGCGTGTTCGATTGATCCAGATTCGGGAGCGACAGGACGTGCTGGCGGAAGAGCTGGAAAGTTTTGGCAAGCGCACGCGGCTAGCTCCCGAACAGTTCCTCGTCACGAATGCACTACGAGACGACCTCAGTCGGGATGTTCTCGAGAACGTCGACGCCGTAATGATCGGTGGTGCCGGTGCGTACTCGGTTACAAAGACATACGCTTGGACGAACCATCTGATCGATCTCTGCAAGGCTTGTGCCGATCAGGAGATCCCCCTGTTCGGCTCATGTTGGGGCCATCAATTCATTGCTCGGGCCTTTGGCGGGTCTGTCGTCAATGACGATACGCGGTCTGAGATGGGCACGCATCATGTTGAGCTCACGGAGGCAGGAAAGGCAGACCCCCTGTTTGACGTGTTCCCGCACAGCTTTCTTGCGCAAATGGGCCATCAGGATCGCGTGGCAGTGTTACCCCAAGGAGCAATCGAACTCGCGCAAAACGACGTTGCGCCGTTTCAAGCCTTTCGCCTTGCAGATCTTCCCGTATACGGAACGCAATTCCACAGTGAGCTGGACGAAGCTGCGGAACGTAGTCGCTTGTTCGCCTACCGCGACCACTACCCCGAGATGCAAGTGGATGTGGCCTTCCAGGAAACACTCGATAGCCTCCGCCCAACTCCAGATGTTGACGATCTCCTCTACCACTTCCTCCAGCTCTACGCAGTCGAGAACTGAATGCCTTTTCGATAACCCCTCGATGCCACAAAATTGCGCAATCAGAGTGAGGAGCCAGTGACCGCGTCCAATCCGAGTTCGATCGTCCGAAGCTGAAGCCGGACTGCGGTTTCGAGACTCAGAGGTGCCAAGCAGAAAGGCTCGATTCGATGAGTTAGATCTTCTCCCTTTCTGGCAGCCAATGTCAGCTCTGGCAAATCCGCCATAAACCGGTTGTAGAGCTCCGCGACGCCGGGAGTGTGCTCATATTCTGCTTTGAGATCGAACAGCGGCAGTTCCGTGACAAGACACAACGGCGTTCGACCCGTGTGTCGATCGCGCCCAGATTGCACGGCGAGTTCCATCGACGAAAGGAAGAATTTGGAAGCCGTCTCGTGGTCCTCTTCGGCCTCGAAGTACGCTCGCATAGCGGTGCCCTTGGGGGTTGACCAGAAACCTGGACCGTAGTAACGAAATCCCTTGTCTCCTCCTCGGTCGTGATCGTGCGGACGTAGCCCAGCCTCCTTGGCCGCCTGCGAAAACTCGGCTTTCAGATCCGGCATGTTCTCTCCCCAACTTTTCTCAATGAGGAGAAGCGCGCCTTCGGAGAAC
>JBBKWZ010000279.1:0-3446 GCA_037969195.1 Rubricoccaceae bacterium | reverse complement strand
GCGGGCAAATATCCGCGCTAACACAGTCATAAACAAGCGTCACGTCTTTTCTAATACGACGATTCCCAACTTTGCTGCATCCAGCGTCTGCCCCTTGACTGCGTCATTTCCCAATGCAGAACTGCGAGAAAATCGCATCGAGGATGTCTTCGTTCGTGATTGACCCAGTAATGGCGCCGAGTTCGTGCAGAGCAGTGCGGAGATCAAGGGCAAGGGTGTCGCCGCTAGCCGTGGTTTTCATCGCCTGTTGAGCACGTTGAACCGACTCCAAAGCCGAGGAAAGGTGCTGATGATGCCGCTTGTTTACGACAATCGTTGAGCTATCCGAAGTGGTCAAGTTTGCTGCGACAGCATCCCGCAATATTTCGCGCAGTTCATCCAACAGGGCTGGATCCGAAATCGCGCCCTTGGCAGACAGGGCAAGCGCGTTGTTTTTGTCAACCACTTGGAGGTCCGCCTTGTTGGCGATACGGATGACTGGGAACTTGGGGCGATCTACGGAAAGTTGATCGAGGAAGGCGCGCTCCTCCTCGGATAGCCCGCTCGTGGTATCAAAGACATAGAGCAAGGCATCTGCGTTCTGGATTGCGCGATGGGTCCGTCGCACGCCTTCGGCCTCGATCTGATCCACCGTGTCCCGCAGACCAGCGGTGTCCACGAAGCGAAAAAGCAATCCGCCGATTTCTTTCTCGGCTTCCACTTCGTCGCGCGTGGTGCCGGGGATGTCGCTGACGATGGCGCGATCACGCTCGGCAAGGGCATTGAGCAAGGTGGATTTCCCGGCGTTGGGACGTCCTCCAATCACGACGCGGACGCCATCGCGGACTAGCGCACCCAGTCTGTAAGAATCAAGCAGTTCCGTGAGCAACATCGCCGTGTTGTTTAGCAATTGCTCCAACTGTAAACGGTCCGCAAACTCCACGTCCTCCTCAACGAAATCCAGTTCCAGTTCAATGAGCGCGGCAGTCTGAATTAGCGAGCTCCTGATGCCTTCGACAGACTCGGCCACGCGGCCTTCCAATTGGCGAAGCGATACGTCATGTGCCATGCTCGACTGCGCGTGGATCAGGTCCGCAATGGCCTCGGCCTGGGTGAGGTCGATTTTGCCGTTGAGAAAAGCTCGCTGCGTGAACTCTCCAGGTTCCGCCAGCCGTGCGCCGGCTTCCATCAAGCTTCCCAGAACGAGTTGAGGGGCTAGATCGCCGCCGTGGCAGGTCACCTCTACAACGTCCTCGCCGGTTGCAGATTTCGGCGTTCGAAATACGGTTACCACCACCTGGTCGAGTTGCGTTCCCTCTCCGTTCAGCACATAACCAAAATGCGCGGTGTGGCTCACCGCCTCCCGAAGGTTCGGTTTCGAGAACCTTTTTGCAACGATGTCGACAGCTCGGGGTCCCGACAATCGAATAATTGCTAGCGCAGCACGGCCTCGTGCCGTGGCCAATGCAACGATGGTGTCCTTAGAATCCATGCCGACAGCTATACGGGCGTATGGCGATACGCCCCTACCGTTTCGCCTTCGACCGTGTCTTCGCCTGGCCGTTTGTAGAGGTACGACCGTTCTTACCAGTCTTCGAAGTCGACTTCTTCCCTTTCGCCTCTTCCTCGCCGTCGTGGTCGTGCAAATGCTGGTTGATGTACCGCTGCTGCAAAACCGTAAAGATGTTGTAGCCCAGATAATACAGGCTCAACCCAGACGGGAAGCGGTTGAAGAAGACGAAGAAGAAGATCGGCATCATGTACATGATCATCTTCTGCTGCCCGGAGACGGACGTACCGGAAGGGCTGGCGACCTTCATCTGGAAGATCATTGAGACGCCCATCAGCAGCGTAAAGCCAGCGACAAAGTTGCCGTAAAGCGGAATCGAAAACGGCAGATGTAGGATGGGGTCTGGCGCCGAGAGGTCGGCGGCCCAGAGGAAGCTTTCCTGACGAAGCACGAGCGTGCTTTGGAAGAAGCGCCACATCGTGATAAGGATGGGATACTGGAGAAGCATCGGAAGGCATCCGCCGAGCGGGTTGACGCCGCGCTCTTTGTACATGCGCATCATCGCTTCCTGCTGCTTCTGCGGGTTATCCGTGTACTTCTCCTTGATGGCCACCATCTCGGGCTGTACATCCCGCATCTTGGCCATGCTCGTGTAGCTCGACTTCGTAAGCGGGTACAGAACCAGCTTGACGATGAAGGCGAAGAGGAGGATGACTATGCCGTAGTTCGGAATAAACCCGGCGAGCAGCGCGAACAACGGTGCAATGACATAGCGCGCCAGCGGCCTTGTCATGAAGGCGCCGAAGCCGAATTCCACCATGTCGTACAACTGCAGATGGTAGGACGACAGCCGCCGCAGTTCCATCGGGCCCATATAGAGGCGAAAGGCAGCGGCCTCGCCGGGCTCTGGGCGTGGAATGCCCAGCCTGAGGGTGTAATCCTGCGCAAACCCCTCCAATTCATCCGTGCTGCCCGTCTGCGAACCGTTCAGTTCTGCACCATCGGTATCACCGTCGGGGATGAGAACAACTGCAAAGAATTTGTTCTTGACAGACACCCAGTCAACCTGCCCTGTTGCTGTAGCGGTGCTGGATTGGTCCGGTTTTGTGACTTGCAGTTTATTCGTGTCGCCGCCCCATCTCACGTAAGCTCCAGCCTGAATAATCTCTTCCTTTGGGTTGTCCTCGGCTAGTGGAATACTGCCATCCCAGATAACCTCATAACCACCTGATTGAGCCAAGATGTTGGTGTTCTCCGTTTCAATGCGGAACGTCATCTCGTATTCGCCCGGCACGAACCCGTAGACGAGGCGGAGCATGCCGTCACCAACGGGGGCCACAAATGCTAATTCCCTTGGTCCCTCGAGTACGGAAAGGGAGTCGGTCGGGATTTCCGGCGTGAAGTAAAGCGTCCGAGTATCTACCAAGCCACCATGCGGCGGCGCGAATACTACTGCTAGCGCGCCTTCCTCTACGTTCGATACCAACTCAACGGGGGCCGCGCTGTTGTGGGCAAGGCTGAACTCGAGCAACTGGAACGACTTAAGAGCCGCACCTTTCGTCGAAAATGTTGCACGGTAAAGATCCGTCTGGACGACAATGGAACTGTCGGTTCCAACTAACGCGGCGGCAAAACTGGAATCCGTTGGAGCGGCAAGGCTGTCGCTTTCCAGAATTGCGATGTCCTCTTCTTCTCCTTGTGTCGAATCGCCTGCGATCTCTTCCTGCTGGTCCACCTCCGGTTCGATCTCTGGCTTCGGTGCCAGAAACAGCATCCAGATGCCCAGAATCACCGAAATCAGCAGGATGCCAATGATGGAGTTGCGATCAACGCCTTGTTCCACAGAGCTATAGTTTCGGGAGAGGAGTCACGCGGTACGGAACGAAGAAATCTCAGTTCCGGCTGCGCAGATTGTTCATTGGTTGACGAGAAAGCGCTCTTTGAGCTGCTTCAATGC
>JBBKWZ010000278.1:0-11119 GCA_037969195.1 Rubricoccaceae bacterium | reverse complement strand
CGTGCAGCTCACGTATTCGCTGCCGACGCCCGCCATTGTTCGCCTGGACGTATTCGATATGCTTGGCCGCCGCGTAGGCACACTCCTCGGCGGCGAGCCTCAAGCAGCCGGTCAGCACCAGACGGCCTGGACGTCCCGCGGCCTGGCGCCGGGCAACTACCTGGTTCGGTTGACAGCTGGCACGCAGACATCCTCTCGCCTACTTACGTTGACGATTTGAGAGCGGCGAGTGCGCACCCGGTCGTGTTGGGGCGTGGCAGCGACTTATTGAGCGCAGAAGCGGGCAGCCACTACCCGTTTCCGGACGAAGTGCGCCAAGTACCTGCCAACCTCCAATTCGCCTACGGCCTCGGAATTCCGAGGCCGGCCGTCGGCATCTGCAATCCGGGCAATGCATAACCCATACCACTCATGCTATTTCCACACCCTTCGAGAATGCGACGTGATCCTTGATTTCTGAGGCGGCTGCCTTTGGCTCCGGGTAGAACCACGCTGCATTGTCGTTGCGAGCACCGTTTACTTCTATGGTGTAGTAACTGGCCTCCCCTTTCCACGGGCACGTCGTCTGATGATCGCTTGGAAGAAAATATTCCCGCTTGATCGACTCGGCAGGAAAGTAGTGGTTTCCCTCAATGACGATAGCTTTGTCACTTTCGGCAAGAATGGCGTTATTCCAGATGGCCTGCATGGTGGATTCGATTAAATGATTTCGCCGCGAACGCCCTCCCCAACTTCGCGGGGCACCGGTGCGACGCAAACCGCATCGCCTCGAAATGGATCTACGACGATAGTGAGATATTGGTACTGCTCAAAATAGCCGGGGCTTCTTCCGAACCGCTTGGAGATGGCTTCTCGGAGGTTCGTGTATGATGCTGGGCCGAGCAGAATGAACCGTGGCTCCAACTCAGCATCTTGCAAAGCGCGCACGCCCGCATCAATAAAGTCGAGAATGGATTCCCTGCTTGGCGCGGATTGTAGAACAGTCATAGGCGAAAATGGCGGTTACGGGTTAAACTCCAGCACTCGCTTTTGATCCTGCAATGCAGCATACTACAGGCTCCATCTCCTCTCTCAGCGGCCTCCAGCTCTTTACGCGCTCGTGGCGGCCTGACGAACCTGAAACCGCGGCCGTCCTCCTCGTTCACGGCATAAACGAGCATAGCGGTAGGTATGCGTATATGGCGCAATACCTGTTGTCCAAGGGAATTGCGGTTTACAGCTACGACCATCGCGGCCACGGTCAATCCGAGGGGCCTCGCGTCTACGTTGATTCATTCAACGAGTACGTGAATGATTTGGCTCTCGTCTACGAGACCGTTCACAAACAGACCGGAGCCATCCCACTCTTTCTGGCTGGTCACTCTTTGGGCGGGCTTATTTCGTCGCTGTTTGTGGTGAACCAACATCCACCCCTGCACGCGCTCATTCTTTCCTCTCCTGCCCTCCAAATTCCGCCGGACCTCTCCCCGCTGAAGCAGAAACTCGTCGGGGTTGTAAACAGGGTTGCCCCAAAGCTCATCATGGGCAAGCTGGATATCGAGAATCTCTCGCGCGACAAAAAAGTACAGGATGCCTACCTAACAGATCCTCTGACGAACAACAAGGGCATCCGCGCTCGCGTTGGCTACGAGGTTCTTCGTGCGACAGAGCGCGTACGGAAGCACCCGGAGGCGTTTACCCTGCCGCTGTATCTCTTTCATGGAACGGACGACCACATCACCGACCCGAGCGGGTCAAGATGGCTATACGGAAGCGCGCCCGCAACCGATAAGACGTTGCGCCTCTACGAAGGTCTCCGGCATGAGACGATGAACGAGCCCGAGCGCGATACCGTGCTTTCTGAGCTGGCAACGTGGATTCACAACCACGTTTGAGGCGCCACGAAGGCGTTGAGACTCTTCGCTGTACCTCCACTAAAGGATTGAATCATTCGGCTGATACCTACGTTTGCGATGGCCTTTCTCGCCCAGTGCCCGTCCCCCAGACCAATCATCGTAATGACGCAAGGATACGTAGCTTCCTTCAATCCTCGCCTTCGGCGTGGTTTTCTCAAGCAGAGTAGCAAAGCCGACCTCATTCCATTTCGCGTGCACCCTTCGGAGGACGCACCAAATACTGGCGACGCCGTCGAGTTTGCCGTAACTGGTGGAAAGGCTGGCCTGATGGCTCAGAACGTACGCCCACTGGAACGGCGCTAGGGTGTCCGTTCACTACTTCCAGATTGCGACGTCGCTTAGTGGCTTGCGTTCGATATCTGGAACCGTCGCAGCGTCGGACGGAAAACCCACTGGGAAAAGGATATAGGGCGCCTCATTGGAGGGTCGCTCTAGAAGCTCAGTAAGGAATCGCATCGGGCTAGGCGTATGCGTGAGCGTCGCCAAGCCCATTTCGTGGAGAGCCGCGATAAAGAAGCCTGCCGCAATCCCACAGCTTTCCTGGACGTAATAGTGCTTGCGCTTCGAGCCGTCATCCCGAACGCCGGAGCGCTGAGCAAACAGGACTACGATCCACGGGACCGTTTCCAGAAAGGGTTTGTTCGAGTCAGTTCCGAGGGGTTCGAGAGCTTCTAACCATTCTTTTGACATGCGACCGTCGTAGCTCTCTCGCTCTTCTTTTTCTGCCGCGTCGCGGATTCGGCGCTTTAATTCAGGGTCGCTGACGGCAACGAAACTCCAGGGCTGCATGTGTGCGCCGCTAGGCGCCGTCGACGCCGTCTTAATGGCGTGCTCAATGAGCTCCCGCGGAACAGGCATGTCTGAGAAGTCTCGAACCGACCGGCGGGTATCCATTTTTTGGAAGAACGCTTCGGCACGATCGCGCATTTCCTCCTCCGGCAGCGCGTCGACTTCGTATGGAATGCGTGGGAGCGGCATCAGTAAACGGCTTTGTCAGGCCGGACGTTGAATGCTTCGAATACGGCGAGGCATTCATCGCGCAGAAAGCCGCCCTCCACGTCAACCGTACTCCCTCCCAGCGACTTCATCTGCAGGTTAGAGATTGTCAGCTCGCGGAAACCGGCCGCTTGTGCGTCCACGATAGATGTGCCGAAAACGATCCGGTCGCAGTTGGCCCAGTGGATGGCTGAGAAACACATGGGGCAAGGTTCGGTGGTGGTGTAGACGGTGCAACCGGCAAGGTCAATATCGCCGAGTGCGCGGCAGGCTTCTCGAATGCAATGAACCTCGGCGTGCGCCGTGATGTCGGTTGTTTGCCAAACCGCATTGTGCACACACGCTACAACTTCGCCGTCCTTAACGATACACGCTCCAAAGGGACTTCCTCCGGCTTCAACGCCTTCTAAGGCCTTTGCTACTGCGAAGCGCATGAAGCGTCGTTTTTGATCTTCAGGCACTGTCACGGATGAATTCTCCCCATCAGACGAGGGAAAGGAATAGTCTCACGAACGTGATGAAGGCCACATATCCACGCGATGGTGCGCTCCAGTCCGATCCCGAAGCCACTGTGGGGGACGGAGCCATAGCGCCTTAGATCGAAATACCAGTTGAAGACTTCTTCGGGCAATCCGTGGTCCTTCACCTGTTGTTTTAGGAAGTCCAGATCCGTGGCGCGTTCACCGCCACCAACGATCTCTCCATAGCCTTCCGGCGCAAGGACGTCCATGCCAAGCGCCAATCGATCATCCTCTGGGTCGCGCTTCATGTAGAAGGCCTTAATCACGGCTGGGAAGCGATGGACGATGACGGGTTGATCAAAATGCTTGGTGAGAACGGTTTCATCAGAGCCGCCGAAGTCGGCGCCCCACTCGAAGTGGGAAGCACTCTCTTTCCAGGCCGGAATGTTGCGCAACGCTTCCTCAATTTCCTCCAACCGCTTGTTGATTCCAATCACGCGGGCGTCAATGCGCCGCTTCTCTCCTTTCTTCGCTTGGCCATAAGCCGATTTGTTTTCCTCGCGCTCTTGCTGAAGCTCCGCCTGTTCAGTAAGTGCGGCCTCCAATTCCGCGTCGAGGAGTTCCTGTGTCTTCGTGCCTCGGAGAAGCTCAACGGCCTCGTCGTACGAAACTCTTGGAAACGGCCCTTTAACTCCCTCCAACTTTGTGATGTCCCGTTCGAGGATCTCCAGTTCTGATTTGCACTCCCTCACCACGTCTCCAACAATTGCCAGCAGGAGCTCCTCTGCGACCTGCATATCCATGTCGAGATCATAAAAAGCCATCTCGGGCTCGATCATCCAGAATTCTGTGAGATGCCGGCGCGTTTTAGATTTCTCGGCCCGAAAGGTTGGCCCGAACGTGTAGATCTTACCGTGGGCCATCGCCATGGCCTCTCCGTGAAGTTGACCACTCTGCGTGAGGTACGCGGGCTTGTCGAAGTAGTCAAGCTCGAATAACGTAGACGTCCCCTCCACTGCATTACCTGTCAGCACAGGCGGGTCCATCTGGATGTAACCCTCCGATTGGAAGTAGCCGTGGATCGCCATGATGATCCTGTTGCGGACGCGCATTATTGCCCACTGCCGCTGACTACGGAGCCAGAGGTGTCGGTTGTCCATAAGGAACTCAACACCGTGTTCTTTTGGCGTAATTGGGTAGGGCTCAGCCTGAGAAATCAAGCCAACCGATTCAACGTGGACCTCTACGCCTCCCACCTGCCGCTCATCTGCATTAACCGTCCCGATGATCTCAACAGCGCTTTCCTGCGATACGGCCTCTGCGACGTCGAACGAGGCGCTGTCCACTTGTTCCTGATTAATGACGCACTGGACGATGCCTGTTCCATCGCGCAGAACTAGAAAGTAGAGCGCTTTCGAGCCTCGCTTGTTGTACACCCAACCCTTGAGCGTCACGCGTTCGCCGACGTGATCTGAAAGGCGGGCAATAGAAGTAAATGGCTCGGTCATGAAATCGTCTGTGGGCCGAACGATACGGCCAAGTGAATTGTCGATCTGCACGAAAATACGTGTGCGAGCCGACCTGCTAACCCACGATATCGTGGATCGTCTGTGCATCCGTCGCCCCTTCTCGAACCACGACCACTGCATCTCCATCAATCCTAATAACGGTAGATGAAACCCCTCGAAGGGCGTGACCTGCATCTATGGCCAGGTCCACGCCTTCAAGAATCGATTGGTCGATGTCCTCGAAGTGGGCCGGCGCTCGCTCTCCGGTCCGGTTCGCAGACGTCGACAGCAGCGAAGCATCTACGCACGCGATGAGCATGCGACAGAATGGATCGCCCGTTCTGCGAATGCCGACCAAGTCTTCCGGCCCCAGCAGGTGAGAAGGCGCCTTCGGCGATGCCTCGAAAAGTATCGTCAACGGCAGGAAGGGACCGTAGCCGATTATCCGCTGGGCAAGCGCCGATCGGTCGGCGATCCACTCTGTTACTCGGGCCCACTCATCGGTCAGCACGAGCATCGGGCTCTTTTCTGGGCGACCCTTTAGTTGCCTAGTCCGTTTTGCCACGTGTTCATTCGTCGCAAGACCGCCGAGGCCGTATACCGTCTCGGTTGGGTAGAGCAAAACACCTCCTGCTCTCGTTATCTGGGCAGCTTTGGCAATTCCCTTTTTATCTGTCCCGACGGCGTTCAAAGATCTAGTCCTTATCGGACGAGCATCTCCCGCCAGTTTGGCAAGGAAGTCTCACCGGAAACGGTGGAATGAACCAGATCGTAACGCCCTATACCTTGGCGGTCGGCAAAGACGAACAACGCTTGCCCTTGTCCGGGGATGTTTTCGTAGCTCCAGATTTCGTGAGGAACCAACTCGCCATCGAACGGCCTCGGGTCTACGTTCGATGGATAGCCATACACGAGCAGAACACGGCCCCGATCCGTTCTATACACTTCCTCGCCAGGGGCACGGTATCGCTCTTCTGCATAACGAAGGCGTTCATAAAATTCCCGCCTAGCGGAATTGACGGATGGGTCGGTGTCCGTATCACGGGCCGTCCAGAAGCGGGCGAGGAAATTCTGCTTCGCTTCCAGGCTGCTCAAGTTGCCTATCTGACTTCGTTCTGTTTGGGTCCCGATCACCTTAGCATGATCAAGATTCAGATCCACCTCCTCTATACTCATGACGGCGTAGAGGCTGGTCTCAAACCCTGCGTCAACGGCGGCGACGGGTAGTTCCACGTTCGGGTTGAAGACAAGAAACTTCTTGCTCTGTTCTACGATGGCTTCGTTATTCGCATTGAGGACAGCAAAGCGGAGGAAGTAAGAACCTGAGGGAAGTTCAGCGATATCAAACATCCCGATTAAAACGTCTGGGTTCCTGACGCTCCGTGAGGTTCTTCGCTGATATCCAGGAATAGCCTGTAGCAGGCTTGATGGGCTTATGTAGGCCAGAAGTGTATACTCGTCACCCTCTACCGCATCCTCCAACCCATACGTCTCAAGGTAGTAGAACACGCGCGGTTGCGCCTCTCCAAACAAGCCGTTTGGATTTGGCGTCAACATGAGGCCATTCTTTGTAAGAGGATGATCGACTTCGTCAGCAACGGCCTGGCGGATGTTCGTTGCAAGCGTTACCCCTGACGAAACCGCATGGTCAGATGTGCCATAGCTAGGCACTGTGGCATCCATTACGAGTTTGATCTCGGGGCGATCATCTCGCGTCGGAATAGTGAGCAAAAGCGTGTACTCTCCGGGAGTAACCGCCGTCCTGAACTGCTCAACGAAGAACTGCCCCGGCTCTATTTCTGTCGTGTCAGCGAGTGCGAAACGGAGCGTCAGCGTCTCATTCAGAACAGGCTCCGCATTAACGTCGTCAGGTGCGCCATCTGAAACGGGGCTCAAAGAAATATCGAGCGGCAATGTGGCTAGAAAACGTCCGTCCTCAGCGTCGAAGTCCAGCGACTCGGCGCTAACCGACAAATAGAGTTCCAGCAACGATTTGGAGTCGTCGTACAGGAAGGTGGCGTAGTCAATATCCAACTGCGCTGGCTGAAGTTGAGCTTGAGCGGAGCAGACAGTGAGAAAAGCGCCAAAGGCAACGAGCGGAATAAACCGTTTCATAGCGTGTAGTGACCTTGGGTGTAGTAGCCTAAGTGTGTTGGCGGAAGAGTACGGCGGCGTGACCGAATAATAAAGCCCAAACAAGAGGCGCTAAGAGAACGTTCGGTATGAACGTAAAAGCCTGCGGAGCGTCATGGATTCACGAATCCTAGATTGGCCGTGACGTTGTTGCGTTTCGCATAGGGTTATCTTGAAACCTGCGCTTTTTTGCCTTGGATCGCGCGATTTCGAGGCCATCCACAATTACAACATTCTCTATGATCACGCCTGACGCCGTGCTCCGCGATCTAGCTACTCTCGGGCTGGACGAGACGCAGAACGTCTATTACAACCTGTCACCCGCCGAACTATTCGAGTTTGCGGTGCAGCGGATGGAGGGTCAGATAACTAAATACGGCCCACTTGCCGCGCGCACGGACCCACATACGGGCCGCAGCCCGAACGATCGATTTGTTGTAAGAGAAAGCTCCAGTGAGAGCAACGTTGGGTGGGGATCGACGAACAAGCCAGCTAGCCCCGAGCTCTTCGACCGGCTACTAAACGGTTTGGCTAAGCACGCGAAGGGCCGCGACGTCTTCGTTCGAGATTGTTACGCCGGAGCCGATCCCCGGTATCGAATAAGAGTTCGAGTCATCACAGAAAAGGCGTGGCACAACATCTTTGCCCACAACATGTTTCTTCGCCCAGCCGAGGGCGACGACCTGAGTGGCTTCGAGCCCGACTTCACTGTAATAGACCTTTGCGAGTTCAAGGCGCCGGACGAGGAGGAACTGAACTCAGGAACCTTTATCCTTTTAAATCTGGGTCGGGGCCTTGTTCTTATCGGTGGAACCCATTATGCCGGTGAAATCAAAAAATCGATTTTCTCGGCGCTGAACTCCCGCCTTCCCCAGCGAAATGTGTTCCCCATGCACTGCTCGGCCAACATCAGCCCGCAAGGCGATACGGCGGTGTTCTTCGGCCTTTCGGGAACCGGCAAGACAACGCTTTCGGCAGACGCCTCGCGTACCCTTATCGGTGACGACGAGCACGGATGGAGCGACGACGGCATTTTCAACTTCGAGGGTGGCTGCTACGCGAAGGCTATCAAGTTGTCACCAGAAGGCGAACCCGAGATCTACGAAACAACCAAGCAGTTTGGGACGATCGTCGAGAACGTGGTGCTCAACGAAGACCGCTCCATCGATTTCGACGACACATCGATTACGGAGAATACGCGCCTCTCCTATCCAATTTGGATGATCCCCAATGCATCGGAGACGGGCATGGGTGGGCACCCCAAAACGGTCGTTTTCCTAACGGCAGATGCATTCGGCGTCCTCCCTCCGATTAGCAAGCTCACGCCGGCGCAGGCTATGTATCACTTTTTGAGCGGCTATACAGCAAAGGTTGCGGGAACGGAGCGCGGAATCACGGAGCCGAAAGCGACGTTTTCAGCCTGTTTCGGCGAGCCATTCATGGTTTTGCCTCCCTCACGCTACGCAGAGATGCTGGGCGAGAAGATTCTGCAGCACGACGCGCAAGTGTTCCTCGTTAATACAGGCTGGAGCGGCGGGCCATACGGCACCGGTCGCAGGATAAAGCTCTCCTATACCCGACGCATGGTCAACGCAGCGCTGAACGGTGAGTTGGACCATGTTGAGACTGTCGCCGACCCGTTCTTCGACCTCGCGATCCCTACGGAGATCGAAGGCGTTCCCACTGACGTTCTCAATCCGCGCTCGACGTGGGAAAGCGCTGATGCCTACGACGTGAAAGCGCGAGAATTGGCGGGAATGTTTGCTTCCAACTTCGAGAAATACGCGGAAAGCGTTTCTGATGCGGTGATTGAGTCGGGGCCGTCCATTCCAGAGATGACCTGAGATCAAGAGTCGACGAGTCCGGAAAGGAACGGCCTATTTATGGACCTTTCTCTTTCTTTATTAGTTCCTAAGCAAGACGTTTGCGCCCATCAGAATCAAGCCTAATCTGCGTACAGCGTATTCCCATTTTCCACAAACCTCAACGAAGCCATGAATTCCCCCCGAATGTCCCGCTCTGTGCTTCTCGTGGCACTTTTTGCCACTTTCTTGGTGCTCCCTGCTTGCGACAGCGGCGACAACAACAACAACAATCCATCGATCACCGAAGTAGTTGCGGCCGTGCAAATTGGCACCACTCAGGCCGATGTTACAAATGATGCCTTTCCGAGCGGTGGCTCGGGCGCCGCTCCGACCGTCGTCGGAGGTTCTCAAGTTGTCCGAGGTGGGTCTATCCTCCTCACGGTAAACGCTTCGCCAACCGCCGATCGTTTGTTGGTTGGCCTCAGTGGAGATGTCAACGGCTACTACGACGCGTCTCTTTCTGGGGCGGCTGTATTGGACGGCACCGCAAACGTTGTGGGCGGCGACATCAGCACCACTGTTGTTGTGACGACCAACGCCTCCACAGCCCTGACAAGTTTTACGCTTCTCGTGGCCAGCCAAACCGGCAGCACCATCAGTGGGATAGCTCAGTATCTCGTTACCATTAACACCACGGCTGGCACGTCCGGACAGATCCAGGTCAGCCTGAACTGGGACGCCGCCGCCGATCTCGACCTCCACGTTGAAACCCCCGATGGCGAGGACATCTACTACGGCAACGATATTGGAGCAACAGGTGGAATGCTTGACCTTGACTCGAATGCTGGTTGTTCGCTCGATCGTGTCGACAATGAAAACATCACTTGGGGCACCGCAATCCCGGGCGCCGGCGAGTATACCGTTCGCGTAGATCTGTGGTCGGCGTGTTCAGTGACTGCGCCGATGCCGTTTGTCGTAACGACGAACGTCCTCGGTGTTGTGAGAACGTTTACCGGCACGTTCCAGCCGAGCGACGCCGACGGTGGCGGTTCAGGCGATGGGCGTCAAATCACACAGTTTCAGTTTTCACCTGCCAATCCATAGGCCCCTGGCCCTGAAGGCCTTGTACACAACGCGTAACAACACAATGAGGCGGTCCAATTGGGCCGCCTCTCTTATTAACCGAAGGCGGCCGCCAGTACCAATGCCACCAGAATGCCAGCTAGCACGAAAACATTGTACAGGGTCGCGAGAAACGTCATCTTGACCGCTGTCTTAATCCATTTTTGCCCATAGACCTTCTTGAGTGCAGTGTAAAAGTAGAGCGGGATTGACAACGCCAAAACGTTTCCAGCGTTGTTTGTCCATTCCGCAGCGTTGCCCAACCATACGACGATCACAATTACGGAGAAGACGATGAAAGCAAGCGCGTGCGTGTGAAGGCCAAATACGAGATGCTCCGTGTAGAACCACTTGCGCCGGATGTAAATCAGTTTTAGGAGAAACGCGAACACAGGGAGTAGGAAAAACATTACCACCGGAAGGCGCTCAATTGTATTCCGCACAAATTCCGCCACCGCCCTACTCCTCTCTTCTGAAGTGCGAGCGTCATTTATTCGACGAATTGTCTCGCTTTGCGGGAGCCATGCTGGCCAACTATTCGAGACTCTGATGCCGTTGCTGGTCTGGCCATCTGGAAGCCGCACCTCGGCCTCGTCGCGAAGATCACGGAAAACAATCAGACTATCGGGCGGGTAGCCATGCAGTACGCTTTGTTGCCATTCAAATCGCTCTCTTCTATGGTCGATGCTGGAGCGCAACGATTCCAGGTCGCCTTGCTCATTTCCCACTTCACCGCGGTAATCTTCGAGCTCTTCTTGAAGTGCTTCAAGAAGCGAGTCTGGAATTCCGCTAGCCGACAAGGCAAACTGAAGGCTGTCGCCCCGCAGAGCAAGGGAGTCAACCAGGGCCAGTTGCGCTTCGATGCGGTTTCCATCCTCATCAATGAGTTCAGAGATCCTTGCGAGCCTTTGCTCGACTGTCATCGTCGTGTCTTCCGTTGCGCCTCCACTATCCACCGCTCGGCGCACCCGTTCCGCTGGATCGAGAACGGAAAGAAGGAAGAAGAACAGAATGGTGGCTGAGAGATAGATCCGTAGCGGCCCCAAGTGGCGAGCCCGATGTCCTTCGAGATACTCAACCGTCAGTCGACCAGGGCGAAAAAGCAAATAGCCAAGCGTTCTCCAAATGCGGCCATCCACACCGAAGTACTCTTTGAAGGCCTCCGCAATGAAATGCCATAGCGATTGGCGCAATGGCTG
>JBBKWZ010000277.1:0-3494 GCA_037969195.1 Rubricoccaceae bacterium | reverse complement strand
GTTGCTGCCGAGGGAGGAGCGGCTGGCGTCATTAAGGACAACGACAGCCTCGACAATCACAGCTTGGACACCATATCTGGGGGCGATTGGCTTGCCGACCAGGATGCGGTGGAGGCGTTTGTTGCGGAGGCCCCGGAAGAGTTGATCAGGCTGGAGCACTGGGGTTGCCCGTGGAGCCGAGAGCCTAATGGAAGCGTTGCGGTTCGACCTTTCGGCGGGATGAAGATCGAACGCACGTGGTTCGCCGCTGACAAGACCGGCTTTCACCTGCTACACACACTTTTCCAGACCTCGCTCAAGTTTGGCAACATCACGCCATACGACGAATCTTTCGTAACAAACCTGCTAGTCCAAGAAGGGCGCTGTCGGGGCGTGACGGCCATCGAGTTGCAGACCGGCCAAGTGGAAATCATAGCAGGTCGCGCGGTCGTTCTCTGCACCGGCGGCGCTGGTCGCATTTTTCCGTTCACGACAAACGGAGCAATCAAAACGGGCGACGGTATGGCGATGGCCTACCGCGCAGGGGTTGCGCTCAAGGACATGGAGTTTGTTCAGTACCACCCAACTGGCCTTCCAGGTACAGGTATCCTCATCACAGAGGCAGCGCGTGGAGAAGGCGGCATCATGGTCAACAAGGACGGCTACCGATACCTTCAGGACTACGATCTGGGCACGCCGCTGGACATCACCGATCCGCAGCACCCGGTCAAGAAGAGCATGGAGCTTGGCCCCCGGGATAGACTCAGCCAGGCCTTTGTCAGGGAACAGGAGAAGGGCCGTACGATCCCCGGCCCATATGGAGACGTCGTCCACCTCGACGTTCGGCACCTCGGCGAGAAAAAGATCGACAAGAAGATCCCCTTCGTGCGGGAGCTTGCAAGGAAGTACGTCGGAATTGACCCTGTGTACGATCCCATCCCTGTCCGGCCCGTGCTCCACTATTTTATGGGTGGCATCGACACAGACCTCCATGGAGCCACTTCGCTTCCAGGTCTTTTCGCGGCCGGTGAGTGCGCCTGCGTCAACATCAACGGCGCCAACCGGCTCGGCTCCAACTCGCTGACGGAGTTGTTGGTCTTTGGCGCACGCGCCGGGAAGGCTGCTGCACGGTTCGCCATCGCACATCCCGACGTCGACATTGTTGCTCTTCAGAAACAGGGCGTTGACGAGCAGGAGCGAATAGCCCACGACTTCATTCGTAAGACCGGCGGAACCGAAAGGGTGGCCACGGTGCGGCAGGAGATGCAGAAGACGATGGAGTCGGGTGCGGGTATTTACCGGTCGGAGGCGAGCCTGAAGGAAACGTGCTCCAAGCTCTCAGAACTTCGCGAACGGTTTTCCGCCATCCAACTTGACGACCGCAGCCTCACGTTCAACACCGAGCTTACCTCCGCGTTGGAGCTCGATTTCATGCTTGACGTAGCGGAGACCATTGCACACAGCGCGTTGGCCCGAACCGAAAGTCGTGGATCCCACCAGCGGTCTGATCATCCCGAACGCAACGACGACGCGTTCTTGAAGCACACGCTTGCCTATCGTACCGACGGAGCCGCCCGGGTTGCCTATAAAGACGTGTCCATTACGCGATGGCCGCCGGGAGAACGGGTATACGGGCGATAGGGTGTTCTTTGCTCTTGGTACTTTGATCTTTGTGACAACCGTTAATCGGACCCCAAATCCCACGTAGCTCGTTCCAAACTCCGAATTCTAACTTCCAATTTCGAAGAACGAATGCCGCAAGAAACCATCACTCTCGAAGTTTTCCGATATCGCCCCGAAGATGGGCCAGAACCGGTGTTTCAATCGTACGAGGTTCCCTTCCGGAAAGATTGGGTTGTCCTCGATGCATTGAACTATGTCAAGGACGAGATTGATGGCAGCCTGTCATACCGCTGGTCCTGCCGCATGGGCGTCTGCGGAAGCTGTGGGATGATGATAAATGGAGAACCGGTGCTAACGTGCGCTGCATTCCTGGAAACATATCTGCCCGGCCCAATTCGTATCGAGCCGCTTGCCAACTTCCCGGTTGTTCGCGATCTGGTGATTGAGATGGACGATGTCATGGAGAAGCTGAACCGCGTAAGCCCGTGGATCATTCCGGCTGAAGAGAAGCCCGTGTCAGAAGGCGAGTACCTCCAAACTCCCGACGAACTCGAGGATTTCAAACAGTACAGCATGTGCATCAACTGTATGCTATGCTACTCGGCCTGCCCGGTTTTCGGATTGGAGCCAGGGTTCATCGGGCCCGCTGCGATTGCGCTAGCTCAGCGCTACAATCTGGACGGCCGTGACGCTGGCAACGACCATCGCATGGAGGTTCTTTCAGACGATGAAGGCATCTGGCAGTGTACCTTGGTCGGGGAGTGTTCGGCCGTATGCCCCAAGTCTGTCGATCCAGCCGGAGCCATTCAGCGCTACAAAGTGACCGCCACTACGGATTGGTGGAAGTCAAAGTTGATGCCGTGGAGCAGTTAGTCACCGGCCTTTGAACTTTTACCCCTAAACTCCATGAGTCACTATCCCCGCTACAAGAAATACCGCCCGAAGGTGTACCGCCGGAGCATCCCGATCTTCTGGTGGGTACATAAGTGGCCGCACACGCGGTTCATCCTGCGTGAGCTGACTAGCGTGTTCGTAGCGTTTTATGTGATCGTGCTGCTGTTACAAGTTCGATCGTTGGCCGCAGGGCCTCAGGCCTATGCGGATTTCTTGGCCTGGCTCCAAACGCCACTTGCCCTAGCATTGCACGTCGTCGCTTTTGCGATGGTGCTGTATCACAGTATCACATGGTTCAGCCTAGCGCCGAAAGCGATGGTTATCCGTGTAGGACGTACACGCATTCCGGGCTGGGCAATTGCAGGGGCGAACTTTGCTGCCTGGGGTGTTTTTTCAGTGATCCTCGCCTGGATTATCCTGGCGGTGTAGGCAACGAGGTAGGAACATGGCAACACATAAAGGGAAAACCAACGAGCCATTCTGGTGGGCGCTCTTTGGTGCTGGAGGTGTTTTCGCGGCGTTCTTCATACCCGTGTTGCTCTTTATAAACGGTCTGGCTATCCCACTAGGTTTGATCGAAGCGCCTTCTTATGAAAATGCGCTAGCCCTGGTGCAGCATCCGCTGACGCGCCTTTTCCTTTTCGGGCTTATCTCGCTGTCGATGTTCCATTGGGCGCATCGCTTTCGCTTCACCCTCTACGACGGCCTGCAGATCAAGCACCTGAATTTTCTGGTGGCGTTGATGTGTTACGGAACCGCTGTCGTGGTCTCCATCTTTACAGTAGTTGTGTTGTTCCAGGTATGAAATTCCAAGTATCAAAATCGAGTCCCAAGGTTTGAGATGGCCTTTGGAAGTCGGAGTTTGAGTGTTGGAATATGACCGGAGGTCTTATGTATGAACTGAAGTCCATCCGCAGAGAGAGTATCGAGAAGTCGCTGGAGAAGGCGCACCGCTACCGGTTACTCAATGAGCCCTGGCAGGCGGAGAGCATCTGCCT
>JBBKWZ010000276.1:0-8123 GCA_037969195.1 Rubricoccaceae bacterium | reverse complement strand
ATACCACAAATAGTAGAATAAACACGATTGTCGCCGGTCGTCCGCAGTCAGCGGTCACTCCCATTATGTATCCATTGGCATCTGATAGCCTTCTTTCGGCATTTCGCCGCCAAGCAATTTGCCCATGGCGAAGCCCGCGCCGCCGAACAGGATTGTGCCGGCGATGATGAGGATGAAGATGCCCGACGCCGGATAGCTGTCGTATCGAACAGAAACGTTTTGCGACGTGCCGTTGGACGTCGTCATGGTGGCAACTCCTGCCTGGATTGGCGTCCAACTGAACTGTTGGTTTTGAGGGACTATGGTAACTGTGTCGGGGATGGCACTGTTTGGTCGCCAGATAACCTGAACCCACTCAGCCAGGCTGTCCAGCGTCACGATCGTGGGATGACCAACGATCGGGCCCGGGGGTTCTTCGTTCTCAATCGGCGCGGGTTGAAAGGTGATTTGACCCGCAGCCGGAAGAGCGATAACGAAGCCAATCAGAAGCATCAGAACGGTTCGAGTCATGGTTCAGGTCGGGTTAGGTGTGTTGTGAGCAGCCATACCCCGGGTAGGGCGATTCGTAAGAACGAACGACGTTACAAGGGTTGCGATAATCCAGAAAATCGGGACCGCGATCGGCAGCCATTCAAAGCCGTTAATCGTGTAGGCAGATCCATAGAGACCGCCCGTCAAGTCCGCGTAAAGCGTAAACGTAATAACGACGCCGAGAATAGCCGGGATGACGAACCGTATGAGGATGTCGAACCACCTCCCAAGTCTAAACTTGGAGTTCGCATTAACAAACTCTCGCAAGTTCGCCGCGCCCATCACCCAACCAATCAGGAGGCACTCAATGAACCCGCCAACTAGAAGACTGTACCTGAACACCCAGTGATCGAGAATGTCGAGTAGTGTGAAGCCGAGTGTTCCGTCGCTGGAAAGCCCCGGATCGACAACGTAGGGGAGGGCGAAGGCAAGCGATCCGATGATGCCAGGCACTAAGACGAATGTCAGCGCTTTGGCCCGTGAAATACCAAGCTTGTCGATCAATGGAGCGGCAACACCTTCCACAAGTGATACCGCGCTCGTTAATCCGGCAATGACAAGAAGGAAGAAGAAAAAGACGCCGAAGCCTTTCACCCAGAAGGGGAATTCTGCGATGCCTTGCGGGATCACGAAGAAAGAGAGCGAGAGTGTGCCGCCGGCAGGAACGATGGCGAAGGCGAAGAGCATGGAGAAGATGGCCACGCCCGCGATGAACTCGAAACCGCAGTTCATAAGGCTGACGACCATCGAGTTGTTGATTTGGTCAGCGTCTTTTGGCAAATAGCTTGCGTACGCGGTCATCGTACCCAGCCCAAGCGATAACGAGAAGAACATCTGAGCGAACGCTCCCTGCCAGACATTGACATCCATTATCCCCGCCATGTTGGGCGTAAAAAGGTAGAGAACGCCGTCAATTCCACCCGGGAGCGTAACGCCGCGAACTATCAGGACAATCATGAACAGCCACATCAGGGGCACGAATATGCGAACGGCTGCTTCGATTGTTTTTGTGCCACGCCAGAGGATCCAGATCGTCATCGCCCAGATCGCGGCGACGGATAGCATCGGTGCCCACGTGGTGATCATTCCAAAGAAATAGACCGTTGCGTTTGGACCGTCAGTTGGCGTTTCCATGCCCGTAAAAGGCGCGACAGCAGGGTCCGTGAGCAGCCCGCCGAAAGCACCCACGAGCATGGTTAGCGCCCACCCGAGAATGGTGATGTAATACATCGTGATGAACAACGCACTGGACGTTGTCCACCAACCCGCGTACTCGCCTTTCTTCCCGACGAGTTGGCGCATCGCCAGAGGAAACGATTGCCCTGTCAGAGTTCCCATTGAGAACTCGATAATCATGACCGGAATCCCAAGCACGAACAATGCAATGAAGTACGGTAGGTAGAATGCGCCGCCGCCATACTGGTACGCGTTGGACGCGAAGAAGACGATGTTACCTAGGCCGATGGCCGAGCCAGACGCTGCTAGGATGAAGCCGATCTTCGATTTCCACGCGCCGCGGTCCTCGGCCGGTGTGGGGGTGATTTCTGCCACGATGGGGTGGGTTGATGAACGCGGGGTGAAGCCGCCAAGCTACGGAGGAATGGCGAATGCTGAAAGACAAGGGTTTGTGGACCAAGGTGGCGAATTAGCTCTTCGCATCGAGACGACCTGGAAACCCTGGGCAAGTATCCATTGCGGTCACGCCTCTATGATTCGGGACGTCCTTGGGATGCTAACTGGCGAGGCCAATTCTATCTTGGTCTACGTCCATTTCACACCGCGCGCACAACGTGACTGTCACCCTACCCTCCGGCGAATCGATTCGCCCCGGGAAAATCCTCTGCATTGGCCGCAATTAAGCCGAGCACGTCCGCGAGATGGGCGATGTGGCCGACTTGCCGTCTGAGCCTGTCGTCTTCTTGAAACCGAGTTCGGCGTTGATCTCAACTGGAGGCACGGTAATGCTTCCTTCCCAATCCGAAGACGTACATCATGAATTGGAATTGGTCGTCGTGATAGGCGATGGTGGGAGACATATCCTGGAAGCAGAGGTGATGAACCATGTTGCGGGCTTCGCGCTTGGGCTTGACCTCACGGCACGCGACATCCAGGCACGTTCGAAGGCCAACAAAGGGCCATGGAGCATCGCCAAGGGGTTCGATACGTTTGCGCCGCTGGGTCCAATCACACCCGCTTCTGAGATCGTTGATCCGCAAAGCCTCACCATCCAACTGAACGTGAACGGCGAGGTGCGGCAGAAGGGCACAACTGATCACATGATTTTCCCTGTCGCGAAGCTGATCAGCTTCCTCTCGTCCGTTTTCACCCTTGAAACGGGCGATCTCATCTACACGGGGACGCCTGAAGGCGTCGGACCGATCCACGAAGGCGATATGCTGGAAGCTACCGGAACTGGGTTGCAACCGCTTCGCGTGACCGTGGCGGCGGAATAACGTCCAGCTACTTCACGAGCGTTACCGACCGAGTCTGGTTGAACGATCCGGCCGTCATCCGAACGAAATAGACACCTGTTGCAAGGCCAGTCCCATCGAAAGTGAGCGTGTGGCTTCCCGCGGATTGCTCATCCAGTTCGTTCAGCCAGACCTGCCGCCCTAGCACATCAAACGCAACAAACCGCACGGATGATGCTTCCGGAAGCTGGTAGCTCAACGAAGTTGACGGATTGAAAGGATTCGGATAAGCCGGATCGAGCGCGAAGCGTTCCGGCGCTTCCTCTGGATCGTTTGCCACGATGATCGGCTCACCACCGCCGTACAGCAGGAATGCCCGTCCATCCCGCGTTCCGAAAGCGACTTCGGCCACGCCGTTGCCATCGATGTCAGGGACCGAAACGATCACTTCGCCGGACTCCTCAAACGAGCCGTCGCCGAAGGTGTAGTCCCAGATAAGTGAACCGTCGGCTCCAGACAGCAGAACGGCCCGACCGCTTTTGCCAACTGCAGCTACCTCCTCTATTTCGTCGCCATCCAGATCAGGGACAGCCGCAACGTCGAAAACCTGGTCGTTAAGACTGAAGACCCATTCTTCGGCTCCGGATTCCCCATTCAGAAGATGGACATTCGGCCCGCTGGACCCAACTGCGACGGCGGCAAATCCTTCGATAGGGAAGCGCCGAATCATGGCTACATCCCAAACACTTGTACCACTTACATCCGCAGTCCACATAGCTTCGCCCGTATCAATGTCTAGTCGTTGGACCTGACTGCCGAGACCCGCAGCGATGATGTCGTCTCCCACTTGCGCCGCGAAATTGTCCGGCAATGCCTCAAGAATGAAAGGGGTGTAAGAGGGCGCGATGCTCCAAACTTGGTCACCAGTATCAGCTCGCCAGACCGCGATCACGTTACTGCCGCTCTCGCCGCCACCCGTGACGACGATGGGGTCGTGAGGGCATGCGCCGCACCCAACCCATGTAAACAGCGTACGGAAGTTGGGTAGGCCCGTCGACCTCTCCCACAGAATCGAACCGTCCGAACCGGAAAGGAGATAAACCTTACGATGATTGTATGGATTGGGGCTATTTGATAGGTCCGCACTGCCCGTCCCCGTTGCCAATTCTTCGACGCCATCCTGATTCACATCGTAAGAAATGTTGTCACCTGTATTCTGGCCAAGGCTCACCGAGTAATAGCTGGCCAAGTACGGATCCGTATTCGAACCCACTTCCCAGATAACAGACCCATCTACGCCGGAGAGGACGTACACGTGGTCGTTGCCGCCTTCCGTGCCGATCACGATGTCGTCGATGCCGTCGTCATCGAAATCTTCGCCGGTCGTCATGCCATACTCGAAGAGCTGCGAATTACCCGACACCGCGCCGCAGTTGTTGTTTTCCGGGCACGTGTTGAACGACCAGAGAATGGAAGTCTCGCCCCAGCCGTTGCCATCCACGGCCCAGACGAGATAATTGCGTGAGGCAATGACGAGGTCAGGAATGCCATCCCCCGTGAGGTCACCGGGCACGACAATCGAGAAAATCTTAGGGTCGTCGAAACCCGTATTTGGGTTGTCAGGCGTCTCGATCATCCAGACCACATCGCCGGCCTCCAATACCGGGTTGATGCCTGCCCCGGAGAGGGGAGTGGCCGCGTTCGGGTTGGCCGGATCATCCGAGGTTGAGGTGAGCGTGCCAGCGTAGGCCTGAACCTGCGTTGGCCTGAACTCCACGTCCACGTAAGCCGTGTCCAGGGCACCCATTTGAATTGGGAACGATGGATTGACGACGGAAAACGCCTCGTTGTCGATCGCCATTCCTGTCACAGACAGCATTGGAAGCCCCTGATTGACGATCGCAAGCGTCTTTCGAACAGCGCTCCTTTGGTTTACTGGTTCGATTCGAACGTCCCCAAAGTCAAGGCTTGATGGTTCGATGGCAATGTGCTGATCCGCGTAGACTCCAATTCCGGTGAGGTCGATGGTGGCCACCGGCAAGGCTACATCGTTCGTTTCAAACGTGAGCGCTGCAGTTCGCTCGCCAAACTCTGTCGGGCAGAAGTCAACTTGAACGGGAAGAGATCCGCCGGGCATAATTGTCGCGTCCGTCAGATCACTGTCAAAAACGGCAGCACCCGAACCCGTGATCTGCACGTTAAAAATCTCCAGATCAGCATCGCCGCTATTCCCGATCGTAAGCGGCATGCCCGAGCAAAAACCGAAAATGCGGAGATTGAAGTCAATCGAAGTCGTGGAAAGCGTGATGTCCGGATTCCCGGCTCCCTGCAGGTCGATCTTATAGATAACGTACGGCGTTCCCTCCCGCACGACGACGTAGAGGTAGCGCGAGCCGTCGTAGGCAAGTCCGCGAGGTCGTCCTGCGCCTTCGGGCAAATCCAGTGTTTGGAGAACCGTCCCGGTCGTTCGGTCGATTTTGTAAAGCAGCTCGATATTCGTCCCGTCGTCGCCTACGTTGGTGGCCCAGAACGTGTCGGTCTCGATAAAGGCGATGCCGCCTGGTTGGGTTTCGGGGAAGGCGATGGTCTGCGTTTCGGATCCCGTGCCAGGGTCGAGTCCCGCAATTGCTGCGTCCTCATTTGGATAGGCGCGGGCAGCGAATAGCAAGCCATCGTGGAGGGTTAAGCCATGCGTGAGTTCGCTCGGCGCGGGTATTGAACCCAGGTTTGTCCCGTCGGGCGCAACGGTGAATATCTCCGGACTCGACGAATTGAAACCAGTCGAGATCCGCCAGTTCGTTCCGTCCCACCCAACTCCTCGAGGATCGAAGCCCAGTCCCGTTACGACAGTTACGGCTCCGGTTTCCGGATTGATCTCGATGAGTTCGTCGCTAAGCGTATCGGTCGCGTACAAAGAGCCACCAAACCAATCCAATCCCCAGAGCGACGGATTTCCATCGGGGTCTATGACATCGACATACGTTTGGCTCTTCGCGGAGCTCGCCAAAAGGATGGCCATAACGGCAAGGGTGAGGTAGCAAACTGGTTTCATTTTTTGGTCGAGAGGCAGCTATCACTACAACGTAGAACCCGCGGGCACCAAAATCAATTCCGAAAGCTTGTTGGGGCTTGGGCATACGAGAGGCGACCTCATTACGTTGAGGAGCAAAGCCGACCACGCTTTCTCCCATCACCTGTTATGCGCCTGGCGCCTGCGCTCCTACTTCTTTTTTTTCACGCAGCCGCAGAGGCCCAGCCCGTGACGCTCGTCGGGACGATTCTCGATGACGACGACGGTCGGCCATTGATAGGAGCGACTGCCGCCATAGGAGGGAGGGGTGTTGTAGCCGATGCGTCTGGCCAGTTCCGGCTTGTTCTTCAAGTGCTGCCGTCCACTGTCGTGGTTCGATACCTCGGTTACCAGCCAGAATCGATCGTTGTGCGGGTGTCGGATTTTGACGCGGGTGGTATTGCACGCGTGACGATTCGACTTCAACCAGCAGAGATCGAACTTGGTGATGTGACGGTCACCGACGAGAATGCTGCCATTGCCATCATGCGGCAGGTACTCGCCCGCAAGTTAGCCTTGAAGGGAGAGTTACAATCCTACACTTCGGAGGCATACACGCGGTTCACGCTCAGGAGCCGTGGGCGCTACGTGCGCTTCACCGAGGAGCTCTCGGACACATATTGGCGAGCAGACGGAGGCTCACGTGAAGTTGTTATTGCTCGCCGTCGCCGACCTGATGGCCGGGCATTTCGCTACGCCGCGGTTCAAGCCGTTCCTGATTTCTATTTCGACGATGATGTGCTGCTGGACGGCTTCCGATTTCCAACGCCGACGCACCCCGACGCGTTGTCCATTTACCACTTCAGGATTGGGGACGTGACGGAGGTAAACGGCCTCCGCCTGATAGATATCGCGGTAAGTCCTCGGCACGGTTACGCCACGGCGCTCTCCGGACGAATCCAGGTGGTCGACAGCCTGTTCGTGATTGCGGAGGCGGAGCTTCGCCCAGCCGGAGGCGTTCGCAAACCCGCGCCGGTTCAGAACTACGCGGCCACCTATCGGAGCGTCTTCTCGCCGGTTACCGCGTCGGTCTGGTTACCCGAGCGGTTCTATGTGACGGGCCGGGTCAACGTGGGAGCGCCGGGCGCGCGTTTGCCAGAGGTCTCGTTCAGCCAGGCCACGTTGCTTTCCGTTCGTCGTTTTGGCACGTCGGCCCCCGACTCCCTTTGGTATGCTGATGATCTGCGCGTGGACGCGGAGGCCGTCTATGGAGGTCGCGAAGTGTTCTTGCGATACCGCGACCAACTTCCCCTTTCGGACGAGGAGGCCGAGGCAGAACGGACGCTCGGACCGATCCCATTGAGGGCGTTGTTGCCTCCGGAGGGACTCCTGCGTAACTACGTCCCGATTCCCGTGGAGGAACCTTCGACAGAGGAGGAACGAGCTCGTTCTGACGCCTCGTTGGTTTCGTGGCTCATGCGCGCTCCACGTTTGCGATACGATCGTGTCAATCGAACGTATATCGGGCTTGAGCCTACGTTCGACATCGGCCGTCAATTGACCGTAGCTCCTGAACTCGGCGTATCTCCAGACTCATCGTTTTTCACGTTGGGAGTTCGGACCAGCATCCGCCCGACGAAAAGGTTCGCTGTTGACGTAGTCGCACGGCACGGCACAACCACCCGTTACACCTCAGCAGCCTACAATCGCTTACTGAACACGTTTCCAACGTATCTCGGTTGGCCGGACTATTTCGACTACCTGGAGGAAGACCGAGTAGAAGCAACCGGTTGGCTAAATGTAGGTTCGCGTGTTCGATTAGGAGTGAAGGGTGTGCTCGCTGAGCAGAGGTCGGTTGACGCCACAACGCAGTTCGAAGGCGCGATCGTTGGAGATGGGCAGCGCTCCAACCCGCCAGTTGAGGACGGAATGTTGCGCGCCCTGAGCGTGCGATTGGAGGGAGGCGAAAGAACGCCACGTCTTGGTTCACCTCGTGGGCTATTTGGCGAGATCGTTCTCGAAAAAGGCAGCCTCCTTCCGCCGGGCGGCACCACATCGTCGGACTACACGCGGCTTTCAGCGCAGGCAGATCTACGCGTTCCCACACTATTCCGGCGACGCCCGAATCCACATTATCTGAGCCTTCGCCTCATGGGTGGCGCTACTTGGGG
>JBBKWZ010000275.1:0-28984 GCA_037969195.1 Rubricoccaceae bacterium | reverse complement strand
GTTGTCCCGCAGCATGCGGAAGTTGAGCCCGACATCGTCGGTGTTGTTGATCCGCTGAATGAAGTCGGACACTCGCCGGTCAAGAATCTCGTCCACAACTACAAAGACCGCGTGGCCTTTTGTGTGACGTCAGAGTGTGCGATCTACTGTCGCTACTGCCTCCGCAAGCGCATGGTGGGCGATGCCGATTTCATGATGCGGAAGGACGAACTCCGTGAAGCCATCGCCTACATCGCTGCGCATTCTGAAATTCGTGATGTGCTTCTTACGGGTGGCGATCCGCTCGTTTTCTCCGATGCCAACATTAATTGGCTGTTGACGGAATTGCGAGCGATCTCACACGTTGAGATTATGAGAATTGGGACACGGCTTCCCGTCGTCAATCCGTTTCGGATCACGGATGATCTGGTCGAAACGTTGAGAAGGCATCACCCGGTCTGGTTGAATACGCATTTCAACCATCCCAGAGAATTGACGCGGGAGGCTGCTGAGGCCTGCGCGAAACTCGCGGACGCGGGCGTTCCCGTCGGAAATCAGACCGTTCTACTCAACGGCATAAACGACGACTTGGAGACCATGAAGGCGCTCTGCGAAGGCCTCGTTGCGATGCGCGTTCGGCCGTACTACCTCTACCAGGCCCAGCTTATCGGAGGGACGGCGCACCTCCGGACACCCATCGAGACTGGCTTGGCGCTTATGAAGGAGCTTCGTGGCCACACATCCGGCTTCGCCGTCCCAACCTACGTTCTCGATACGCCCGACGGGAAAGTCCCGCTTACCCGCGACTACATCCTTGGTCGAAGTGGCGACCACGTCGCGATGGAGACGACCCGCGGCATGATTTGGGCCGAGCCGAATCCTTTGCCAGATGGATTCGCTTCACCCGTGCGACTTCCTAATATCAGTTGGCCCGAGGGCGCGATGACCGTCCCGACAAGTGCACCGACGTTCATCCACCACGCAGCGAATGAATTGTAGAGCTCAGTTTGACGGCCGTCAGGACACACGTGAGCCCCATTATGCCCCGTTTATATCTAGTTGTGCTGCTCATACTCTTAGCACCAGTTGTCGACGCACAACCGCTTCCAGACGACTTCCCACGCAATCGCCTCGTATTCTCCCACCACGCCGATGGCACTCGTGCGGACTACGACCTGTGGACAGTGTGTCCGGACGGGACTCAATTTGCTTCACTCCTGGTCGAACCTGGCTATCAGATCCAGGCGGCGGTTTCGCCCGACGGATCTACGATTGCGTACGCCGCCCCCGCCGACAGTAGTCGGGACGTGTTCACGCGCCCTTTTTGGCGAGGGGAGGCCGTGAACCTGACTTCGCACCCCGCTGACGACACAGAACCGGCGTGGTCTCATGACGGCTCACAGATCGCCTTTTTCTCCGACCGCGATAGTGAGAGGCCAGATCTGTACCTCATCAGTCTGGCTTCGGGAGAAGTCACGCGGTTGACCGAGAACGACCTCCACGATGGCGGCGTCTCGTGGACCCCTGATGGACGGGCGCTACTGTTTACACGATATTTTCCTGGAGAGGGTGATGCCTCCGGTGCCGGCGAGCTCGTTCGCCTTGACCTCGAATCGAATAGCGAGATGGTTTTGACGGCGCTGGGCGGTTACAATGGGAGCCCGTCCGTTTCGCCGGATGGCCAAAAGGTCGCATTCCACGGATCCACAGAGGAGGGTGCTGAACTCTGGGAAGTGAACATGGACGGTTCAACAGCGCGCGCGATCACGGACACGTTCATCGACGAATACTCCCCGGTTTGGTCGCCGGACGGCCGTTGGATCGCCTTCACGGCAGGGACCTTTAGCGACAATCGCGGTACTTTTGACCTTTGGATCATGCGGGCTGACGGCAGTGATCGGCGCCTCATTACGACCGCACCAAACACCGAAGCGTGGCCGACGTGGCAACCCGGCGATTCGTACTGCCGATAAGATCTATCGGGGCTGAAACGACTGGGGCGAGGCTGTCGCACTTTAGGCCGATTCTTACTGAACGGTTCATTCGAGCAGAGAACTGCTCCAAAGAGTTCATGCAACGTAGGTGTTGCGATCATGCCATTGTCGGTGATATCGATGACGCGGTGTTGGGGCGAGCCAAGCGTAATTTCGGAGGTTTCGAGTCCCCGCTGCGGCTTTCGGAGTTGGAGCTCCCAGAGGGTGCGAGGCGATTCCAAGTGGTGCGCCGACGATCATCCCAGCGAGGAACGGTAGAGAGCCCTTGGCCTGAGGTCAGACGGTTGGATTATCGAGCGAGAACGTTGCATGGAGGCCGTTGCAATCCCTACACTTGCGCGTCTTTCTCACCCACCAACCCAGAGGATACCATGGTTCTCACGCGCATTGAACCCATGTCAATGGCCAAGATTTACGCCGTAATTGGCGCGTTCTACGGCCTGCTTATCGGCGTTCCGTTCGCCTGCATCGCCTCGATGGTCGGATCGCAACTATCGCAATTCTCCGACGGTGGAGCAGCAGTCGGGGGTCTTGGCCTTGCCGCAATCATCATCTATCCAATCGGTGGGGCCCTTTGCGGCTTCATCGGTGGGCTCATCGGAGCCCTTATCTACAACCTCGTCGCAGGCTGGGTCGGCGGTATCGAGATAGAGTTCGAAGGAATGGAATCTGGCGAGATACTGTAACTGCAAGCCCCGCGAAAAGTAGGCTTAAGCCGTCGCTCCCCCACACGATGATCCGCCGCCCGCCGTGCAGCCGTAGCAGTGGCGGGCGGTTTCAATCCGCCGTGCTTGCCATGCGGCCAGATTGAAGTCGCGGACGAGCGGGCGTTCCATGCCGGGGACATCTGCTTCGATATCAAGCATCTGGTTGAAGTCACAATCAAACAACCGCCCATCCCAACTCACCGACATCGTATTACGGCACATCAGGCCATCCACAGTGGCCGGATTGAAAGCGTTGACGAGCCGTTCCATGTAGAATTCCACCTGCCCTTTTTCGAGCAGCCACTCGAGGTAGCGGGATATCGGCATATTGTTGATCGTAAACAGTCGATCGAACGTGATGCCGTGGTTGCGATGGAGCTCTCGTTTCCATTCGACCTCCAAGGAAGCCTGGCTGCCAGCCAGAAAAGCCCCGACGGGATTCATTACGAGCGTGAGCATCTTGTTCGGATCGCCTTGCCCATACCCAACGGCATTGAGCTGTTTCAACGCTTGAATCGACTTTTCGTAGGTGCCGTCGCCTCGCTGAGCGTCTGTGCCCACCTTGCGGTAATGCGGCAGCGAACACGCCACTTCTACACCGCGCTCGGCTAGCCACTCGGGCAGGTGGCGGTAGCGGTTCGTTTCGAGAATCGTAAGGTTGCACCGGTCGATGACGTGGACGCCGCGTTTGACACATTCGTCCACAAGGTATTCGAAATGCGGGTTCAGCTCGGGCGCGCCGCCCGTGAGATCCACTGTGTGCGCGCCACTCTTGTCTATGGCCTCCAGACAGGCCTCGACGGTCGCCCGGTCCATGTTTTCCTCGGTCCGGTCAGGGCCTGAATCCACATGGCAATGGCGGCACGTCATATTGCAGAGCTTGCCCACATTGATCTGAAAGATCTCCAGCGTGGCTGGCTGTAATCCACCGGCCCAGCCAGCCGCAGCCAAATCCGCGTCGAACAAACCTGTCCCGGTTGGACCACCGGAAATATTCACACCATCCAGCGTGCGCGATTGCACGCCCGGCTCTACGAGCGGCGTTTGACGAGCGTGCAAGCTCGTCGTAGTTCGTGGGCCGTCGGGGACCGTGAGGATTGGGAGTTCTGTCATTTAAAGAAGGAGAGGGGCACGGGAACGATCAAGCGTCTCCCTGAGACTCACATGAGTTGTGCTTTCGCATGGTCCATCATCTGAATGCCATGAACAAGCGAAGCCCCACCACGAATGGCGCATGCCACATGAACAGCTTCGGTCATCTGTTCGAGGTCAGCACCCTTCGCGAGCGAGTCCGACGTATAGGCATCAATGCAGTACGGGCATTGAACAGTGTGAGCAACGGCGAGGGCGATCAGCGACTTCTCGCGAGCGCTTAGTGCGCCGTCCTCAAAGACCTTGTTGTAGTAACCAAAAAATGCATCGGCCAACGGCTGGCTGCCTTCAGCAATCTCGCCGAATCGCGGCAAGTGCTCGGGCTTGTAGTATGTATCCACGATGTGGCGGGCTTTAATTGAGACGGCGGAAGGTAGAGGCGTGTCGTATTGCCGCCAAGCGTCGCGATTTACTCGGAAAGTTGTTTTTGCCTCCCATACTCCGATAGATTGCACCATTGTGCCGCAGTGATGCATCACGCGCCAATAACGCGGTTGCTGACCCTGCGCTTCACCCAGCGAATGATGGCATGGGAGATCTTCCGATCTTCGACATCCCTTGGCTCATCCCCGGCCTGCTCGTGCTGGCGATGCTCGTACTTGGGCTGGCGTTTTATGGTTGGCGCCGCCGTAGGCAGATTGCAGCAGCGGCGAAGAAGATGGAGAACCAAAGGATCTCACCCGAAGACGAATTGAAGTCACTGGGAATCGTTGCTGTGCGCCGGTTGGAGGAGGAGCCAGGGACATCTCTTCCGCCGCCAAGAACCCATGAACCGGATGACGACCGGGTTCATCTTTCAATGCTGACGGATCGTTCCGAGCAGGTTGAGAAGACAACGTCCATTGTTGAGGAATTACTCAGTGAGGACGGCGTGGAGGACGTTGGTGCGGGCGTGGCGCGATTCTCACCAAGTAGAACCGGCGCGCCCGTCGATAGCGCTACGTCGTTTTCCATGAGCCGGCATCCGGGAGTGTACCTCGATCAGGGGTCGCCATTGTGGCACGCGTCGGATCCCGACGCCAGCCCCGACGCCGTTGCTTTTCTTTTGGAGTCGCTTTGGGCCGCGATGCATGCCCAGAGCGTGGCGCTTCTTCGTTTCAACAAAACGTTGTCGTCCTATGCGGTGGATGCGCTCGTCAGCGAGCGTGTCACGCGTCAAGTCGATCTCTTTCCGGCGGATGGCAACATGTTGAACCTCGTCCCCGACGATAAGACGATTTCTATTCTCGAACCGGATGCTTTCGCAGCACTTCGTTACCACTCCGAACCGGCGCTCTTTGTTGGGCACGCCGTAGCCATCGCAGTGCTCGGTCCCCCCGATCGCGTGCTGCTAATTGCCGACAAGGAGCCCGGAGGTGCGCCTTTTGGTGCGCAAAGCATCGAGCGGTTTGGGGAATTCGCCGATCTCCTTGCCAGTCTTCTACCCACGTCTTATCCAGAGAAAGGCCACGCTGCTTTAGAGAAGGAATCCAAGACTGGTTACTGGCCAGCCAAGCTGGAACAGGCTAGTGTAGGGACACTTGAAGAAAATTCAGGAGATGTGATTGAAGCGCTTCGATCACCTAAAGAGCAGAAAGACACGCCCACGCGCAAGGACGGGGTCTTTCCCATGGTCGAGTTCGATGTGGAGGCTTCCAGCGCGGATGCTGAACCGTCCATTAAGGTTCCAACATTTCATCCGCCTCGTAAAATCAATGGCTCAACGCGAACGCGGAATGAAATCATTGCCGAGGAAATGGCCATTGCGCGGGCTAGAGAGGAGCCGCTTGCACTTGCCCTCGTCGTTCCTCATAACGCCGTCGAGCTCGCCACGAAAGGCCCGCGGATTGTAGAGGAAGCCGAGCAGCAGTTGATTGAGCGACTACGCGACGTGGCGGGAAGCACCCGCGTGGAGTTGTTCGGTGAATTGGTTGTCGGCGTTTTTTCCAAAGCTGGCCCGGCGTTCGTTGAGGCCTGGGTAGAAAGAGTGGATGAGAGCGGCCCAGATGTCCAGATTGGCGTTGCATTGCTACGCGCTCGTCATCACTCGCCCGAATCTTTTCGAGCCGATGCGGAGGCAGCGTTGCGCGAAGCCTACGAGCAAAAGCAGGATTGCGTAATTGTCGAATGACTTGGGGCTAATCGTTTGAATCAGACAGGCGGCCCGCAGAAGATTTTCGTTTCAATTGTGCTTGATGGCTTGGGAATTGGGGATGGCCCCGACGCAGACGCCTATGGCGACGTAGGCAGCGATACGCTTGGCCACATCTGCACGGTCCAAAGGCCCCACCTCCCCAATTTGGAGCGTTTCGGATTAGGGCGAATTCGACCGCTGGATGGCGTTGAGTCAGTATCTGAACCTCTAGCTTCATTCGGGCAAATGACGGAGGTAGCGCCTGGTAAGGACTCGACAGCAGGGCATTGGGAGCTGGCGGGCGTTGTCCAAGATCGTCCGTTTCCTCTCTATCCTGATGGCTTTCCGGAGGAGGTCATCGACAACTTCTGTCAACACGGAAGGGTGAAGGGCGTCCTGGGGAATCGTCCCGAATCGGGCACGGTCATTATTGAAGAGTATGGTGCCCAACATCAACGGACCGGCCAACCCATCATTTACACATCGGGTGACAGTGTATTTCAGATCGCGGCACATATAGAAGCAATCTCGCTGGAGGATCTCTACCGACTTTGCACGGTAGCTCGCGATCAGGTCTGCGTCGGCGAACACGCCGTCGGGCGAGTCATTGCCCGTCCATTTGAAGGTTCGCCGGGGAGCTATCGAAGGCTTTCCCACGCCAGGAAAGATTTCTCCCTAAAGCCTCCTCGGAAAACAATACAAGAGATGCTGCGAGAAACGGGTATTCAGTCTGTCTCTGTTGGAAAAATCGGCTCGTTGTTCGGTGGAGTCGGATTCGATATCGATATGAAAACGAACGGCAACGAGGATGGTGTAGAAAAAACGTTAGACGCCGTGAGGACAGCAGCGCGAACGTGTACTTCCACCTTCATCTGGACCAATCTGGTTGACTTCGATGAACTCTACGGTCATCGTAACGACTCCGAGGGTTATGCCCGCGCCCTTGAGGCCTTCGATCACAAACTTCCGGAGTTGACTTCGGCTCTACCAGACCGTGCATGCCTCCTCCTCACCGCTGACCACGGAAACGACCCGACTTTTCCAGGATCAGATCACACGAGGGAGCGCGTACCTCTGCTCCTTTACGAGAAAGGGGATGGCGGAGGACGTGATCTTGGCACGCGATCAACCTTTGCCGACCACGCCGCAACCATTGCGGAGTACTTCGGAATTACCTACGAAGGACCGGGTAAGTCGTTCTGGTGAGGCATTTCATCAATAGGCTCTGCAATTCGACGGCGGACTTTGCGGACGGTAGAAACGGCGCCGAAGACGACGAGCCCGACGATGACGATGTAGACCCAGGCTGGAATGCCTCGTCCGGCAATGATCAGGTAGAGGTAGGCGGAGATAAAGAAAAAGCCAGTGAGGAACGCCGGGAGTGACGCCGGCTGCTTCCGACGAAGGTTGCGGATGGTCCATCCGAGGCATAAGGTGAAGAATGGAATCGCCCCGACGTAGATCGCCCCGAATACGAGTGGATTAACACCGTACTGTGCGCCGAGGCCAAGAAACCATTCGAGGAGTGCATCCAGCATTGTTGTGCAGATTCTAACCGACTGATGAAACGAATCAAAGGACGCTGAGTCGTCACGAGAGCATCAGCCATCAGAGTACCTTCCGCACGACAACCACCGCCATCGCATGACGACGATCCCCGAAGACTTTTTCGATCGCGACTCACTCGACAAAACGCTTGGCATCCAATACGAGGAATTTGGGGCCGACCGCATCGTGGCAACGATGCCAGTGACGCCGTTGGTCCATCAACCTCATGGATACCTCCACGGAGGCGCGAGCGTCGTCCTGGCGGAGTCTGTGGCGTCGGTGGGAGCCCACATCTCGTCCCCGCCAAACAAGATTGCCTTTGGACTGGAGATCAACGCAAATCACATCCGGCCAATAAAAGATGGTTTGCTGCGGGCTACTGGAACGCCCTTGCATAAGGGTCGGACGACTCAGGTCTGGCAAGTCCGTATCGAGGACGAGGAGCAGCGACTCATTTGTATCTCTCGTTGCACCATTGCGCTCGTGGACATCGACGAAGAGTGAGTTCACAACTTCCCCAAACCCACCGTATCCTTCGACTTTCCTACGTCACCGTTCACACTTTTCGAAAATGCTCCTCGGCAAAGTCATCGGCACCGTCTGGGCCACGCGGAAGGACGAGCAACTCGTCGGCATGAAATTCCTCCTCGTGCGCGAAGTGGATTTGGATTTGAAGCCGCTGGAGAACTTTGTGGTCGCCGTTGATAGCGTCGGAGCCGGCGAAGGAGAGATCGTTCTCGTTGCGCAAGGGTCTTCCGGGCGTCAAACAGAGCTGACGAAGAACAAGCCCGTGGACGCCGTCATCATGGCCATCGTTGACCGCTTGGACGTGGCCAAATGAATCTCGGACGCGTCATTGGAAGCATCTGGGCTACGCAAAAGGACCCGTCAATCGTGGGTAAGCGAATGCTGCTTGTGCAGCCGCTTTTCGCGGACGGTAAACCGAATGGCCGCCCGATTGTCTCCCTCGATACGTGCGATGCAGGACCCGGAGACCGCGTGATGTACGTAACGAGCGCCGAAGCAGCCATCCCGTTTCGTCCACCTCAGGAACTCACGGCATCGGATGCGACGATCGTAGGCGTGGTTGACCACGTGAACGTCCCCGGTTAAGGCGATTAAAAAAGAGCGGCACGATAGATCGCGCCGCTCTAGGGGGACTAGGCAATTCGTTGTTGTTTACTGGTCCTCTGTTGGAGTGGGAGGGGCAAACTCGTTCAGAATCGCGAGGCGCCTAGCATGCATCTGCTCTCGGAAGGCACGTCGCTCTTCGTCGATCGGGCGGGAACGCTCCCGCATTCGCTCGTTGAACGACCGTTCTTCTTCCTGAAGTGGCCTCATTCGTTCGCGGAGTGCGTCACGTTGCTCTGGTGAGAGCGAGCGAAGGTGCTGTCGTTGCGCGCGCTGGTTGTCGCCGCCACCATTGCGGAGCATCCGACTGCGCGGTCCGCGTGCGCGACCATCGGGTCTCGCTGCACGCTGTCCCTGACGGCGAACTCGGCCTTCGAAGTGCCTTGCCTGTCCAGCGACGCGTTCGGCTCGATTTGCGCGGTGTTGTAAACCGTCAACCCTTTGACCGCGGGCGGTTTCGGGCGGCTGAGTCGGCGCGTCCGCGTCTTGGGCAAATGATGCCGGGCAGGTGACCGCGAGAAACAGACTGAGTAGTCCGAAGAAAAGTAGGCGATTCATTGGATGGGGGGTTAAGTGATTCTCCTCCACACAACGGAGCCAGCGCACCGACAGTTGTGTCGGAATTGTCGCAATCCACTGCCTTTTCAGTCTCGCAGAATTCCTGCGGCGCTCTAATGCAATACGTACTCCAGCAACACGAAGCCGCCGATCAGCAAAACCACAAACAGAATCGTGAGCCAACCCAGATACTTGTCGATGAATGCTTTGATTGGCTTGCCGAAGAAGTAGAACAGGCCCCCGACGAGGAAGAACCTCAGTGCCCGGCTGATTATGGACGCGACGAAAAACGTCAGAAGGTTCAGCTGAGCGATGCCTCCTGAGATGGTGAACACCTTGTAAGGCAGCGGCGTGAAGCCTCCCGTGAAAATCGCCCAGAACCCAAGTTCACGGTATTTGGCCGCAACGGCTTCGAAGTTCGCTTCCGAAAAGCCCGGAATGTGATCGAAGAAGAACATCGCCAGGCCGCTGTAGGTTTGAACATCACCCGCTCCTGATTCGTACCAGAGCCAGTATCCGATCGCATAGCCTCCAAAAGCACCCAGGACCGATCCGACGGTACACACCGCGGCAAACCAAAAAGAGCGCTTGGGAACGCTCACGCAAAGAGCGATGAGCAGCACATCGACCGGGATAGGGAAGAAAATGGACTCGATGAAAGCCAGTCCAAACAAAATGGAAACGGCGAATCGCCTCTCCGCCAGGCCTTCCACCCAGTCCTTTAGCGCATGCAGCCAACCCAGAACGCCCGAGTGGGACCGAGGAGGCAGGCTGGTGGTCACTTCAGATTGCAAGTTTTATCCTACGTAGTTGTGAGTTGTTGTTAAATACGTGCTCGATTCTGAAGGGCGATCGCGCGGCACTCCGAAATCAGCTTCCAACAAGTGGTACGAAGCGGAACTCGTCGAAAGACTCTTCCTCGAATGAATCTGGCCCGGTTCGCCTGATGCGTAGCATGGTTTGGCCTTCCGAGTTGCCAATCGGAATAACAAGTCGTGCGTCGGGCTTTCCTAACACAGGCTCGCGGAGTTGATCAAGCAGGGCTTTGGGCACTTCAACTCCTCCTGCCGTCACCAAAATTGCGTCGAAAGGGCCGATGGCCGACCAGCCTTTCGTCCCATCACCCAGCCGGGTGAGCACGCGGAAGCCCAACTCCTCCAGGATTTTGTTTGTTCGGTGCAGGATTGCTTCGTGACGCTCAATAGAGTAAACGCGCGCGCCCATTTCCACCAACACGGCTGCCTGGTACCCGCTCCCGGTTCCAATCTCCAGGACCTTCTCGTCGGGTTGCGGATCGACGAGATCTGTTTGATAGGCAACCGTGAAAGGTTGAGAAATCGTTTGGTTCAGCGTTATCGGGAGGGCTTCATCCTCGTATGCCCGGCCGTGCAACGCCGTGTCGAGAAACAGATGCCGGGGCACGTTCCCAATGGCTCGAAGTACGCGCTCGTTCGCAATTCCTTTATTGCGAATGGTCTCGACTAATTGCGTGCGGGCCCGCGAATACTGCTGTGGCATAAAGACTGATGTAGGATATTCTAGGCCAATGACGTGTTTGCCGCAGAATTTACTCGGTTGCGGCTGCCCTGGGCGCGAAAGCCTCGTTCAAACGGGCTTCGACATCTCCGATAGAGAGATTGTAATCAAGTTGTCCGTGCTCGGCGACGGAGATCGCCCCTGTTTCCTCACTGGTGACGAGGACGAATGCGTCGGTGCGTTCCGAGAGTCCAATGGCGGCACGGTGCCGAAGACCGAGATGCGCCTGAATACGCCTTTCCTGGCTGACCGGGAAGATGCATCGAGCAGCCTCAATTTTCTGCCCCTGGATGATCACGCCACCATCGTGAAGGGGTGAGTTGGGGAAAAAGATGCTCGTCAGCAAATCGCGCTCGACGTCGGCGTGGATGGTTGTCCCACTCTCGATAAAACTCCGAAGACCCGTCGAGCGCGCAAACGCTATGAGTGATCCAACGCGGTGCTCGCTCATCTCCGCGATCGCGCCAATTACCTCCGATGTTATCTGAGCGCGTGGTGACGGCCGCACGAGCCGTCGGACGAGTGGGTTGCTGCCCAAGAGGAATAGCACCCGGCGGATTTCAGGAGCAAACAGGATGATGACTGCGATGACGAACACTTCGCTAACTGCACCAAAAATCGCACGGAGCGTCGTCAATCCGGCAAAGCGTACGATCACATCAAGGCCGTAAAGGGCCAGGAGCACGAGCGCCACCTGAACAGCGAGCGTACCCCGAATCAGGCGGTAAATCTGGTACACGAGAAACGCGACAATGGCAATGTCGAGCAGGTCGAGCCAACCGAGATCGACGAAGCCAACGCGGATGGCGAGCACGCTCATACCGTAGCCTCCCGGAGCGTCACGCTATCCGCCGCAGAAAGAAGGGCGAGTAATTCGACCGTAGGACGTACATCGTGTGTGCGTACGATGGAGGCCCCATTCATCACCGCCAGGGCTGTCAAACCAAGCGATCCGTATAGCCGTTCGTTGATAGGCGCTGGCTTGTCGGTCGATCCTAGAACCACACCGATTGTCGACTTCCGAGAGACTCCAACCATCAACGGACAGCCCAATGACGCAAAGCGATTGAGCTCGGCAATGAGCCGCAGGTTGTCTTCCACTGACTTGCCAAAACCGAAGCCAGGGTCTACGACTACATGCTCTACGCCTGCATCGTGAGCAGTTTGGACAGCCAGGGCAAGGCTCGAGGTTACATCGTCGACCACATCCTCGTATTCGAACTCGTGCGGCATTTCGCCGGGTTTACCCAGGGAGTGCATTACCACAAGCGGCGCGCTGTAATCCGCCGCAGCACGGGCTGTTCCTACGCCCTGTCTTAAACCGGTTACGTCGTTAACGATGTGTGCACCGGCGCGGAGTGCGGCACGAGCAACCTCGCCTTTGTAGGTGTCGACGGAAATAATGGCATGCGGAAATTCACGCGAGATGGCCTCGATTACGGGCACAACACGGTCAATCTCTTCCTCGGCCGTCACCGTAGTTGACCCTGCACCGTACGTACTTCCGCTAGGCCTCGTCGATTCGCCACCGACGTCTAGGATGGCTGCTCCCTCTTGGAGCATCTGATCAGCTCGACGAAGGGCCGCTTCCACCGTCGCATATCGCCCACCGTCAGAAAAAGAGTCCGGCGTAACGTTTAGAATTCCCATCACATGCGCAGCGTGGCCTGGCTGGCAGTCAAGCATGTGACCACGACAATCGAGCACCATCGGATTGATGGCGAGGCGTTCCGAACGCTGAGCGATGGTCGGTGAAAAAGTGGGCATTCACGCTGTCTGAGTGCTTAGGAATCTACCACGTGAATAGCCAAACCCAGCCGAGCGCCTGCTTCCAATTGGGTGGAGGGGCTCGCGGTGTGACGCCAAGCCATGAGCCGGAAGCCAAGCGACGCGTGGTTACAAACTGGGCACAACGCTGTCTACCATGGAACTACCGTGTGCAGAAAGCGTGAAGTAGGAGCGCGGGAATTGTTCATGTCCTTGACAAGGACACAGTTTTTCGGTCGTAACTATGTACGTGCCCCGCCAACAGCGCCTGTTGGACAGTTATCTGAAAGAGATCGGCCGGATCTCACTTTTGAAGGCCGACGAGGAAGTGGAATTGGCTCGCCGCATCAAAGAGGGTGACACAGATGCGTTGCATCAGCTCGTGCGTTCGAACTTGCGGTTCGTTGTATCCGTCGCCAAGAAATATCAAGGGCAAGGGTTGACGCTGGCAGACCTGATCAACGAAGGTAATTATGGTCTTTTGAAGGCAGCTGGCCGCTTCGACGAAACGCGCGGCTTCAAGTTTATATCGTATGCCGTGTGGTGGATTCGGCAGTCGATCCTGCAGGCGCTCGCGGAGCAAAGCCGCGTTGTGCGGCTCCCGTTAAACCGGATAGGAACGATATCAAAGATTCGCAAGACAAGCGCACGTCTTTCGCAGAACCTCAGTCGGTCGCCAAACGAGGACGAGTTGTCCGTTGCGCTCGATATCCAGCCCCAGAAGGTGAGAGACGCGATAAAGCACGCCTCCCGTCACCTTTCGATGGACGCGCCGCTCGGCGAAGACGATGACAACTCATTACTTGATATTCTCGAAGAAACTGATAGTGAGCCACCGGATAATCTTCTGATGGATGAGTCCGTCAGGATTGAAATCCGGCGCGCCCTCGTTACCCTACCGCCACGCGAAGCTGAGATCACAAGGCTCTACTTTGGCATCGAACGGGATAGTCCGATGACGTTGGAGGAGATTGGTCAGCGCTACGGGCTTACTCGCGAGCGCGTCCGGCAGATAAAAGAGAAGGCGCTACGAAAACTCCGCCAGAAGCACCGCCATGAAGGGTTGAAGATGTACGCCTAGGGGTGATTAGAAGGGCACGGCCGCCTGCAGCCGGTAGTAGAGGTCGATGTCGTCCCAGACGAGGTTCTCATCCAAGGCGCTCCACGGTGCAGCAATTCCGATGCTATGTAGGATCTGGAATCCACCCAACGAAATGACGTTCTTGGCCTCAATGCCAACGCCTGTGCGACGAATCGCCTCCTCTGTGTTCGAACCCGTCCACACCATCCCCGCGTCGGCGAACAGGGAAAAGCCGAGCCGATCCAGATCCACGATGCCGAGGAGTTTCGTGTTCAGGTCGAAGACCGGCGGAAGGCGATACTCCAAGGTGCCAAACAGAACTCGGTTGCCGACTGCATAGCTGCGATAGCCCCGAACGCGCTCGGCGTCGTCGAGGGAGACAGCCCCGAAAATGGGGAGCTGGATATCGAAATCATCGTAGCGCGCGAGGCCGATGTAATCCTGCGCAAGCAGATCACCAAACTGGGCTGTAGCTCGGCCGTAGGCATAAAACCGCCCGATCAAGAATTGTGGCGAAACCCAGAAGGCTGCCAAATCCGGCCGAACGAATTGGTTATTCGAGCCGAGAATTGGTGCACCTATCGTTACCCGCGCCCGGATTCCCGTGCCATCGAGCGGGTGGATGATGTTGTAGCGATACGGACGCTGGTGCTTCCACGCGAAGCCAAGCTGCAGATCTGTACGATAGCCCGCTTCGGGTTGAGGGAGATCGCCACCAGCCGCTACAAGATCCACGTCCGAAGCCAGATCGTAGGGCTCGGCGTACGCGTAGCGAATGCGTGCGCCCGCTAAGGTGGATGTGTAGGGCTTGTCGGAGAGGTCAAGCGGCAGCGTCGCCGACAGGTCACCGCCCGTCAGGTTCTCAACCAGGAGCGCGTTGCCGTAAAAGCTGCTCGGGCTCGGGAAACGATACAAGTCGAGCTTGAGACTCGGTGACAGCGTGTTGTTGATGTACGACAGCAGGAGGAACGAGCGATCGACAAACTGCGTCACGGAGACGCCGCCCAGCACGAACAGTTGGTGCTTGTTGAGGGGTTCCAGCCAGATGGAGTTGGCGAAGAAACCGTAGTCATTGTTTGCCGGGTCCGCGTAGGGAAGCGGGAGCGTTACGGCGTGTGTGAGGTTTCTGAACGAGTTGTAACTGTGCCGCTCGGTGATGAGAGACGGATCCGGTTCAATGGAGAACGGGATTTCATTCGGCGGGCGGTGACTGATCCAATCGTCATAGCCCTGCGGGATCGTGAGCGGTTGGGATGCATCTCGCGTGGGTTGCCGCGCGGCATCGACGATGTAAACACGCTCGCGGCGCTTCGTCTCCGACGAGACAATTACGAGGCGTCCGGCCGGATGCAGCGAATCCGGAGGCAGCCAATCGTGGACCGTCGCACCGTCGAAGAGGTAGGTGATGCGCTGTTCGCGGTCAGACGTGATGACGGCGGATCCTTCGGCTTCGCTCAGAATAGGCTCTGGACGGCGGACGACGCTTGAGTCAGAGGCCGGTCGATAGATAACCGTCTCGGCAGAGCCTCCAACGCGTTGTGGAATCACGTCCGGCTTCTCGCTTTCAGGTGAATCTCCCTCTGCGTTCTGCCGTCTTCCGTTTGTGGTCTGTCCATCCATCTCCCAATCCACTCCGGAAACAATCCCATCCGGCCCGGCCTCCCCCGGTAGTTCGATGGCAAATACGTTCGGCGCATTATCTCGTAACGACGTGAACGCCATCGCCTCGCCGTCTGGTCGCCAAACGGGATCCCGACTATCGTTGGCTTCAATCGATAACTGGTTGCCGATTGGAACCGGGGTGGCAGCTTCCAGGACTAGGTCAATCGTCATCAAGCTCCGATGGCCATCGGCATCGAAAATAGAAATAGCGACCTGATCGCCTCGTGGACTCCAGCGGGCAGACGTAATCTGAACATCCCCCTCAAAGTGCGTCAGGGCTGCTTCAGCGCCAGTGACTAGATCGAGGAGAAAAACATTGGACGTGCCGCCCGTCGTACCAACGAAGGCTATTTGGCGGCCGGTAGGGCCAAAGCTTGGTGAGAAAGCTCGCCGGCTGTCGGTGAGCCGCGTTTTGCGGCCCGACGCCACGTTCACCATGTAGAGGTCGTTGACAAGTGATCCATGGTCGCCTCGTATTCGACGCGCGTAGGCAATGTGGCTGCCATCCGGGCTCCAGCCAATTGGGCCTTGCAGGTTGCCCTCGGCCAGGACCCGGACATTTCGCGTACTGTCGGCACCGGGGTTGTTCATTACAAATAGTCGCCGCACCGGCCGCGCGACAGACGAGAGCACCGAAGCTGCAATGAGTGTGGTATCCGGGCTGAAATCGACGGCGTAGATGTATTGACCGGGAAGCTTCAATGGTTCCACATTGAGCGAATCCAGGCGCTCCATCTGTCCTGCCATCGTGTTGTAATACACGTTCGTGTTGATCCGCCACTCTTCCTGGAACTCCCGATACGGTTTTCCAACAACTTCCTCGAAGGCCGGGTAGAAATCGTGAACGCTGGCCAAACCGAGCAGGGTAGACTTCCGATGTTCGAGGATTTGAGTGATGGTCGAGTCGCCGTAGGTCTCTGCCAAGTAGCGAAGTTGGCTGTTGCCAAGCGCGTACAGCAGTCGCCCGTTCTGGTTTGACTCGCCATCCGACGTACTCAGACGGTCCTCAAAAACGGCCGTACGAAGCCAGCGATCACCACGCTGCGCGTCCCATTTTTCGGTCTCGTATTGTGCCAGACCCTCTACCCACCACGCCGGGTATGCATTGGCTATCAGATTTTGCAGGAGCCCGAGGTTGGATCGAACCGCTCGGAAATGGAAGATGTGTGCGAGCTCATGAGCAATCACCTTCCTCAGCCACTTGACTTCACCGGTCCAGATGTCGGCTGTTTCGTTGGCGTTTACCCAAATGTGGGTGAAACCCGCAGGCCCAACATCGTACGCCGAGCCATTCGCAATCTCATCTTCCTCAGAGAGATAGATGCGGATCTTCTCGTCAAACGTGACGCCCCCAAAATTTGTAGAAAGCGTGGAATACGTTGCCTCTGCAATCGCCGCTGCAAGACTCTCGATACCTGCGAGGTTATCCGGATACATAATGCTGAAGTGCTCTGTCTCAGCAACCCGCCAATCAAGCTCCGGGTGATTGCGACCATTAAGGCCCGAGTAGCCCTGCGCGCCCGCAGGAAAGGCAACGAGCAGGGCCAGAAGAGTGAGAAGCGTGCGCATCAGACGTGGAATTGAGGTTGGGAAAGTAGGCACGTAGAACCCCGCGTATTGTGCACGAGGCGCTTGTTTTCAGTCGCTGATAACGTCGATCGGTGATATCGGTGGTTGAATTGGTTTGACTGTTAGAGAGGTGTCCCCTAGTTTTTCAACCCCGCGGCGGGCGAAATAGGTCTGACGCACCGGATTCACGATCCGGAGTGGCCGCGTATATCCACCACTCTTCCCCCCTTTTGCGTCGTTCCACCACCTTGTGCTTTGCACGGGCGCTGCTTTGTGCGGCCCTTTTTGGGATTGCGGTTTGCCCGCCCTCGGCGCGGGCGCAATTCGGAATAGTGTATCCGTCGGATAGAATCCAGGCAGGGCAGCAGATTAATGCGTTTGTCGCATGGGAGGGGACGTGGGGGTTTGAAGGGCTTTCCCTGGATCTGCCTCCCGGGTGGAGCCTGCTAGAAGCGAGCGCCGTGCCTAGAGGATCCAGTTCTCGCACTCCGCTCCGATTTAGGCAGAGTTCACAGGTAGCCGGCCGGTATCTCGCTTATGCGCCTCAAACGATTCGCGGCTCGCATCAGATCATTCTGCAAGTTTCCGTGGGGTCTTCGGTGGGCCCGGCTACGATTGACATCATGCCGATGCGCCGCCGCGCAGACGATCGGCTCATGTTGACGACGTCCAGGAAGGTTGCCTGGTCGATAGTTGTTGGTGAGGAGGCATCGACACGAGGAGGCAAAGCCTTCCGCCGAGGCAATGTTGACGCGTTTTATGTACTTGATCGGCGTGCTTTACCCAGCTTTGATGCGCGCAGCTCCTACACCGTGGAAGCGTGGATAAAGTCGACCGGCCTGGAGGAAGTCGTCCTCTCGACGTGGAATGGGCGGGATGGGCAGGTCTATCCGTTCGAGTGGTTGATGGATGCCCGAGGCCGGCTCGTTGTTTATCGAGGAGAGCCCGGCGAGCACGTTGCCATGCGAACCACCAATCCAGTTGCCGACGGTCGTTGGCACCATGTTGCGGTCTCCCATAATCCGGCCAACAGCCGTTCTCGGCTCTATATGGATGGCCTTGTCGTTGATTCCCTTCGCACATCGTCCAATGGCCTCAGTGACAACGCGCTTTCTTTGTCGGTGGGAGGGCGCAGCCGAGCATCGGGAGGTGGGCAGATCAAGGAATTCTCCGGCTATATCGACGAGTTGCGTTTCTGGAATCGCGCACGCTCGTCCGACGAGATTCTATATACCATGAGGCAGCAGTTAACCGACCCGGTTGACGGGCTTGTTCGCCTTGGGTTCGACACAGAACCGCCGTCCAGTATCCTTCGAGATTCTCCGGGTGGCAATTTGTTGGCGCGATCCGACCTTTCTTTTTCCTATCCCGTGGAGGCGCTGAGCGCTGAGGTTGACGGAACTGCGGTGCGCTTGACATGGGAAACAAAGGATCGTCAGAACACTGCGTTCAATGTCGAGCGCTCGGGTGATGGGCGGAGCTATGAAACGGTCGGGAATGTGCGTCTGGCAGACAGGATTGCCGAGTCAGCCGATGGAACGATGCGCTTCGCGTTCACCGATGTTCCGCCGGATGTTCCACTACACCATTATCGCATTCGGCAGTTATTTGCAGATGCCCCTGAGCGTGTGAGCGCCGCACTGAAGCTCGGGCTCGGCGATGACGGCGCGCCCCTTGCGCTAATTGAGGGGAATTCTCCGAACCCGTTTTCCGCTTCGACAACGATCACGTTTTCGATTCTGGAGCCTTCTGCAGTGCGTCTTTCCGTGTGGGATGTGTCAGGAAGTCGGGTTGCCGTTCTGGTTGACAATACGCTGCGTGCGGGGCGCCACAACATCCGCTTCGATGCCGAGGACTTGCCTAGTGGCATTTACTTCGTCCAGCTCCAAACGCCCGAAACTCGGTTGACGCACAAGCTCACGCTGACCAGGTGAGGACAGAAGTCCGCAGACGAAAGAAACTCTCGGTGCACGTGCGCGACTAGGCCCACTGGGACAACAAGGATCTACATTTCACGTCACGAAGAACTCACGCGGTTAGCAAATGAGGATCACATTCTTTGGTCATTCGGCCATACAAATAGAAACGAAAGGCACCACGCTGCTTGTCGATCCGTTCATTTCGGGCAACAAGCTCGCTGAGGGGGTCGTGCAAGCAGATGACTTGAACCCGAATGCGATTCTCATCACGCACGCGCACGGCGATCATTGGGGAGATGCGATGCCAATTGCTGAGCGAACAGGCGCCCTTCTTATCTCCAACTACGAGATCACGACGTACGCGGAGCGGGTCCATGGATACAAAAACACACACCCGATGAACACTGGTGGTTCGTGGGATTTCGACTGGGGACGTGTGACGCAGACGTACGCCCGCCACTCCTCGTCTTTTCCGGATGGCACGTATGGTGGCAATCCGAACGGATTCCTTGTCCGTGCTGAGGGCAAGTGCCTCTACCTGGCCGGAGATACGTGTGCGTTTTCAGAGATGTCCTGCCTGGCTGATGAGAATGGCATCGACGTGGCTTTTCTGCCTATCGGCGACAATTTTACCATGGGGCCCAAAGAAGCCGTCGAATGTGTCGAAGTTTTGAAGCCGCGAATCACGGTTCCAGTGCATTATGACACGTTCCCCTACATCGAAGTGGAAATGAGCGGCTTTGTGGGGGCAATGGATGCGGTGGGTTACGAGGCCCGGGTGATGGCGCCGGGAGAAGCGATGGAACTCTGATTGTCGCGCCGCCTCAAAACCATCGAACCACTGACAATTGATCGCGTTACACGATGGCTTCTCGTTGAGATTGCAAAACGGATGAAACGCTCTCCAAAACCCTTGTCGCAAATCCTGCTGTCGATCGCTTTTGCGGCATCGGTGTTCGTGCCTGTAGTCAGTGCGCAGGTTGGTTTCCAGACGCTCGATCCGTTTTATCAGGATGAGTCCGCTCGGCGCGACTTTTTCAGCAACGTGTCTGTCTCTGGCGAAGTTGGTTTTAGAACGACGAGCCTGCTCCGACCGAGTTCTGACGCCACTTCGGGACTCGGCGCTATGGTCGCGTCCGCCCAAATAGACTATGCCTTGATGCGGCAGGTCGATGTATCCGGGATCGTCGATCTAACTGGAGGAGTTGGGCAAGGCACGATCGGCTTGAGCTGGCTTGTGGTTAAGCCCTACTGGCACAACGATGGAACCGATTACGCCATCCGAATTGCTGTGGACCCGGCGAGTGAGGGAAGTCTGGGGTTTCGTCAAACCGACGTCGCCTTTCTGTCCACGTCTGCCAATTCTCCCAACTTGATTTCGACTTTTGCCATCGGTGTACGGCGCGTACGGGCGGGATACGACACGAGTCCCGTCCAGGCAATCACCGGCGAAAATCCTCCAATCGGCACCTCCAATTCCTTATTGGCTGACATAGAGCGGACACGAATTATTGGGCGAGAGTTTCATGCGTCCTGGGGATATAGTTTCGTTTTCGATCCGAGCGGAAGTCGTATAGCACTTGCACTTCTGGGCGAGGCGGGGGACTACACACTTCTAAGGCCCACAGCGGCCAACCAGGTAGAGCTTGCGAGCGAATCGGAGGACAAGATTCGCAGCGGTATGGTTTGGATGCGGGCAGGGATCGAACTTAGCCGGCCCACCTACAAGCTGGCTCCATATGTGTCCGTGCCAGTCGTCACCTGGGCGAACGTGGAAGGCGAAAGCGTGCGACACGGGCCCCGTGCTGACAAGGCGGAGTTCGGATTGCGCGTGACCCTTCGCTGATGTTAATCGGCGTCATTTCCGACACGCACGGCTTCTTTCATCCAGCGATTCCCGAGGCTTTTGCGGGTGTGGATTTGATCATCCATGCAGGCGATGTTGGGCCAGTCGCGGTTTTAGATTCGCTGGAAGCGATTGCACCTGTCCGCGGCGTGTTCGGAAACGTGGACGGCCCACCTGTTCGAGGCCGGTTTCCCGAGACGGACCGATTCGAACTGGACGGCGTCCGTTTCTTGATGCACCACATCGGAGGCCATCCGAATCGATGGGGCAAAGGTGTGGGAACGATGCTCCGATCAGAAAGCCCAGACGTCTTCGTATGCGGCCACAGCCACATTTTGAGGATCGAACGCGTGCCTGACTTGAACCGGATGTTATACCTGAATCCGGGCGCCGCAGGGAGACAGGGGTTTCAGCAAGTGAAAACGTGCGTGCGGCTTCACATATCTGACGGCGCAGCCAAGCAAGCCGAAGTTGTGCATCTCGACGGCTGAAATCATCGCTCCGAGGTTTCATGCAAACGTGGGTGTGCACGAGGACTGCTTCGTGTATAACCTTCGGCAAATCATCTTTCAATTGAATCGTCGAATCCTTGGACGAAGGCCGCTCCGATCTAAAGTCCGTAATTGAGGCCAGCGAACTACTCAACGCTTCGCTCGATCTCGACTTCATCCTGGGCAACCTGTTGCTCGTGGCTATGAGCAGGCTGCTTGTTGGTCGAGGCGTGGTTCTGCTATCGGATAGGGACGACACGAGTGTCTTTCGCGTCGCCGCCGCCAAGGGTCCGGCGGGAGTGAAGTTGGGAGATACGTTCACGCTTGTGGTTCCGTCAGATGTAGCCGAAGGCGGAGCAATCCCACTTCCGCTGCAAGAGCGAGGCTTTGCTCTCCTCTTGCCCATTCGCTATCAACGAAAGAATGTTGGTCTTGTCGGGCTAGGGGCGAAAGCCTCTGCCTCGAAGTTCGAAGCCATTGATGTTGCCTTTGCACGGTCTTTGGTCAACATCTCAGCCTCGGCTATCCACAGCGCTCGGGTGGCCGGTCAGCTCCAACAGGTCAATCTCGACCTCGCTGCGCGGGTTCAAGAGTTGAACACGTTGTTCGATCTCTCGCAGGCGTTCGGCGCAGCTCTGGACCGCGACAAAGCTCTCAAGCTTCTCGGCTTCGCTCTGATGGGCCAACTCCTTGCCGAACGGCATGCCATCCTCCTGATGCAGGCCGGAGGCGAAGCTCCATTTGAGGTAGCCGCCAGCCACGGCTTAAAAGGTGAGCTTGATGACGACTTTCTAGCGCACCTAAGTCGGTTAAAGGCGCCTGTCCGATTAGAAGGTAAGCTGGAGGGTGTTCCACAAAATATTCTGACTGGATTGAAGGCGCACGACCTGTCCATGGCCATGCCACTGCGGATGCAGGACGAGATGCGCGGCGTACTTCTCATTGGCCCCCGCGCGACGGGCCGAGCATTCTCGGAAGGCGACGTGGCCTTCGTCGCCTCGCTGGGGACGCTCGCGATTTCGGCGATCGAGAATGCTGCACTAATCGAGACGCGAATTGAGAAGGAGAGGCTGGAGGAGGAAATGCGGCTCGCGCGGACGATCCAAAAACGGCTTCTTCCTACGGAGATGCCGGAAATTCCCGGCTATGAACTCGCATCGCTTTCGCTGCCAAGCAGGCATGTTGCGGGGGATTATTTCGACGTGCTCCCGTTAACGGGTGGAAAACTGCTACTGGTCATAGCCGACGTTTCGGGCAAGGGAGCGCCGGCCGCTCTGCTGATGGCCAACCTCCAGGCTGGATTGCGTCTTCTCCGGCAGGAGCTCGACCCAGCGAATCCCGATTTGGCGTCGGCGACGAAGAGGCTCAATCGTGTCGTTTGCGAGAACACAGATGCGGCGTCGTTCATCACGTTCTTCTGGGGAGCGCTCGATCCAGAAACAGGAATTTTCAGGTACGTCAATTCGGGGCACAATCCGCCTCGCCTGGTACGGAATGAAGGTGACCAGCTGGAGTTGCTCGAAGCCGGAGGGCTCATCCTTGGTGTTCTGCCTGATGCACCTTACGAGGAAGGCGAGATCCGAATGGACCCCGGCGATGCGCTCCTGCTTTATACCGACGGCGTGACGGAGGCCCGCAACGCGGCCGACGAGGAGTTCGACGAGGAGCGTTTGGACCTGGCGCTTCAGGAGCACGGCTGCAGGACGGCAGTCGATTGCCTGAACGCCCTTCGCCACGATGTAGAGGCGTTCATCGACGGCGTGCCCTACGGCGACGACGTGACGATGCTTGTCCTGAAAGCGCTCCGCCGTTAGCGGACGTACACGAGCCGTTGCGTCGAACTGCCGTGCTTCCCGCCAATGCGCGCGATATAGACGCCGCCAGTTAATCCTTCAGGCCGGAAGATATACGAGTGCGATCCGCTTGAAACGAGCCCTTCGTGCAGTCGTGCTACCTGGCGACCCAGAATGTCGAAAATCTCTACGGAGAGCTCCTGAGTTTCATTGACCCGGAGATTGATTCGGGCTTCGTTCTGGAACGGATTCGGAGCGATAGGGAAAACTTCGAACGTCGTCGGCATCTCGTTTTCGTTAGCGACGGGGTGCGCCGTTACATAGATCTCAAATAGCCTATCCGATGCGAACGTGACGCCGCCCATCCATCCCGCGTTCGGCATTTCGGATTCGATTCCACCAACGACGTGGCCGAGAAGTGTCTCGCCGCTCAATTCGCGCAGTTTGATGACGCCGTTTGCGTACGTCGGAAGAGTAGGATTGAGAACGAGAACGGCGTTCGTGCCGAGCAAAGCTGGAAGAGTGTGGGGCAAAACCACTTCGGTTGTTGAGCCCGCCTCGTCTCGCGTGATCATGGTTACGTCGTCCACAAAGGGCACGAGAATGTCCTCCTCGATTAGCTCGCTGGTTTCGTTGTAGAAGAACTGGTTCATCCCTCCAAAAAACACGGAGTGCATCAGTTTGGCATCCGGATCGGCGTCATAGATCGGAAGCACCGGGCTGGTATAGTGCCCGAACTGGGCTTCGAACGATGTTTCCACGGACGTGGAAGAGCCGTCGAAGTAGATCGGGTTTTTAAATGGGAGGGTGGTATCCGTTGTGAAGACTCCACCGAAGAGCGCAAAACCTTCAGATCCGTCGTCCAGGATGACCGGTGAGAGGTTTATGTCCCTGCGATGGAGGTTGGTCGCATCAGAAACCTCATCGTAATCCAGGAGCGCAAGCGTCGATCCGTTGTCACCGATTGAAAACGTACGGTCGGCCTCCGTGTAGGTCTGCGTGAAACCACCCAAGTACTCGCCATCGAACCGGTTTCCGCCAACGAGGTGATAGGTCCCATCAAAACGGATAAGTTGACCGCCAACGACTTTTAGTCGGTCGTCGCTCGCCATCTGCCGGATGTGGGGGGTTAGCGCTGTAGCATTCTGCACGGCCGAGATCATCCCCGGAACGTCAATCGCGGTCAGAACGCCGTACGTAATCTTCTCCGTGGTCGCGTTCTCGTAGCCATACCCGCCTACGAGATACAGCGTCTCATTATCCTGCCAAAACTGTGCATTCGTCGTTCGAAGCGGGTCAGCTACGGCGTCTGAAAGCTCGTCGAGTGAAGCCACCCACTTCTGATCGGCATCGGGGTTGTACACGATGACCTCGTTGTTCTGCATGTCCTCTGGGAAGGCCTCGCCGCCGAATAATCGATGAAGACCGTCAACCCTTCCCGAAACGAATAGCCAGAGGCCTTCGCGCTGCGCAAACGCGGTCGAATGGATCGCCGGGGCATTCGACGCGAAAACCTCGTTGATCTCCAGAGTGAAATAGGGCGCTTGCGCGGAAACGGACGCGGTAGCCAACAGTGCTAGCGCGATCAGGCAGGAACGCAGGAACATCATGAGTCTTTCAGGGAAGGGAGGATTCCAAATATGAAAGGCGGCCCGAAATGTAGAAAAATCCACCCATAACAAGAGCGAAGCCGCAGGGAAATCATCTACCTACATTGCTCAATAACAAATGCAAGGAGGTTCCGATCCGCTTCAGTTAATGAAACCCCGCGCCTAGCCATGACCGTTTCAGCGACGCTAAGCGCTTTGTCCAGTTGATAGGTGACATCCGGGCTTCCCCAAGAGAAGCTGGGAATGTGCCGAGCTTGGAAACCACTTCCGAAAAGATTGCAGAACACGCCCACGACCGTGCCCGTGTTGAACATCGAATTGATAGAGCACTTGCTGTGGTCGCCCATGAATAGGCCGGCGAACTGGCGACCCGAGGGCATGAACTCCTCGGCCACGGCATCGTAAATGCTAACCTCACCGTAGTCATTTTTCAGGTTGGATGTGTTCGTGTCCGCGCCCAGATTGCACCACCGTCCGATGTAGCTGTTGCCCAGATAGCCATCGTGGGCTTTGTTGGAGTAGGAATGGATGATGCTCCCGTGGACCTCGCCGCCAACCTTGCAACCTGGCCCGATAGCGCTTCCCTCGATCCGCGCGCCTGTTTTGATTACGCTGTTTTGTCCAACGAATACCGGGCCTCGGATGACCGCGTTCTCCTCCACGGTTGCCCCGGCGGCAATGTGAATAGCGCCGTCCTCTGCGTTGAAAACAGCGCCTTGGCGTCTCATGGCGTTTGGGGCAATGTGCACGTTCCGCCAGTTATCGAACTGCGGTTCGCCGTCTCTCCTTGCCGGGAATTTTCCAAGACCGCCCATTTGCGCGACGTCGTACGCCACCCGCTCGGGTACGTCTTTAATCAAATCCCAAAGGCGTTGGATTATCACTTCTCCCTCCACCTCTTGCGCGTCGGCGAGGGCTGTTTCTGATGTCCGTTCAAAAAGGTCGGCTGGAGGATCCGGAAGCCAAGCGGCGAGCAAGGTCTCTCCCTGTTTCCAGGCTCGCTCAGGATTTCCGGGTTGTGCTGCGTCGCGGACTTCAGAAAGCAGATCGCCTTCCCTCACCAGCCACTGCTGATTGACGAGGAGTATGTTGGTGACTCCAACAGGAAGCGCATTGACGAGCGCACCGGGATGCTCCTGCTTGGTCACGTTGCCTACTTCGGAACGCGTCCAGAGAAGGAGTTTCTTCGCGGGTGCGAATGCCGCGACCTGACATTCAATCAAGGTCCGTGCGCCAATGCGTAGATCCCCAGCTGTACGTGTCAGCGCGAGCGGATACAGGTGCGGGACAGACTTGTCCTCGAAAAGGCAAAGATGCACGGGCGCTAACAAGAGCTCCCCTCCTGGACAGGGCAATGCGCAGCGTTGCGGCGGAGGGGAGTGTGAGGAAGAACGGGTAGGGGGTGGTTGACGTGAATGACCAGGATAGCCGGGCAAAGATAGGATTCAGAACCTCAAACCTGAGTATCCTCCTGCATTCCTCGCAGCGATGCTGCGCATCGCCCGTCTACAATCCTCTCGATAATAGCGGTTGATGGGTTAGTTTTTGTGGACGAACCCGCACCAGCCCAGCCCCATGAAGTTCTTTATCGACACTGCGCTCATCGACGAAATCCAGGAAGCCAATGAAATGGGCGTGCTGGATGGCGTTACCACGAATCCCTCGCTAATGAAAAAGGCGGGTGTCTCCGACTTCGACGCGCACATCCATGCCATCTGCGAGTTGGTTGACGGCGACGTCTCGGCTGAGATCGTCTCTACGACCTACGACGAGATGGTGTCCGAGGGCCGCGACGTAGCGCACATCCACGAGAATGTGGTCGTCAAGGTGCCGCTGATCCTGGATGGAATCAAAGCCATCCGCAAGCTGACGGAAGAAGGCATCCGTACGAACTGCACGCTGTGTTTCTCTGCCACACAGGCGCTTATCGCGGCGAAAGCGGGCGCGACGTACATCTCGCCATTCGTCGGTCGGCTCGACGACAACTCGTGGAACGGCATGGACCTCATCAAGTCCATCGTTGACATCTACGACAACTACGATCTGGAGACAGAAGTGCTGGTCGCGTCTGTCCGCCACCCACTTCACGTAAAGGAGGCGGCCGAGATGGGCGCGGACGTAGCAACGATGCCGCTTGACGTAATCAAGAAACTCCTCAAGCACCCGCTCACGGACATTGGACTAGAGAAATTCCTCTCCGATTGGGAGGATCTGCATGAGCAGGTTGGGGAGACGGCGTAAATCCCACATGACAAGTCATCTCCTACCTGATTGGGGACCCGTCCCACATTGTTTGCGCAATCGTCAATAGCAAGTCGAAGCCTCCCAGAACAGCGCGGGTTGGAAGCTGGATTGCTGAATAGGCTCCCGCCTTCGTGGGAGTGACTAAGTGGGGGTCATGTCGTCCAACGGGGCAGGCGTCTATCAAATCAGTTTTTGCTGACGACGGTCTGCCCACCAGCAGGCAACACACGAATCCGATCCGCGATCCCCAATTCGTCCGCCTTTGCCAATAATGCCTCGGGTGGTTCATTCAGAGGCTCCTCGGCGAGGTCGTAGGTACCCCAGTGGATCGGAACCAGGTTTCGTGCGCCCAGATCGACAAACGCTTGAAGGGCTTCCCGCGGATCGACGTGCACGGGGCGCATCATAGCGCGCGGTCGGTAGGCACCAATCGGCATGACGACGAGGTCGGGCGCTCCGAAGCGTTCGTTGACATCACCAAAGTGCGGCGCGTAGCCCGAGTCGCCTGCATAGTAGATCGTGGGAGCGGCTTCGTCCATGGGTTCGAAATACCAACTTGCCCAGAGCGTGATGTTGCGATCACGAAGCGTCCGGCCTGAAAAGTGGCGGGCTGGGGCGCAGTGGACCCGAATTCCATCAAGGTCGGCGTGCTGGTTCCAGTCGAAGACGGTGACATCGGCTCCGGCGGGCATGTGGATATCCACGCCGAGCGGAACGAGGAACCGCGGCGCATGCCGATCCTGCAGGAACTGAAGCGCTTTAGGATCGAGATGGTCGTAGTGATTGTGAGAGAGAGCGACGATATCGATATGCGGCAGATCCTCTATCGCCAAGGGTGGAGCAACCTGTCGTTTCGGCCCACCAAGCTCGAATGGCCCGACGCGTTTCGCCCAGACCGGGTCGGTCAGTACCGTCAAATTCGGGAACTGGACAAGAACGGTGGAGTGCCCAAGCCACGTTACTCTCGCTGTGCCCGGTTCCACAGGCGAACGGAGTTCCGAAGGATGAACCGACGCCAGAGGCGCGGGAGTTTGATCCTTGTTTCCCAGCAGCTGGTTCATCAGAAACTTCCACGGCACGGTGTGAGGCTCCTCATCAACAGATGGCGGAAGAGGCCAGGGATTTCGAAAACCTCCAGCCGGAGCGTGGTGGCGCATGTCGTACCACGGATGCGTTTTGACCTCGAGCGTTTTGGGCAAACTGATGGCGAATCTGTGGGGCAGGCCTCCACGTAGTCGTAGGTTGCGGCATAGTTCCGAAATCGGTCCAACCACAGTCCTGACGTTTCACTGCGTGCATGAAGTACCTCTCCCTCGGCGACACGGACGAGATCGCGGCCTCGTGCCATCACCTTGAAATTGCGGGGACGGGTGTCGTGCTGGACGCGGGAATGGATCCCAACCAGGATGGTCCTGCAGCGCTTCCGCCGTTTTATCTGCTGAACGAGCGGCCCGTGGACCACGTTGTGATCACGCATGCCCACCACGACCATCTCGGTTCTGTGCCCGTGCTCATGCGCCGGATTCCACATGCACGGGTCCACATGTCAAGGCCCACGGCGCTGCTGGCCGATGTATTGTTGCCTTCGTCTGCGCGTTTGCAGCGGCGTAGAATGCGCGAGGGATCAACGAATGCGGAACCGGTCTTTGATGTCGAGACGGTTGAAGCCCTCTCGTACATCTACGAAGGTCATGCACTCGACACCGACCTCGACTTTTCCGGGCTGAAGGCAACAGCTCGTCTGACCGCCAGATTTTACCACGCGGGGCACGTTCTCGGAGCCATCGGCGTGTATCTGGAGGCGGAAGAATTTGGCCAACGTCGTCGATTTTTCTACACGTCGGACACCAATCTAAGCCCCCAGGTCATCCAACCGGGCGGCGACTATCCGGAAGGCCCTATCGACGTGCTCCTGCTCGAATCCACATTGGGTGCAGATCCTGAAGCTGAGCTGACGACGCGCAAAGCTGAAGAGAAGCGTTTCGGGAAAGCGATTGCGGACGTGATAGGTCGAGGAGGCTCGGTCCTCGCACCCGTGTTTGCCCTCGGGCGTTCGCAGGAGGTTCTGGCTCTGATTGACCGTTTTAAAAAGCGCGGTGTCATTCCGGTGGACGTTCCGGTTTATACCGCGGGGCAGGCTCGCGCACTCTCAGGCGTTTACGACAATACGCGGTTCACTTCTCCGCGACACGACCCTGATTTCGAGGTCTTTAACGTCGATCAAAGCCGCGTTCCGAACTCGCGCCCACGTCTGGATGAAACGCTTCGCGAGCCGGCCATCTAC
>JBBKWZ010000274.1:0-4070 GCA_037969195.1 Rubricoccaceae bacterium | reverse complement strand
AAGATGGGCGTCATTGAAGCCCTGCTTGAAAAGGTCGATCGGCTGCTTATTGGAGGCGCGATGGCGTACACGTTTATGGCCGGACAGGGCAAGGCCCTTGGTACATCCCTGGTTGAAGCCGACCGATTGGACGAGGCTCGCGGTCTCCTTGAACGCGCCGGCGGAAAGATCCTCCTCCCTATTGATCACGTTGTGGCTGATCGCTTCGCTGAGGAAGCGGCGACTCAAGTCGTTGCAAACATTCCTGAAGGTTGGATGGGCCTTGATATTGGGCCGAAGACACGGGCGCACTATTCGGAAGTCCTCGAATCCGCCCGAACCATCATCTGGAATGGCCCGATGGGCGTGTTCGAGATGGAAGCCTTCGCGGCTGGTACGCATGCGATCGCGCAAGCCATGGCGTCCGCTACGAAGAAGGGTGCACTAACTGTCGTCGGTGGCGGCGATTCCGTCGCAGCAATCAACGAGACTGGGCAGGCTGACTCTGTGTCTCACGTCTCCACAGGTGGCGGCGCAATGCTTGAATTCCTGGAAGGCAAGACGCTGCCGGGCCTTGCAGCATTGGCATAGAACACCTCTCGCTCTCAGGGACAGTGCTGGGCAGAGCAGGGCCGGACGGTGTTGCTTCGCGCCTCATCTCGCTCAGCGCCGCAGTAACGCGAAAGGCCAATTCCGCTCGAAGAGAGTCGGTTTTCCTGAATTGACCAAGCCAACGTCGTAGGTTGGCATCTAACTAATAACAACCCCGTGCAAACCCCCGACTCCCTCAACAGCGCAGTCCAGTCCGGAAACATTATGGAGGCCAGTTTCTGGTCTGGCATTGGGCTGAATCTTTTGCAGATTGCAGTGATCATCGCAGCAGCGGTGCTTCTTCTGGCAATCGTCAGCCGCGCCAAAGTTCGGTGGACCAGGCGCGTTCTCGATCTCCCGACCCTCGATAAAAAGCGCCAGCGCGTTCTAACCGTCGCCGACCTGACTGGCTCAGTGACGAAGTATTTGGTTTGGACCATCGCGTCCATCCTCGTCATCAGTGAGGTTGGCATCAACATCGCCCCGCTTATAGCGGGAGCGGGCATTGCAGGCATTGCAGTTGGTTTTGGCGCGCAGACGCTTGTAAAAGATGTTCTGTCCGGCTTCTTCCTTCTATTCGACGAAACCATCGGCGTGGGAGATTTGATCACGGTTGGCGCGGAAACTGGCACTGTCGAATATGTCGGCCTTCGAATCATCAAGGTTCGCAAATTTGATGGCGAGCTCCTCATGGTTCCTGCGGGCGAGCTTCGCACGTTCGGCAACCACAGTATTGGATACTCGAGAGTGATCGTGAACGTCGGGCTTTCGTACGAAGAGGACGTCAACAAGGCGCTTGAAACCCTTCACGATGCTGCGCAGCAGTGGGCTGAATTAGAGGAGATTGCGGCAATCCTCGTAGAAGACGAACCCCAGGTTCAGGGCGTCGTGGACCTCGGAGAGAGCGGCCCGACTGTCCGCGTGATTGCACAGGTCGAGCCGGGAGAACAGTTTCAAGCCGCGCGTTTGTTGCGCTTGCTCATCAAGCAAAGGTTTGACCGCGAAGGGATCGAAATGCAGGTGCCACGCAGCACAGTATTTTTCAAGCAGCGAGGAGATACCGTGGCCGGTGGAGTTGCACCCAATCCTTTTTCTCCGGTCGCCGACACGCCTGAGGTGACCTAGGCGTGTATCAGTACCAGCAAACGAATCGCTACTTCGCCCAAATCGCGGGAGGGCTTGAAGAAACCGGTGTTCTCGAACTGACTGAACTCGGAGCGACGGATATCACTCCGGGCTATCGCGGGATTTACTTCAACGCGGACGCAGCCACGTTGTACCGAATCAACTATAGGACGCGCCTGATAACTCGCGTTATCGCACCTCTCCTCACGTTCCATTGCCACAGCGACAAGTATCTGTATCAGACGGCGCAAGGGATCGACTGGACAGATTTTCTGACGCCCGAGAGCACATTTGCAGTTTTTGCTACGGTATCAGACAGCGTCATCAACCATTCGAAGTTTGCCGCACTGCGCCTGAAAGACGCGATCGTGGACCAGTTCCGAGATAGCTCGGGCGATCGGCCGAGCATCGATACTCGTAACCCGGATATCTGGCTGAATCTGCGGATCAAGAACGATCAAGCTGTCATCAGTGTGGATACATCGGGCGGCTCGTTGCATCGGCGAGGCTATCGAACATCAACATTGGAAGCACCGATGCAAGAAACTGTGGCGGCGGCGGCCATTCGGTTTTCCGGCTGGGATGGTGAAAGTCCGCTGGTCGATCCAATGTGCGGTTCCGGGACGCTGCTATCCGAGGCGTTCATGCACTACACCCGAATACCAGCAGGCTTCCTCCGTGAGTCTTTCGGGTTCGAGAAGCTCCCGGACTTCGATGCAGCAGTCTGGAAAACTGAGAAAAAGACAGCCGACACAGAGATTCGCGACCTCCCAGAAGGTCTAATCACGGGAAGCGATATCGATCCGGAAGCCGTAATCGCAACAAGAAAGAACCTTCGTGCGCTTCCGGGAGGCGAAGGCGTTCGAACGCGCCAGGCCGACTTCAAAAAGTTTGAGATTCGCGACGCGACCATCATCTGCAACCCTCCATACGGCATGCGCCTACAGCGGGGCGAGGACATGGGCAGCTTCTACAAGTCACTTGGAGACTTCCTCAAGCAACGTTGCACGAACTCTACGGCCTACATCTACTTCGGACAGCGAGAGTGGATCAAAAGTCTCGGCCTCCGCGCAACGTGGAAGAAGCCACTTGTCAATGGCGCATTGGATGGGCGGCTGGTGAAGGTGGAGCTGTATTGAGCGGCCCGCCGGGTGACTCTTCAATCATCAGCCAAGCCGGTTGGCCCGGATTCCGTACCTTAAAGCCACAACAGAACAGACCACAATGAAAACAAGTTCGGTCCGCAAAATCCTGGCCCCGGCAACCACATCGGTTAGTAGAAAGAAGGTGGCGGCCGCGGCGAAGATTGTCAAGATGAATCGCTCGTCGAAGGTGGAAGAGCCGACCGCTGCGTACACGAGCGCTCCGAAGCTCCACAGGTAGTCGGCGCCGTGGCTCGTGCGCCGTACAGGAAGAGCGTCTTTGTCAACTGCCCGTTTGACGACGACTATGCACCGCTCCTGGACGCGCTGATCTTTGCCATCCACGATTGCGGTTTCGTGGCCCGTTGTGCGCTGGAAATAGACGACGGAGGAGCCGTCCGAACGGAGACGATTTTCCGAATGATGGCAGAGTGCAAGTTTGGAATCCACGATATCTCCAGAACTGAACTGGATCCGGTATCCGCATTGCCGCGGTTCAACATGCCGTTCGAGATGGGTGTTTTTCTTGGCGCGCGGTACTTCGGAAATCCGATACAGAAAGAAAAGGTGTCGCTCATCCTCGAGCGCAATCGGTTCGACTATCAGAAATACTGTTCCGACATCGCCGGCCAGGATACTCGAGCTCACAACGGCGACATTCCAACGCTCATAAAAGCGGTTCGCGACTGGTTGCGAAACTCGATCACGCAGCCTGGGCTTCGTCTCCCCAGCGGAAAGAGAATGGCGCTGCGTTTCGGTCAGTTTCTCAAAGACCTACCACCGCTGTGTGAACAGCTAAATCTCGACGCCGACGACCTGCTGCTCAACGAATACACGGATCTGGTTGTCGGATGGCTCGACGTAAATAACTGGTAAGTCAACCCCGGCGTCGCAGTCCGCAACTCGTTCATCAACACTCCGTAGCTCTTCACATCTCACCTCTAGCTTGTGCCCACACCCGCGATCTCGACCACTGGCCTCTCCAAGACGTACTCAACTGCGTTTGGGAAGTCGAAAGTGCACGCGTTGCAACCGCTGGATCTGAACGTTGACGAGGGAGAGATATTCGGCCTGCTGGGCCCTAATGGTGCAGGAAAGACCACACTCGTCAAGTTGCTTTTGAGCATTGTACACCCTTCCGAAGGCAGCGCAGAGTTGTTCGGCACAACTATTCGCTCGTCGGAAGCACGCAATGCCGTAGGCTTTCTCCCCGAGAATCATCGCTTCCCGGAG
>JBBKWZ010000273.1:0-2693 GCA_037969195.1 Rubricoccaceae bacterium | reverse complement strand
CCACAGGGTATTGCGGCCCGGACGCTAGCTACCGACCCGATCGAATACCTCGACGTTGCGCACCGCCTCCCCGTCTGCGTTGGTGCCCGTCGTCGTCACGGTCAGCGTACTTCCGTCTCTTGAGACCTCCCAGGTGTTCGGGCTTACCGGGTTCACCTCTCCAGCAGCATTCTTTTGCGTGAGCTGCATGGTTCGATCATCGACAACCTCGAATGCCCCTGTACCTCCCGGCTGCGTTCCTTCGGTAATGAAGCCGTACACCGCAGCATCGGTCCAAACGGGGTAGTCTTGGCCATCAAGCTTCACACGGGCCATGGCGAAGGTTGGGTTGCCTCCACCTGCCACGGTGATGCGGACCGACACCAAAAAGCCATCGTCGTCGAACGCGAAACGACGCGTCATAGCTTGAGGGGCGGTACCTGGCTGGTAGCTTGACCTTTCCAAGTCCAGACTCCAGACGCCAACGATCGGATGGGAGTCTGTTGACTGCGCCTGCACCGACGAGGCGGCGGGCGCCGAGAGGAAGGAGAGCGCGGCTGCGACCACTAGGGTCATGCGTGTCATAAGACACCTCTCTGCTCGAGTTTGGCGAGCCACACACGAGGGCACCCCGGGGCGGTTACCGCCGTGATTACGGTATGCCGTGCGTTAGCAGCAAGCAAAGAACCCATGCTGCTGGACTCAGGATCGCGTTTTGGAAGGAGTCCGCTTACGCTAGGTCAACACAGCCTACGCGCAGGTCCGTCACCCGCTTCGGAGCGGTCGCCGACCAGAGTAGCAGCGAGCGCTGGATTCCTCCTCCAAAAGCAACGGCGGCCTGGCATTGACGAATCTTGCCCGTGAGGTCCTCGACGCCGAGGCGCGCATCCGTCCGCACGTCCGCGAGACTTCGCTGGAACCCTCTCCGGACTTCGACGGCGTGGACGGCGCCCAAGTGTTCTTCAAGTGCGAGAACCTCCAGCACTCGGGATCGTTCAAAGTGCGCGGAGCACTCAGCAAGGCATTGGCCTTGAGCCGCGAAGAACTAGACCGGGGCGTGATTACCGCCTCAACCGGCAACCACGGCGCGGCGGTAGCCTTTGCGTTGTCGCGGTTGGACGCTGAGGCAACAGTCTTCGTTCCGGAGGGCGCATCCGCGTCGAAACTTGCGAACATCCGTCGCCACGGCGGCACCATCCGCGAACACGGGAAGGATTCGGGAGACACCGAACGGTTCGCGCGCGCGTACGCTTCAGAACACGGGATGACGTTCTTGTCGCCTTACAACGATCCGCAGGTGATCGGGGGGCAGGGCACGATTGCCGTCGAACTCGAACGGCAGCTCGACACGATCGATGCCGTAATCGTTGCCGTGGGTGGTGGCGGACTGATCGCTGGGATCGCCAGCTATTTGAAGGACGCAAGCCCCAAGACGCGGATCATTGGTTGTTCGCCCGAAAACTCTCCGGTCATGATCCGCTCCGTAGAAGCGGGTCGAATCCTCGAGCTCCCGTCGTTGCCGACCCTCTCGGATGGCACGGCAGGAGGCGTCGAGTCGGACGCGATCACGTTTCCCGTCGTGCGAGATCAGGTTGATGAACTGGTCACCGTAGGCGAGCAGGAAATCGCAGCCGCAATGCTGTTGTTCATGGACACCCATTCGATGCTCATCGAAGGTGCGGCTGGAGTTGCGGTGGCTGCGTATCGGAGGCTTGCCCCATCGCTGCGTGGCAAGAACACAGTCGTGATCTTATGCGGGGGCAACATCGGCGTGGAGACGCTGCGCACGGTTGTCTGCCCGTCCGCTGCCTAGCTGCCAACGAGGTCAATTCAGGGAAAAGCGTTACCGCCCTCGGGGCTTCCACTCACCCTTTGCCACCTGCGGGACGAAGCTGCGTAGGCCCCGCGGTGGGAAATCAACGGTCTTGCCCTTCTCGGCACTCATGTAGGCGGCCATCAGCACTTTCACTACGTCCAAGCCGTCCGCGAACGTGAGGAGCGGCTCTTCGAAGCCGAGGAACACGCGAACGAAGTGGCGGTCTTCGGCTTCGTACCCGTAGGCCCACGCTTCCCCCGCCACCACCGGCATCACTCCCGTCTCGGCATTCTGCTTCTCGACAATGTCCTCGCCGGCCTTCCCTTTCACCTCACGGCTGAAGAAGAGCTTCAGACCAGAGTCGAGCGTATTCCACTGCATCGAGTATTCAGGCCCCAGAAGCTCGGCCGACAGCCGCAACCCGGCCCCGACAAAACTCCACGATGTGGTGGCCTCGCCGAGAACGATGTCGCCTTCAGGAGTTTCGAATTCGATGAGCACGCTCGCAAAATCTTCAGACGGACGTTTTGCGTAGTCAACGGCGCTGCCCATCATCTTCTTGAGGCGGCGCGCGTACTCGGGGCGACTCCATTTCAGGCTGGCGATGTGACCGGTGACCCGCACTGGCTTGAGCGACGCGTACGGCGCGCCGGGCTCTGTAAGCAGGTGCCGTACAACCAAGGCAGAATGGCACATCATATCGTTGAGGACGCCGCCACCCTGCAACTCACCCTGCCAGAACCAAGGCATGTGGGGGCCGGAATGTTCTTCAGCAGCGCGCGCCAGGTAGGGACGCCCAGTAAGCTTGGCGCCCCGCTTCCAAATTAGATCGCGACCGTGCTCGACCTGGGGCGAGAAGAGTTGATTCTCGAGGTACCCGGTCTTGAGCCCAACCTTG
>JBBKWZ010000272.1:0-4555 GCA_037969195.1 Rubricoccaceae bacterium | reverse complement strand
TGTATGAACTGCCACTCGCAAGTGCGTACGGAGTCGTTGAAGCTTCTGCCGGTTCGTGAAAGTTGGGCAACGGGAACGCCAATTCCGTGGGTGAATGTCCACTTCCTGCCCGATTACGTACAGTTCTCGCACGCCGTCCACGTCAATGTGGGTGTAGGATGTGAAAGCTGCCACGGCCGCGTAGATCAGATGGAAGTCGTCTCTCTGGAAGAGCCGCTGTCTATGAGTTGGTGCCTCGATTGTCACCGCAATCCGGAGCAACAGCTCCGCGATCCAGCTCTCGTCACTCAAATGGGTCTTAACGAAGAAGTCCGCGCCGATCGCGCGTCCTTCGCCGCTTACGTCGATGCCAACCGCGCTCGCATTGAGGCGGAAGGAATAAAACCCCCACAAAACTGCTCAGCTTGTCACTATTAGTCGGCTGCTTGCGGTTTGTGCCGCAGACGATCTCCGACTTGCCATAACATGATCAACCTCGACGTTCTCAGCACGGCCGACGTTGCCGCTAAGCCTGTCCCTGCGCATGCGGGGAGTGAGTCCAAGGTGTGGCGGAGCCGCGAGGATCTGGCTGACTCAGCCGAGTATGCTGCGTTCCGTACAAACGAGTTTCTACCGGGCGCGGCGGATGCCGAGGAATTGGCCGGTGATTCAAGCCCTTCTCGACGGACGTTCCTCAAGGTCATGGGTGCGTCTATGGCGATGGCTGGTCTCACAGGATGTCGCCGGCCTACTGAGCAAATTCTTCCTTACGCCCGCATGCCCGAAGACGTAGTTCCGGGCCTGCCCAATTTTTACGCGACGGCGATGCCATTTGCAGGCATTGTTCAGGCGCTGTTGGTGGAGAGTTACGAAGGTCGCCCAACGAAGGTTGAAGGAAATCCAGAGCATCCTGTGAGTCTCGGGAAGTCGGGCGTGTTTGCGCAAGCGAGTATCCTCAACCTCTACGACCCTGATCGCTCACGTAATGTTTTTCACGACGGTGCTTCCTCCACGTGGCAGGAGTTTGTAACGGCCGCGCAGGGGGTGAATTTGGACGGTGCGTCGGTCGCGGTTATCGCCGAACCTTCGTCCTCAGCGACGCAAGCCGGCGTACGGCAGCAGTTCGAGCAACGCTTTCCTGGCGCTCGGTGGATCGAGTTACACGCCGATGGCGACGATGTATCGGCGCTGGGCACGCAGGCTGCCTTTGGTCGCCCCCTGCGGCCGCACTACAAGTTTTCCGGCGCAGATTACATCGTTTCCTTCGACGCCGATTTCATTGGTTCAGAAAATCCGAACTCCGTTTGGAATAGCCGAGAGTATGCTGCCAGCCGCAATGTAGATGTGCGCGGCAGCATGAGCCGTCTCTACTCGTTCGAGAGTACCTATACAGGAACGGGCGGTATGGCCGACCATCGCAAGGCCCTCAGAGCCTGCGACATTTCACACGTCGCTGCTGCCATCGGGCAAGGCCTCGGCATGGGAAGTGGCTCGCGTGGAGCCAGCGACTTCGCTAGCGATCCGATGGTTCGAGCGATTATCCAGGACGTGCAGGCTGCTGGCGGAAACGCCGCGTTTGTGCCGGGACCGACACAGCCATTGGAAGTCCACGCACTTTGCGCCTCGCTGAATGCGCAATTTGGCGGAAACGTGGTGGATTACCTCGATACGGGCGCGGGCCCATTGACACTTGTCGCACAGTCGCTGTCTCCATTGGTTGATGACATGCGCGCCGGACGCGTCCAGTTTCTGTTGATGCTTGGCACGAACCCGGTGTACAGTCTTCCTGCGGAACTCAACTTTGCAGAGGCTCTCAGCAACGTGAGCGCGTCCGTTCACGTCGGTCTCCACCGCGACGAATCAGGACAGCTTGCTACGTGGCACATTCCGGCTGCCCACTACCTCGAAGCATGGGGAGATGGTCGCGCATGGGACGGCACACGCTCCATCGTCCAGCCACTGATTGCTCCTTTGTATGAGGCCGCGCATTCCGACCTCGAGATTTTGAATCTGTTTGCGACAGGTGAAAGCACAAGTGGCTACGATCTTGTTCGCGGCACGCTTCGTCCGGCACTTGGTTCGGAGGATGCATGGCGCACGGCGCTGCACGATGGATTCGTTCCCAACTCGCAGTATGCAGTAGCGGGTGTCGCAGGCGCTGCACCTGATCTCTCAGGTCTTCCGGTGATGGGTGAAGGCGAAACGGAGATCGTCTTCCGGTCGTCACCGAAGCTGGCTGACGGGGCCTACTCCAACAACCCGTGGATGCAGGAGCTCCCCCACCCCGTTTCCAAGTTGGTGTGGGATAACGCGGCCGTAATGAGCCTTGCCACGGCAGAGGCAAACGGAGCGAACATCGCACTCAAGAAAGGCAAGCACCACGCGGACATCATCACGCTAACAGTGAGTGGCTCGGAGTGCAATCTGCCGGTCTGGATTCAGGAAGGTCATCCTGATGGTTCTATCACCGTCGACCTCGGATATGGTCGTGACCTGGCATCCGAGCGCCAACACGCTGATCGCAATCTGCTAGCCCGCCTGTTCGATCGCGACGTAGATGTATACAGTCCCGGCCCTGTTGCAAATGGCGTAGGGACAAACGTCGCCCCGATGCGCACGCTCGGTAGCATGGTGGTTGGCAGTGTCTCAAATATTGCTTCGACCGGCGATTCGATGCTCCTCGTCACCACGCAGGACCACGGCTCGATGGAGGGCCGCGCAATAGTCCGGATGACGACGCTCAAGGAGTACCAGAGCAATCCGGATGTCGTGCAGCATCAGGAGCACATCCTTGATAACACCCCGTGGGATTCGTATCCGCCGCTTTGGACGGAGCCTAACTCAGCATCCACCGATCCCCGTATCGCCAACGCGATGTACTCGGATCAGCAGTGGGGGATGAGCATCGACCTGAACACGTGCTCGGGCTGCAACGCGTGCGTTGTAGCCTGCCAGAGCGAGAACAACATCCAGGTGGTCGGGAAGGATCAGGTTTCTCGTGGCCGCGAACTGCACTGGCTGCGCATCGACCGTTATTACACCGGTGATGAAGCTAACCCCGGCATGGTCGTTCAGCCGATGATGTGTCAGCACTGCGAAAACGCGCCGTGCGAATCAGTTTGTCCCGTTGCGGCAACGAGCCACAGCCCTGACGGGTTAAACGAGATGACGTACAACCGATGTATTGGCACGCGGTACTGTTCCAACAACTGCCCGTACAAGGTTCGTCGATTCAACTATTACAACTGGACGAAGACGCTTCCGCTTGAAGTCCAGATGGCGCAGAATCCGAACGTGACGGTGCGCTTCCGGGGCGTGATGGAGAAGTGTACCTACTGCGTGCAGCGCATCCGTCGGACGCAACAGTACGCGCACATCGAGGATCGTCAGGTTCGCGACGGCGAGATTTCGACGGCCTGCCAGCAGGCTTGCCCGTCGGACGCGATCACGTTCGGCAACATCGCCGATCCTGAATCCGCCGTGGCGAAGAGCAAACACAGCCCGCGCAGTTACGATGTACTCGCCGAACTCGCCGTTAAGCCTCGCACGAGCTACCTCGCTCGCCTCCGAAATCCTCACCCTAGCCTCGCCGAGGCAGCCACGTCGCACGAGGCAGCCCCGCACGCCGAAGCTTGATTATGGCGACGACTTCTACATACCACGATTCTTCGGCCGCCTACGCAGGAGGTGTACCCAAGAGCCTTGAGGACGCCCCGCTCGTAGCGGGCAACCTATCCTTCCACGACGTCACGGAACTCGTGGCCGGGCACACCGAAAAGAAGACGCCGCTTTTCTGGTTCTTCGGCTTCTCAGTCGCGCTGTTTCTGATGGGGATTTTTGGCCTCTCCATTTCGTATCTCGTCTGGAACGGCACGGGAACTTGGGGAGTGAACAATCCGGTTGGTTGGGGATGGGCCATCGTCAACTTCGTTTGGTGGGTTGGTATTGGTCACGCTGGAACGCTGATTTCGGCCATTCTCTTCCTCTTTAGGCAACGATGGCGAACGTCCATCAACCGTGCAGCAGAGGCCATGACGCTTTTCGCCGTGGCCTGCGCGCTTGTCTTCCCTACGTTCCACACGGGACGGCCGTGGCTGGACTACTGGATGATGCCGGTTCCAAATCAGATGGCCATGTGGCCGCAGTTCAAGAGCCCACTGATGTGGGACGTATTTGCGGTTTCGATTTACGGTACCGTTTCCCTGCTTTTCTGGTACACAGGGCTCATCCCTGATCTGGCAACGATAAGAGACCGCGCGTCGGGCCTTCGCCAGAAGATCTTTGGGTTCTTCGCGTTGGGATGGACCGGTTCGAATCGGCACTGGCGCCACTACGAGCGTGCCTATCTCATCCTCGCGGGACTCGCAACGCCGTTGGTTCTGTCCGTGCACTCAGTCGTCTCGTTCGACTTTGCTGTCTCCATTGTGCCAGGCTGGCATACAACCATCTTCCCGCCTTACTTCGTCGCCGGGGCCATCTTCTCCGGCTTCGCGATGGTGCTGACGTTGTTGCTTGTCGCGAGAAAAGCCTACAACCTGAAGAACCTGATCACGCTGGATCACCTGGAGAAGATGAA
>JBBKWZ010000271.1:0-3149 GCA_037969195.1 Rubricoccaceae bacterium | reverse complement strand
ACAAGACGAGCCACTTCACGACCCATCATGTCGTAAACGGCGAGGAAAGCAGGAGCAGCTTCCTGCATCGTGAAGCTGAGCGTGGTCGTCGGATTGAAAGGATTCGGATAAGCTGAATGCTGCGCGAATTCCTGTGGCGTGCTCCCTTCCACGAAGTCCTCCTCTGTCCAGTCTTCCGTGATCGATCCAGCCAGGAACGTCACCGAAACCGTGTTGGAGCATTCACCCGTCTCAAAGTCACAAACCTGATAGTCGGCTGAGGCAGGAGGTGGCGTCAACCGATCGACGTAGTGCCCGTCGTCACTGGTTTTCCTGAGGAAAGAGCCGTCCCGGAAAACTCGGACCCGCTCCGGTGCGCTATCGAAAGGTGTCCAATCGAGGATTGCTCTGCCTCGTGTGCCGGCACCGTTCGTCTGCGCAAGTACAGTTAGAGTTATTGGGAAGCCACCCGCAAGCTTCAGTGCGAAGAAACCGTTGTTGATGTCGTTCGCAATGATCGTCCCACTATCGAAGAACGGGTAGTTGCTCCATTGTCCGCTGAACGAATGACTGTTGCTGGCGGGGTACGTGTCGAAGTACGCGATTTCCGAGAACGAGCCTCCGCCGATCCCCGTTGCATCCAGAACACGGAGACCAGCTGTGTAATTGCTTTGGTAGATCCGGTCGTTGTGGACGTATTGGTTGTGATCGATGGCATTCGTCGCTCCGTTGTGAAAGAAATCGAATTCTGGACTATCGAGGTCCAGCATGTCCACCACAATCGTGCGTGTGGGCGTGCTACTATTTCCATCCAACTCATCATCGACAACGAAGTAGCGATGATCCTCGGTAAACCAACCCTGGTGCGTGTAGCTGGGGCTTGGGTAAAAGGCGCGCGCAAGCTGCACGGGCGAACTCTTGTTCGTCACGTCCACGACGGTGACCGTGTCCTCATTTAAAGCGATGCAGATCTGCTTGCCTGTGTGGTCTGTATCCGGGCCGTTGTAAACCACACACTGGGCGTCGTGCGTATAGCCATCCCCACTATAGCAGCCTGCCATTGAAGGAGAGAGTGGCGTATTTACGTTTACCATGTAAAGTCCGCCTGCGCAGCTATTCGTGCCTACAGCATAGACGAAGCCGCTAACATCGTCCGCCACAATATTATGGGCGCTGCCGAAGCCGGTGAAGCGTATATCGGCAGTAAACGTCACCGGCGGGCTCACAACTGTACGCAGACGCGTGAGGTCGAAAACCTGCATGCCGTGGCTACTCGCTTCGCTCACGATGAAGGCGTAGTCACCAATCGTCTTGATATCTCGCCAAGACGAATTTGAGGTAGCCGTCGGCAGCTTGCCGAGGTAGACAGGCGATGAAGGCGTCGATACGTCGACAAATGCGGTCCCATTTGTAAGACCAACAAGCGCGTACTCCTTCCCAGTCGTAGAGTCAGTCCATCCCCAGATGTCGTTTGCCGCGCTCGGCGCGGACGTACCCGGACTCGTGAACGACGAAAGCGCCATGTGCGTCATGAGGTCTACGCCATCGCAGGGATAGCTGCCTGCCATGCCGCCAGAACAGACTGTCTGGGCAGACATCGTCGCGGGAAGGAGGAGAACCCCAAAGAGGGCCAAAAAGGTGATCGAGAGGCGATTCATAGTCATGCAGGCGCTAAAGAGAAGTTGCTATCCGGGGGATCTGCCTATTGGCCGTGGCAAGGATTTACAAACTAGGGCGCAACTCGACTTTGTAGAAGTGCTAGCTGTATAAAGGGCGTTAAAACATTGCTGCGCGCAGTGCATCCGACCGCTAAAGTGAATGTGCTTCAGATTTGCCCGTGACCCGAACGAGGATAAAACACTGTATCGAAGCGGAGGCTCTGCAGGAACAAAGGGGCGGCGGATCGCTCCACCGCCCCCTTGTTGGTCGGTTGAGATCCTTCATCCCGCTACGCGGAAATCAGGATGATCGCGCGTTAGCGCGCAATCACTTCAACAACGTCATCCGCTGGGTCTGCGTGAAGCCATTGCCTGCCGGGAAGCGTGAAGTACACGCCGCTCAGGAGGTTCGAGGCGACGAAGTGAACCGTGTGGCAGCCTGCCTCCACCCGCCTGTCTACCAGCCGGCCCACCTCGCGGCCCCTCCATCGACAAAGATGCGGCGGAATCTCTGATTGTTTTGGTCGACGATCTTGGTAATCCTTATCGGGTTTGTTGAAAAGCGCCGGCGTTCGAATTGAACGCCGGCGGGTCGTCAATCAGTCGGTCGCCGGCGTCGGCGCATCGTTGCTCCAACTATCAGCGGCGATTTCCCAGCCGCCGCCGGTATTGCGGTACACCGTCAGGTACTTGCCCATGCCGTTGGGTGCAGACGAGGCGCCAACTTCGTAGGCAAAGTGGCCGGATGGCATAACAACGATCTCGCCTGAAGTAATCGAGATGTCTGCAGGTGCGCTGTAGTTCGCGGTAAAGTATGCTGCAAGGGCTTCGCGTCCGCGGACGGAAGGCTGATCACCAGGCAGAATAACGGCGTCGTCGGCGTAGAGCGCCGTGATGGCCGCAGCATCGCCTGCACGAGCGCCGGCTTCCCATGTCTCCGTGATTTGCGTGATGGCAGCGCGGTCGGACTCGGTGTCAGCGACAGTCCTTACCGGCGTCTCGCTGGCTACATCGGAGGTGTCGATTCCGGGAGTCTGGCAAGCGGTGATAGCGAGTGCCAGAACGGATATAAGGAGAAAACGATTCATGGTTGGATCCGGTAGGAAGAAAGAGCTTGCAAGTGAGGGAGACCGCATACCGCGTCCGGGCGTGAAGCGCCACGCGGTATGCGGTCTTGAACTTGAATTGGTATTAGTTGCTGCCGGCCGTTGTCATTGCCAGTTCCGAGTTCCACATATCTCGGTGAATCAACCAGTCATCGCCGTCCTTCACCCAAAACACTGTGGAATTACCCGAATCGACGACCTGGCCACCAGCGCGAACGGTGTAGGCGTTGATCTCTGTCGCAGTGTCGTCGGAAATAAAGAGATCAACGGTGCTGATTTCGATGCCATCAATGCCCGCAGACATGAGTCCAGCCATGTATTCGCGGATCGCATCGCGGCCGTTTACTCGGTTCTCGTTGGGCGGTAGAAGTTGGCCCGTCCGCGTATAGAGCGACGCAAGCGCGTC
>JBBKWZ010000270.1:0-3874 GCA_037969195.1 Rubricoccaceae bacterium | reverse complement strand
TCATGATCTCGTCACCTACCGTGAGGATGGTGGCTTTCATTGTGTGCCAGCCCATCGTTCGGGGTCTTCTCGCCAAATCATAAGCGCCGCTTCATCACCGTCGTTCAGGCGTTTCATATCCGAGGCAACCTTGATGAGAACGTCGTAATCGGTAAGCGTGAATAGTGGCATTCCATCGGCTTCGAATGCACGGACTGCTTTCTCGAAACCGTAGGTGTAAATGGCAAGCACTGCGGCTACGTCTGCTCCAGCATCACGAAGTGCTCGAACGGCCGCGAGTGAAGAGCCACCCGTGGAGATTGTGTCCTCGATCAGAACCACGCGGCTATTTCCCTTCATCGCGCCTTCGATGAGGTTCTCTCTGCCGTGGCCCTTCGCTTTGGAGCGCACGTAGATCATGGGGAGATCCAACTTCGAAGCGAGCCAAGCAGCGTGAGGAATCCCGGCCGTTGCTGTACCGGCAATAACATCAGGCCCGAATCCATGCTGCTTGACAAGCGCCTCAAATCCTTCTGTCAGTCGCTTTCGGATTGCGACATCGCCCATCGTAAGTCGATTGTCGCAATAGATCGGCGCCTTCATCCCCGACGCCCAGGTGAAGGGGTCGCTCGGCCGAAGCGTTACCGCCCCGAGGACGAGCAGATCCGTCGCGATCCCCTCACGGGTTGGCGTAGTCAACGTGCTTCCTCCCTGTTCACGAAATAGAGTGCTCCCGTGTATAGCGTCGCGATGGCAGTCAGCCAGAGGAATATCAGCGCGAACGGACTTTCAAGTATGCGATAAACAAATCCGCCAAACTCACCCGCGAAGCCGCCCAGAACGCGCGCATGGATGAAAACGAGGAACACCTGAATCGTGATCAGAAATGTGAGTTGCCACGCCGTTTTCCACTTCGCCGCCGAAAGAGTTTTCAACGGTTTGTTTTGCCGCTCGTAGTAGACTCGGAGTCCCGTTACGGCCAGGTCTCTCGCGGCGATGAGGGCAATTGCCAGCCATGGCAACCACGCGCCGGCAGGCCGTGCGAGGGCCTCGCCAACTGGACTCAGGAAGGGAATCAGGATGAATGCGCCCAGGACTAACACCTTGTCCGCAAGCGGATCCAGGAACTGACCGATCCGAGAGCCAACGCCGTATTGTCGAGCCAGCCTCCCGTCCCAATAGTCGCTGATAGCAGCCAGAATGAATAGGAAGGCACCAGTGAACTGCCCCCAAAATGTCCCCGTGGCCAAACCCCATAGCGCCAACGGCGTCACCAGAATCCTCCCAATGGTAAGGGCGTTGGGGACGTGCTTCATCAAATAGAAAGGATGCGGCTTGGCAGAGAGGCGGGGCAATATACCTCCCGCATACGCTGACCTATCGACGGTCGGAGCCGGCCATGCTCTGACAATCTGACGGTCAAAACCGCATGGCACGGTGGTTGTTTTATGACTTACGACGCTGGCATCCTGCCTAGACGGCAGGTCAATATTCGTCACTTGCGTCGGACCTCAACATTCTCTTCTCAATCGAAATCCAGATCCTCGCATGGGCAAGATCATTGGCATTGACCTCGGCACCACGAACTCTGTTGTTGCGGTAATGGAAGGCGACGAGCCTACCGTCATCCCGAACGCAGAAGGTGGCCGAACAACACCATCCGTCGTCGCTTTTAAGAAAGATGGCGAACGCTTGGTAGGCGCGCCGGCAAAGCGCCAGGCGATCACAAATCCGCAGAACACGATTTTCTCGGTCAAGCGCTTCATGGGGCGCAAGCACTCTGAGGTGACGGAAGAGATGAAGACCATTCCGTACACCGTTGAAGAAGGTGAGGGCGGAACGGCACGTATAAAGATTGATGAGCGGCTGTACACGCCTCAGGAAATCTCGGCGATGGTCCTGCAGAAACTGAAGTCAACAGCGGAGGACTACCTCGGTGAGAAGGTGACGGAAGCCGTGATTACGGTCCCAGCGTACTTCAACGATGCCCAACGCAAGGCAACTAAAGAGGCCGGGCAAATTGCCGGTCTTGACGTGAAGCGCATTCTGAATGAGCCAACGGCCGCGGCGCTAGCCTATGGCCTCGACAAAAAGAAAGAAGACGAAGTTGTCGCGGTCTTTGACCTCGGCGGCGGGACGTACGACATCTCAATTCTCGAGCTTGGTGACGGTGTTTTCGAAGTGAAGTCAACGAATGGCGACACGCACCTGGGCGGCGATGACTTCGATCAGCGTCTCATCAACTTTATCGCCGACGAATTCAAGAACAGCGACGGCGTCGATCTCCGCGAGGATCCTATGGCGCTGCAACGCCTCAAGGAAGCGGCGGAGAAAGCCAAGGTTGAATTGTCTTCTTCGGCGCAGACGGCCGTCAACCTTCCTTTCATCACGGCGACGGCAGAAGGCCCCCGTCACCTCAACCTCGACATTACACGGTCGAAGTTTGAGCAGCTCGTTGACGATCTGATCCAGCGCACAATCCCTCCGATGGAGAAAGCACTGGCAGATGCCGGCCTTTCAAAAGATCAAATCGATGAAGTCATTCTCGTGGGCGGCTCGACGCGTATTCCAAAGGTTCAGGAAGTTGCGGAAGCCTTTTTCGGCAAGAAGGTGAACAGGAGTGTGAATCCGGACGAGGTAGTTGCCGTCGGTGCCGCCATTCAAGGCGGCGTGCTTTCGGGTGATGTCAAGGATGTTCTATTGCTCGATGTGACTCCGCTAAACCTCGGTATCGAAACGTTGGGTGGCGTTATGTCTCCGCTTATTGAGGCAAACACAACCATCCCGACTCGTAAGAGCGAGGTCTATTCAACGGCTTCCGATAACCAGCCGTCCGTGGAGATCCACGTCCTGCAAGGCGATCGGTCAATGGCGATCGACAACCGAACAATCGGACGCTTTCACCTCGACGGAATCCCGCCAGCGCCTCGCGGCATGCCGCAGGTTGAAGTGACATTCGACATCGACGCAGACGGAATCCTCTCCGTTGCCGCAAAAGACAAAGCAACAGGCAAGGAACAGTCAATTCGCATTGAGGCGTCGTCGGGCCTTTCCGATGCCGAGATCGAGAAGATGCGCCAGTCAGCTCGCGAACACGCCGCGGAAGACAAGCAGCGTCGTGAGGAAGTTGACAAGTTCAACACAGCTGATTCCCTCATCTTCGCTTCAGAGAAGAATTTGGCCGACTACGGCGAAAAGATTCCAGAAGAGAAGCGAGCCAAGATCGAGAGCGCCCTCGCACGCCTCAAGGAAGTTCACGGCTCGAAGAATGCCGAGGAGATGGAATCTGCGATGGAGCAGCTCAACACAGCCTGGAGCGAAGCGAGCGAAGACCTCTACAAGGCCCAGCAGGAAGAAGCTCCGTCCGAAAACGGCGAGGCGACGGACTCCACGGAAGCTGCAGCCGACGACAACGTTCAGGATGCCGATTTCGAGGTCGTTGAGGAAAGCGACAGCGAAGACGAAGCGTAACTCCAGTCAATGCATAACACTAAACGCCCTGGCTGCTGCGAAGTGGTCAGGGCGTTTTCGTTCTCCGAGCACCTTGAAACGCCTTCGTGCGTTACTTCAACTCTTTGTTCCTTCTCACTTGCGTTTTTGCTCTGGGAGTTCGAACTTTAAGAACCGCAGAACCGAGCGGGGCCGGGTGTGGCGATTGTCCGGGGGGACGACAACCAGCGCCCAGCCCCGCCGTTCTGTATTGAACGGTGGCGATTTTGTGCTCGGGTAGGCCAAGCGGAGAGACTCAGACTATGAGCATACAGTCCCCGTAGCTGTAGAAGCGGTACCCTGATGCGACGGCGTGCTGATATGCCCGATGTACGTTTTCTCTCCCCGCAAAAACACTCACCAGAACGAGCAATGAAGATTTTGGGAGGTGGAAGTTGGTGAGCAT
>JBBKWZ010000269.1:0-5819 GCA_037969195.1 Rubricoccaceae bacterium | reverse complement strand
GCTGGATTCCACTGTACGCGCCCATCGACAACCATCCTATCGTCAGCCTCGCTCTCATCGCGGTGGGCGTTGTCGCACACGAGGTTTTACACGCCATTGCCTGGAAGATGGCAGCACACCCACCGCCAGGCACGATTCGTCTCGGCTTCTACTGGAAAGCGCTCACGCCCTACGCACACTGTTCGGTTGCGATGACAGCGCGCGCCTATCGGATTGGTGCGGTGACGCCGGGTATTGCACTTGGACTCATTCCATTGCTTCTCGGGCTAGCCTTCGGATGGGGAGGGTGGATGATGTTCGGATTGTTGTTCACTCTGGCTGCGGGCGGCGACGCGCTCATCATCTGGCTGCTTCGAGATGTTCAGGGCAGCAGATTAGTTAAGGATCATCCTACCCGTGCTGGATGCTTGTTACTAATCGAAGGAGAGAGGACCCCTGACATCGCCCCCGCGTAGGAAGCGACCCTTATTCCAAACGTTCTATGATTGCCAACCCTTCGCCCCTCGCCGTTTCGCATCCGCGACCCTCAGCCGCGGGCGTCGACCGCAGCGAAAAATGGTTGGATGGCGTGACGTTTGAGGTATTTCTGCCAACGGCGACAGAGAATGTTGGGTTATGGGAAGGGATTTACAAGCGGGCATCGATCCCTGACGACATTCTCGCGAGGGTAGCACAAGTTGATGGCGACTGGCGGCTCCTCGTCCTCTCAGCCGACTGGTGTGGCGATGCATCGAACATCGTTCCGGTCCTCCAGCTTTTGGTGGAAGCGGCGCCAAATCTCGACCTCCGACTTCTCGACCGTGACGACCACCTCGATTTGATGGACGAACATCTTACGGGAGGCACGGCGAGGGCCATCCCTGCTGTCATCATACTCGACGACCAGAACATCGAGCATGCGTGGTGGGGGCCAAGGCCCTCGGAACTTCAGGCGTGGGTCAAGACGGAAGGACAGGAATACGAACACGACGAGCAGTACGTCGAACTCCGCAAATGGTACGCCCGCGACAAAGGGCGGGCGTCGCTGGAGGAGGTTGTGGCGTTACTAGAGTCAGCGGCACATAGACAAATCGACTGATGCCCGACTTCGCGACGATAACAGATCGTGACCACGTCCGGGGCGTGGAGCAGGCTGAGGTTACGCTTATCCAATACGGCGATTTCGAGTGTCCGCAGAGCCGTCAGGTTCATGTGATGGTGAAAGGTTTGATGAGCGCATTTCCCGGGAAAGTGCGCTTGGTCTTTCGGCATTTCCCCGTTCGTGTTCACCCCAACGCATTGGCCGCCGGAGAAACCGCCCAGGCCGCGGGGTCGCAGGGTGCGTTCTGGGAAATGCACGCCCGACTCTTTGACAACCAGCTTACTTTGTCCAGAGATGACTTGGTAGGGCATGCGGAGGCGATCGGTATTGACGCTCAGGAGGTTCGGACGGCACTTGACGAGGGTGTATTTCAAGAGACCGTTCTCATCCAGAAAAGGGGGGCGGTCAAAGCGGGAGTCAGGAGTTCGCTCAATCTCATCATGGACGGCGAGCTGTTCGAAGACGACGCGGTCTACGACATGATCGGTGATCTAGACGATCGGCTGTCCGCGACCGAATAGGCAACGCGCTCGTTGAACGGGTTCTGGAATAGTCGTTTCTTGCTCCATGTCGGAGCCGCCCTCCATCGCATCTGAACGCCTTGCTGAGTTTGCGGCCACGTTGCGACCGCGCGTTCGAGGCGAGCTAAGGATGGACAGCCTGCACAGGGCGCTCTACGCCACGGATGCTTCGATGTACCGCATTCCTCCACTTGGCGTGCTGTTGCCGAAATCGGTCGACGACATCCAGGCCGCCATTGAGGAGGCAAAGAAGTTTGGAGTGCCAATTTTGGTGCGCGGTGCGGGGACAAGTCTCGCCGGAAGTGCCGTGGGCGCTGCTTTGGTCATCGATACGTCGCGTCATCTTGACCGGATTATCGCGGTAGATCCGCAAGCCCGCACGGCGACAATTGAACCCGGCGTGGTTCTCGAAAACCTCAATCGGGCGTTAGCCCGACGCGGACTGATGGTTGGCCCTGATCCGGCGTCATCGAACCGGGCCACGCTCGGCGGGATGGTAGGGACGAACGCAACGGGGGCGCATTCGATTATCTATGGATCCGTGGTCGATCACATTGAGAGCGCGAACGTCATTCTCTCGGACGGCGAGCGCGCTCGATTCCATACCCAGGATGATGGCGGATGGGCATTGAAAATTGGCCTGAACAGCAAAGAAGGCGAGATTTACAAACGTGTTGACGCGTTGTTGAAGCTCCACGGCCCCGCTATCCGAAAGGACACGCCGAAGCACTGGCGGCGGGCTGGTGGCTACCGCCTGGAGCGACTGCTAGATGCCCCTGACGTTGATCGCGGCTCCGGCCAATCGTGGAGCGGCACCCGCAATCTGGCGCACTTGCTTTGCGGATCGGAGGGAACGCTAGCGTTCGCAACGGAGGTCACGATTGGCCTCGTAGATCGTCCCGCGCACACTGCTCTCGGGATCGTCCATTTTGAAGAACGGCGGCAGGCATTAGAGCATGTCTCGTTGCTTCTCGAAACAACTCCGGCAGCGGTTGAGCTGATTGATCGCTCGTTGCTTCGGCGTGCAAAGGAGGTCGCTGGGTATGCGTCCAAGCTTCATTTTGTTGAGGGCGACCCGGCGGCGCTCCTCGTGGTCGAATACGCGGGCGCGTCAACAACCGAGGCGCGAGGTGGCCTGGATAGGCTGAAGGCGACGTTGGGCGCGTCGTTCGTCATCACCGAAGCACACGAGCAGGCGCAGATCGCCGACGTGTGGGCGGTCAGGAAGGTGGGCTTGGGCCTCGCGATGAGTGCGAATCTTCCTGTGCAGGCTCTAGCGGTAGTAGAGGACGCAGCGGTGCCGGTTCAGCACCTCCCGGAATACATCGACCGGCTTGAGACGGTGATCGGGGAGTGCGGTGTGGAAGCCGTGGTTTATGCCCACGCCTCTGCCGGATGCTTGCATGTTCGGCCATTCATTGATACGAAGAATCTCGAAGGTGTAGAGTCGCTGGCACGAATTGCGGGGGCTTCGGCAGAACTCGTGAAAGAATTCGGCGGCCTCATTGCCAGTGAACACGGCGACGGTCTCGCGCGGAGTGCCTTCAACGAGCAGTTCTACGGTCCGGCACTTTACGCCGCCTACCAAGTCGTAAAGAAGGCATTTGACCCGCACAATCTGTTCAATCCAGGCAAAGTCACGGATGCGCCTCCGATGACAGAGAACCTGCGTTATCTGCCTGGCTATCAAACACAGATCGTTCAATCTGCATTGACGTTTCCGAATGTGCACGGCAACGACCTGGGATTCGCTGCGGCTGCCGAGGCCTGCAACGGCATGGGCGTTTGCCGCAAGCGCGGTGTTGAGACCATGTGCCCACCGTTCATGGCGACGAGGGAAGAAAAGGATACAACCCGCGGACGCGCGAATGTGCTTAGAGAAGCTCTCAGTGGGCAACTCGGCGTTCTCACGGGATCAGAAGTAGCCGACGTCATGGATCTTTGTATCGGCTGCAAGGCGTGCAAAGCTGAATGCCCGGCGGGCGTCGACATGGCGGCTCTGAAAACGGTTTGGCTGGAGCAGAAATGGAAGGACGAGAAGCCGTCCATGCGCGCGCGTCTGTTCGCAAACCATCCGAAGTTGGCCAAGCGGTTCTCCGGTCGGATGGCTCCACTCGTTAATCGAATCAATCGATCTGGATTTGCCAAAAGGCGATTCGCCTCGCTTGGCATATCCAGCGAACGAACCCTGCCACCCTTTGCCAAGCATCCCTTTGGCCAAGAGGAGCATTTCCAATCTTCCATTCCAAATCCTCCATCCACCATCGTCCTCTACGCGGACACGTTCTCACGCTTCCACGAGCCCGAGATTCCACGAGCGGCGATTCGTGTTGCCGAGGCCATGGGGTTCGACGTTGTCGTGCCTCCCTATCGATGCTGCGGCCGTACCTACCTCTCGGGTGGGTTTGTGGACGAAGCCCTCCTTCTGGCGCAGCGAGTTGTGGAGACCTACTCGCCGTTCGCCGAAGCCGGTTTGCCGATTGTCGGGCTGGAGCCGAGCTGCATTCTGACGCTCCGTGATGAGCTGCCAAGACTTCTCCCAGAAGATCCCCGCGCAAAAACCATTGCTCGACGGGCTATGACGTTCGAAGAGTGGGCCGCCGGGCATGCAGACAAACTCCATGATCTGGCCGGAGATGCCGGAGGCCGAGAAGTCCTTGTCCACGGACACTGCCACCAGAAGGCTCTCTCATCAATGGACCCGACGCGGACATTGTTGGAGGCCGCAGGCTTTGGCGTGCACGAAACAAATGCGGGATGTTGCGGGATGGCGGGCTCATTTGGCTACGAAGCTGAGCACTACACAATCTCAGTCGCCATCGCAGAGGATCGGCTTCTACCGACAATTCGCGAGGCCGCGGACGATACGATTCTCGTGGCGGCAGGAACGTCGTGCCGACAACAGATCAGCGATCTGTTCGGGCGACCTGCCGTTCATCCGGCCGAGCTACTCGTGGACGCAATTTCCTAGTAAGCTGTGGTTTTAATGACTCCGAAGGCCGCGGTGTAAGAAATCGACCGCCGGCTAGATGGCCGATCCTTCCGAATTCCTCTCCCGAACCAGCACATAGATCGATGGCAGCAAGCCAATCAGCACAATGACATTGAGTACGATGAAGAGCGGATCGCTGGAACGGAAGTAGAGGAAGAACAGGAAGAGAACGAAGAAACTTCGGATGTAAACGGAATAGGCGTAATACGTGTAATCCTTGCGGAGCACGAATTGTGTAATCAGGCCGCCGAGCCCCATCATGAGCATCCCCGCCACGCGGGGCATAATGTCTCCGTAGTCACCGTTCGACTGGAAGAGGTCCAGGGTGAACGCAGGGAGGAACGTCAGTCCGATCCCGCCAGCCAGGAGGTAAACCGCCAAGTATGTAAGTGTGATACGCTTCATGGGTTTTTCTCCTTCATTCATGTGTCGAAATTAGGCGTCGTGTATGGTCGGCTACGTCGCCCACCAGACCAAGGCGACGAAGATTGGCCGGAAGTAGAGGCGCAAGTTACCAGCCGCCTCCAAGCCGAATCCCCACAACCACGGTAGGATTCCAGCTCGCACATAAGCCGCCGGAGCATCCGTAGAAAAGGCGGCTTGCCCGGCCTTCTACGTACGGGCCAAAAGGGAGGCTTCCGAGATTTGTCGTCACACCGGCGCCGAGGTGAATCTGGATCGCTTCTTCGTTGTAGCGGAAATCACCAACAAAGTTGGTCAGCGGATTTCCGAAATCGTCAACGGCCATTTGAGTCTGGTGGCTGCTGTTTCTGAGCAATCCGACTCCAACAACTCCATAGGGTCTCACCTTCGACGAACCAGGATACATACGGAGAACTGTCCCCAGAGAGATTCCGGTGTCCTGCCCGCTACTGTCGAAGTGACACGGTCCCGTGCTGCCATCCGGGAGAAAACAGGTGGTTGTGTACTGTCTGCGGTCTTCGTTGAGAAAATCCAGGCCAGCTTCAACGCCCCATTTGAGATGCCTTCCTCCCAGAAATTCGACGCCCAACCTGATGGCGACGCCATGATCGGAGTTCCTTTCACCTAAGCTGCCAGGCATGCTGGAGTATCCGAGGGCAAGATTCGCCGTCTGGGCAACGACGTTCGCGGAGAGCAGACTGCTCAGGACAACCAATGCTGGTAGCGCGACCACGCGCCAAACGTTTTTTATGCGCAGAGAGTCCGTCCATTGACAGCGATTCGCATTCATAATTGTCTTGTT
>JBBKWZ010000268.1:0-3107 GCA_037969195.1 Rubricoccaceae bacterium | reverse complement strand
GATCTGTCCGGTCCCTTCGCCATCGCCGGTGATGGGCAGGCCGCTCCGGGGGGCGGTACCTTTTCCTCGTTTGCCAACACCGACAGCCCGGCCATTGGCGGCGGCCTGGTGAGCTTCACAGCCGTGGTTGCCCAGCCATCGGGCGACTATGGCGTCTACACCTATGACACCACTACCGGCACGTTGGACTGGATAGCCAACGGCTCCACGGTCGTCCCTGGGACGGCGCTGACCTTTGAAGCCTTCACCTACAGCGACACCGACGGCGAGGTCGTCGTGTTCCAGGGTCACGAGGGCTTCGTGTGCTGCGGCGGCCAGGGCGGCGTCTATCTTGCCCCTGCGGGCTCCTCGGGTGCCGGGCCATTCACCGTTCTCGCCGAGATAGACCAGTTGGTCCCCGGACGTTCCGACGGCGCCACCTTCGACTCCTTTGCCGAAGTGGCGGTCGATGGTGATCTCGCCGTTCTCACGGGCTTCTTCACTGACCCGGCCACGGGCGATACCGAAACCGGTCTCTACGGTTTCCTGGATGGAGCGCTCTTCAAGATCATCGACTCCACGGAGACGCTCGACGGCTCGCCTCTGATCGACGAGCACTTTACGCACCGAAGCCTGGGTGGAAACCAGCTGGTTTTCAGCGCCCGATACGAGGACCCGGACGCTCCTTTCGGACAGGGTACGGCAATTTGGGTAGCGACCATTCCCGTTGTCACGAACGTCTCCGGCGATGGCATCCGACGCCGCGCCTCTCTCGACGCCGCCTTCCCTAACCCATTCGTCCGCTCCACGATGCTCCGATATACGCTACCGGCACCGTCGAGAGTAACGCTCGCCGTGTATGACATGCTTGGCCGCGCTGTCGCCGTGCTCGTGGACGAAATGAAGCCTGCTGGTGCGCACGAAACCCGTATCGAGACGGGCCATCTTCCTTCCGGCACTTATGTGGTTCGCATGACCCACGAAACCGGCATAGAAGCCTCGATATTCACAATCACGCGATAGAGGCCATCTGGATCAAGGCTCTCATATCTACGTGACGCGCAGACAATCACGCGGCTCTGCCTCGCTTTTGAACGCGGCGAGCCTTACGGCGACGGACCGAGAAAGCGGAATACGGTGCGCCGCTACTTCCTGCGTGGAATCAGTCATGTACTCCGGTGTCACTTGGGCAACACTGCCCGCAATCAAGTCTTCGACGATGTTCAGTTCGCGGGAGTGGATGACACCCGCGAAGTGATGGTCACATCCGCTGAAATGGCCAGGCTCGTCCGAGCGTGCGACCACTTTGGGTACGACGCTCTTCGCCTTGGCATCCCGCTCTCGCTTCAAACCAGCGCCGATAGAGGAACGCTATTCCACGGAAACACGAGTAATCGTGGAAAGGCGCCCGGGCTGCGGGTCCGACAACTCCGTATCTGGGAGGACGACAGCGTTTACTCAGGCGAGCTTTATCTGGACGACCAGAAGACGACATCGCGCCCGCGCACCGTGCGGCTCACCGATAGTCTGTGCCGCGAACTACTTCCACACGTCATAGGCAAAGCTGCAGACGACTTTGTTATTCCGATGCTTTACTCGCAAGTCGATGTTCAGTGGAAGCGGGTACGCAAAGAAGCCGGACTTCCAACGCTACGGTTCAAGGACCTTCGCGCGCAGTTCTCTATTGCTGCTGAACGGGCTGGAATCCCGCTCGCCGTTACGAGCAAAGCGATGGGCCACAAGGCAGAGACGATGACGGCGTCCTACCAGCGTCACCGCGCCCACATGACGGACGACCAAGCCTCTGCCGTCGAGAAGGAGTTGGGATTGGCTGCAAAGCCCAGCCTACATTCCAGCCTACATAAGGCAAGGCAGACCCGCAAAAACGGGCCTACAGAACCCAGAGAGGCACTTCGCCAACCTCGTCGTGTACCCCTGATGGGTCAGTTATCGAACCAGTTCCGAAAGGACTTGGGTAGATTAGCCGAACTTGAACCAATCCTACCAGTCACGCTGCTAGAGCCGTGCAAACACTTCTTGGCAGCCTATTACAAGCGGTAACACCCGCACGTTAAACCTCCCTCGTGGAGATAGAACCCGCGCGGTGACTTCGAGACACGCTTCGCACATAGATGATTTGACACTCCGAGGCGGCTTCCTCCATGACTAAACGCGAAATTCCATGGTTGCGGGTCGCTATTGAGGGAGTGGTGATCGTCGGATCAATCCTTCTGGCATTCGGCATCGATGCATGGTGGTCGCATAGAGCTGACCAGGCACAGGAGCGTTCGATTCTCGAAGGGCTCTATACTGAGTTTTCGGCAAACCTGGAGTCGTTGGAGGCTACGATAACTGAGCACCGCCGGACCCTTGACAATTCCCGTCAGTTGCTTCAACTAATTGGACCCGTATCCGAAGCCCACGATGCTGAGCAGCTCGACTCGTTAGTGGCCTGCTTTCTTGCATCGCCATCGTTTGAACCTACTACAGGGAATCTGAGCGCGCTACTAAGTTCTGGCACTCTTCGCCTCATTTCGAACGACAGCCTTCGAGTAAAAGTGGCGGCATGGAAAGACACGCTGATCGACATGAAGCAGGAAGAGGCAGAAGCCGAACTATTTATCGAGCAACAAATCCTTCCCTTTTTGCTCGATTCGTTTCCTCTGCGAACCATGGACGCCCGATCGCCCGTGTGCAGCTCGGTGAATACCCCCGACGCTCACATGGGGTACACAGAGGGCGTTGGACAAAGCAGCTTTCAAGCAGATTACTCAGTTCTTCTTACCAGTTTGAAATTTGAAAACATGGTTGACGATCGTCGGTTCACGTCTCGATTTATTCTCGGAAGAGCTTTCGCGGTTCAGACTGAGACTGAAGAGATAATCTCGCTGTTGCAAACAGAGCTCGAAAAGGACTAACCGACGCACTCTTCGAGGCAAGACACGATGATTGTACCCCCGGAAGGACTCGAACCTTCGACACCCTGATTAAGAGTCAGGACTGATCGCGGTTTCATAGGCTTCATGGCATGTTTTGAGGGCATGTGTACCATCATTTGTACCATCACGCAGGTCCGCTGAGGGAACTCGTTGACCTTCTGGATGGGCTTGGTTGTTCGAATCAGACAC
>JBBKWZ010000267.1:0-4293 GCA_037969195.1 Rubricoccaceae bacterium | reverse complement strand
CATTCAGCTTATCCGAATCCTTTCAATCCGACGACCACGCTCAGCTTCACGATGCAGGAAGCTGCTCCTGCTTTCCTCGCCGTTTACGACATGATGGGTCGTGAAGTGGCTCGTCTTGTGGATGTCACGATGGGATCCGGTCGACACGAAGTAAGCTTCGATGCCTCGGATCTGCCGAGCGGTGTGTACCTCGTGCGCTTTACAGCGGGCGACAGCTTCACCCAAACCCAGCGGCTGACGTTGCTGAAGTAGTACTTCAACGTTCTCGAGAACTGTAGGCCACCCCAGATAATGGGGGTGGCCTCTATTTTTTTACAAGCAGGTGCCGCAATTCCGGTAAGTACTTCTCCGCCGACCCCGTATTGAAGGCCACGACATGATCGCCGGGCCGGATCATCTTTCGGTCGACGAGCTGCTCCAGGGCTGCGATGCACGCCGCGCCTTCCGAACCCATCCACCAGCCTTTTTCAGAGAATGTGGATCGTAAGGCGCGGCCAATGGCTTCCTCGGAAACGGCCACCGCACAGCCTTCGCTCTGGCGAAGAATCTCCAGAACTTTGAAGTGTCCCACACCCCCCGGGACGTTTAATCCCACCGCGATCGTTGAGCCGGGCTCAGCGGCGGTTGTGTCAGCCGCGCCCGATTCATACGCCCGAACGAGTGGAGCGGTGACTTCGCTTTGAACGCTGATGACGCGTGGGCGGTCGGAGTCGATGAGTCCGAGTGCCTCCAATTCATTAAAGGCCTTCCACATACCTAGAATGCCCGTGCCGCCGCCGGTGGGATAGAGGATGACGTCGGGGAGCTTCCAGGCATCGCCCGGAGATTTGGGCTCGGCGAGTTCGAGTCCCATCGTTTTCTTGCCCTCAATGCGCCAGCCCGGCTCCTGAAATGTGGCCACGCTGAAAAAACCATTGCTCAAGTACTTCTCCTTGATGAGTGCTCCGGCCTCACGGATCGTGCCCTTTACAACGTCAAGGTGGACCTGATCAGGGTACAGTTTCGAGTAGCCGGCAACTTTCCCAAGAATCGGCATGGGCGTGTCGTCCGGCATGGCGATCGCGACTTCCAAGCCAGCAGCGATCGCGTACGATGCCAGAGAGTCTCCCGCGTTGCCTTGCGTCGGAAGCGCCAGTTTCTTCAGTCCAAACTTCCGCGCCATCGACACGACCATCGCCATCCCGCGATCCTTGAAACTCTGCGTGGGGTTAGCGCCCCACCCAGAAACGGCCCGGCCTTCCTCTTTTACAGACAGCCGGAAGACTGCCTTCCGGGCAAGAAGATGGTCTGAGTAGTCGAGTTCCGGCGTGTGTCCTTCGCCGAGGGGAACAATGTGCTGGCGATCATCGGAATTGGCCATGTCCAGCGGCATCAGCGCGCCGAATCGCCACATATCCTTTCGCTCGGGGTGATACCAGCCCAGATCTGGCAAATCGGCTTTCAGACGCTCTATATCCAAAACTATCTCCACCGGGCGACCATCCGCAGGATCGAGGTTCATCAATTGGTCCGAAGGGTATTCGATGCCGGATGCGAGGCCCAGAAGGCAGCGGGTGTAAGACATGAAGGTTGAAGTCCCTACTCAGTTTAGCCGATATGATCAAGATATCCGGACCAGCCTGTCTTCCCCGCAAACGAGAGAGATGCTTTTGAGAAGCAGCAACACGGCCCGCAGCCGCGAGAATCCGATGCTACCGTTTGCCTCCGCTCGAACGATTCTGGCCAAATAAACTTACACGTTCGCGCTCTAGGGGGCTGTGGTTCTAGCTCCGATGGTTTGCCAAGGGGCGATGGCCTGCCGAGTGAATTGGTTCGCCGTTGCGTCGGGTTGTATTGAGATGCCGGTAATCGGAGATGGGGTGACTGTGCGAGAGGATTACATTCGACTCTCCACAAAACCAAACTGTGATGCGAAAACTCGCCCTCCTTCCCTTCCTTGTCATTCTTGCGGCGTGCGGCAACGGCGCGGAGGACGCGCAATCCGCCGACACGTCCATCGGCCCTTCTCCTGTCTCCGAGGAGGCGCTTGTTCAAATAGACAGCACAACGCTGTACGCGCACATAGCAGAGCTTTCTTCTGATGCGTACGAAGGGCGCGGGACTGGAACGCCTGGCGAGCAAAAAACCGTCGAGTATATCGCGGGGCAGATGGAAGGCATGGGACTCGTGGGCGGGGCGGAGGATGGTTCGTTCTTCCAGTCCGTGCCGCTGCGAGGAGCGACCATCACAGATATTACACCTCTGACGCTCACACCTGATGGCGGCGATCCCGTTGAGTTGGCGTTTGTCGATGACTTCATTGCGTCAACGGATAAGGACGCCACGTCTGCAAGCATTGAAGATGCAGAACTTGTTTTCGTGGGCTATGGAATCACGAATCCCGGTTACGATTGGGATGATTTCAAAGATGTAGACGTGACGGACAAGATCCTCGTCAGCTTTGTAAATGACCCGCCTGCGACGGACGCAGAGCCGGATCTCTTCCAGGCCGACACGCTCACGTACAATGGTCGGTGGACGTACAAGCAGGAGGAAGCGCGGCGGCGCGGCGCTTTGGGTGTACTTCTGATTCATACGGAGCCGACGGCCAGCTATCCGTTTACTGTGCTGTCAAACGGCGCGCGCGGCGAAGACATCAACCTGCAAGCAGAGCCGGAAGGCGCGCTGGAGTTCAAGGGGTGGATCACGGAGCAAGTTGGCGAACAACTAGCGGAGATGGCCGGAACGACGCTGGACGCCTGGTTTGAAGAGGCCTCCTCTCGAGATTTCCAACCGCAAGCGTTGCCTGTCACGGCTTCCGCCGCGATGACATTGACGACGCGCACATTCGAGGGCACGAACGTGATCGGCAAGATTGCAGGCACGTCGCGGGCCGACGAGGCGATCATTTACACCGCCCACCACGACCATCTGGGCAAAGACGACGACTTGATTGCCGCCGGACAAGATGGGATCTACAACGGTGCGGTAGACAATGCCTCAGGCGTGGCGATGATGCTCACGATCGCGAAAGCGTTCATGGCCAGTGAGGCTCCTGCCCGATCGGTTTACTTCGCGACGCTCACCGCTGAGGAGTCGGGTCTCTTGGGCTCGATGCACTACGCGTTGCACCCTGTGGTGCCACTGGCGAACACTATTGCGAATGTCAACGTGGATTCTGGGAATCTCAACGGTGCCACGCTCGATATCGTTGGAATTGGCGCCGAGCGCAGTGATATGCTGGGTCTTTTGCGGCAAGCCGCGGAAGCTGAGGGAATGACCGTTACGATGGATTCGAACCCAAATGCGGGTGGGTTTTTCCGAAGCGACCAACTTGCGTTTGCACGCGGCGGCGTTCCGGCGGTTTTCATAAAAACAGGGCATGAGTTCGTCGGGCAGCCGGAGGGCTACGCCCAGCAAATTGAAGAAGAGTACCGCTCCAATCGCTATCACCAGACCGCCGACGAGCTAACTGACGGCATGCCATTCGCCGGGCTCGTCCAACAGACCCGCGTGGCCTTCCGGCTGGGACACATGCTGGCAACGTCGTCTCTTCGTCCGCAGTGGAAACAGAGTGAGGCGTTTGCGCAGACAAGGGCGGAAAGCGAAGCGGCGCGCTAGCCCCCGGGCCTCATCGAGCACAGCTGCTCGCTAGCTCTAACGCAAACGAAACGGGCGGCCCCGGAAATCCGAGGCCGCCCATCTGAACGTCGAAAGCTCAATTAAGAGAACTTACTTGAGCAGCGTTACGCGCTGTACATCGGCGAACGTTTCGCCCGCGATGCGGATCAGATACATCCCGCTTGGGAGATTCGATCCATCAACACGTACGGTCTGCAGCTCGCCAGAGGCAACATTGCCACTGTAAAGCGTAGCAACTACGCGACCGAGCATATCAACCAGGTCGGCTTGCACCAACTGATCGGCATTGACAGCAAACGTGAACGTTGCTTCCGGGTTGAACGGGTTCGGGTAAGCAGCTTCGAACACGTGGGTGCCCGGCATATCATCGATACGCGCAACAGCTTCCCACTGCCCGTCAAGCAGTTCAGCGAAGTCCATCTCGCCATTACGTTTTCCTTCATAAGGCAGCGCATCCTTGTCAACAGTGATGTCCTGCTGCGCCACTACCGTACCCTGAGCCATGCCAGTCATCCGGACAGTGAGCGAGTAGGCGCCTTCTTCTATGTCACTGGGCAGTCTCAACTGTCCGCTACGCTCAACCACATCGAACTGACGAAGGGTCAAAGGAGCCGTTGTTCTACGATAAACGAGATTCCCGGCTTCAGTCCTGATATTGATGATGAATCGACG
>JBBKWZ010000266.1:0-2670 GCA_037969195.1 Rubricoccaceae bacterium | reverse complement strand
AAGCGCCGTTTTTCGCGGGCCTAACTGGACGACGAAGTCCGTCGGCCATCCGGCTCTTTCGCGACGCCTTTATATGGTTTGCCGTCCTTTTTCACGGCCATGAACTCGCCCGTCTTGCTGCTCTCCTTGTTTTCGTTCCGCTTCACATAATCGCCCGTCTGCGGGTTTTTGACCTGGGTGCGGTTTGTGACGGAGCCTTCTGGCGATCATGGTGGCGCTAACATACATATCTGACGAAAACTCAAAGCAATGAACGTATCGGAACAGCTACTCCAAATTTTGGTCAACGTCGGGGTAACGAATATTTACGGTGTTACAGGCGACGCCCTCAACTTTTTAGTGAAAGCCATTGAGGAGCGCGAAGAAGTCAATTGGATCGCTTTCAAACATGAAGGCAACGCATCCTTTGCAGCATTTGGTGATAGTGAGACATCCGGAAAGCTGGCCGTCTGCGCTGGCACCGTTGGGCCAGGTGCACTTCACCTGATCAATGGATTGTACAATGCCAAAAAAGAACGGACTCCAGTCATTGCTATCACCGGTCAAGTGCCACGCAACGTGCAAGGCACGAGCTATTTCCAAGAAGTGAACTTGACGAAGGTCTACGATGATGTCTGCGCCTACCAAGCCATTGTGAGAACGCCAGAGGAAGCGCCGATGGTCATGCAGCGGGCACTGCAGATCGCTATCAGTCAACGCACCGTTTGTCGTATTGAGCTCGCAGCGGATGTTGCAGGAATGAAAGCTGCGAGCGAGGAAATGATCCACCCCATCTTTCACTCGGATGCCATCTTGATGCCGGGAGCCGTATCTATTCAAAAGGCTGCAGATGCGATCAACGCGGCGAAAAGGATCGGCATTCTTGCCGGTCATGGTTGTCGTGAAGCACGGGAGGAAGTTCTTCAATTGGCCAAAAAGTTGAAAGCCCCGATCACACATACACTCAAAGCCTCTGATATTTTCGATCACGACTCAAACAATGTGGTCGGGTTGACCGGTCTTATTGGAAATCCTTCGGGCTACAATGCGGTGATGAAATGCGATCTGCTATTGATGCTCGCCACGGACTTCCCCTACATGGATTATTTGCCACATACGACCAAGACCATACAGGTCGATATTCGTCCGGAGAACATTGGCAATCGTACCGCAGTGGATATCGGTGTGCACGGCGACATCAAAGCATTTGTTGTCGCTATCCTACCCAAGGTCGAAGAAAAATCGAACAGTTCCTTCCTGGATAAGCTCACCGAAAGTTTTGCCAAATACCGTAAGAGCAAGGAGAAAGAGGCTTCTCCTGATCGAGACGGCGAGCCGCTACATCCGCAGATATTCGCGGGGTTGATCAACAAGCATGCATCCGATGATGCCATTTTCACGATCGAGACAGGTACCTCGGCGATCTGGGCATCGAACCATATTTCATTTCACAGCGGCCGAAGGATCATCGGGTCTTTCAATCATGGTTCCATGGCTGTGGGACTGCCTGCAGCGCTTGGCGCGCAAATGGCGCATCCGGGCAGGGAGGTCTGGTCGATCTCCGGTGATGGCGCCTTCAATATGGCCATGCAGGATTTCATTACCGCCGTGCGCTATGATCTTCCGGTAAAGATCCTTGTGCTGAACAATTCCCAGTTGAGCTTCGTGAAGTTGGAAATGGAGGAAGTGGGTCTTATACCTGCACTCGATGCATTGCACCAGCAGAACATGAATTTTGCCGACTATGCACAACTTTGCGGTGGAGAAGGCATTCGTGTAGAACATGCGAAGGACATCGAAGAGGCCATCCTAAGGGCCAAACGCAGTACCAAACCGTTCATAATCGATGCGGTGGTGAGCAGTGGTGAGATCGCCCTACCGCCCCATATCGGGACCAAGGAGATCACAGGATTCGGTACCTCGAAAGCGAAGGAGGTTTTGCAGGTCATCTCCGGCGACAAGGACCAATGGGAGAATATGAAAAAGGAACTCAAAGCCTGGTTCGATTGAATCATCAAAGACATTATCAGTAGCTGTAACCCAACTTTAACACCTAAAACTTTACAACATCAACAATTCTATTCTAGGAACAATTATTGCCGGCATCGTAGGCACGATCGCCATGACCATCATGATGATGTTGGGGGCAAAGACGGGGATGCCCAAAATGGATCCACAGTGATTCAGCTCGCAGGATACACCGACGCTCGGCCGGAGCAACAACGTTGACGCCCTCGGTCGGACTGTAGCGGCGGGTTTCACCGCGCCCGCCCACGATTCTGCGGCGTCCGCGTCAGTTCCGCCACCAGACACTGACTCAACATCCACTAGCGCCACGTCCGGTCGCAGAAAGCGGTCCGAATGGTTTCCGACGGATGAATATGATCCATGACCGTCGGGCCGAGAGAGAGGACGTCATGGAGGCGCCGAAGTGTGGCCTCGTCCCGGCCGATCTCGGCTTCGACATACTCGACTTTTACAGCCAGAACGCGTTGCCCTTCACTTAAAGTCGAGTCGTTGTTCACGGCGGTTGTGACGTCCACGGCAGAGACTTGTTATCCTGCCTATTCAACCGGGTTCTCAAAGCCAAAGCGCTCCCCGGTTTTCCATGCCTCACGGTTATTGCCGACGTTCGGGATCCCACCAGACTCCTTGAGCATCCGCGCGAGATGCATGCAATTCCAGGTCATG
>JBBKWZ010000265.1:0-6128 GCA_037969195.1 Rubricoccaceae bacterium | reverse complement strand
GCAGCGGAAGACGGAGGATGTGTTTCGGGCGGTTTGCGCAGCGTCATTCCGCCTCCACGTTGATTCCACCGTCCGCGGCAGCGTATCGCCGTAGTTTTCGCCCTCACCCCACCGACGCTACATGGCCACCACGCCCATTCTTGTCACCGCGGCGCTGCCGTACGCCAACGGTCCACTCCACATCGGTCACATTGCGGGCGCGTATCTACCGCCGGACATGTATGTGCGGTACCAGCGACTGCGGGGCAGTGACGTCGCCTTCATCTGCGGCTCCGACGAGCACGGCGCGGCCATTTACATGCGTGCGATGGAGGAGGGCGTAGAGCCGAAGGCCATCGTCGACCGCTACCACGCACAAATCGAAAGCGCGTTTGCGGGGTTGGGGATTGCATTTGACTACTACGGACGCACGTCCTCGGAAACCCACAGACAGACCAGTCAGGACTTTTTCTTAACGCTGGAACGCGCGCGGGCATTCAGCCGAAAGACGAAACAGCAACTCTTCGACCCGGAAGCCCAGCTTTTTCTTGCGGATCGGTTCGTGCGCGGGACGTGCCCGATTTGCGGCTACGAAGACGCGTACGGCGACCAGTGCGAGAACTGCGGCTCGTCGCTCTCGCCCTCCGACTTGATCAACCCAAAGAGCGCAGTTTCTGGTGCTGAGCCGATTAAACGTGCTACGACCCATTGGTACTTGCCATTGGGTGATCTCCAACCAAAGCTGGAGGCGTGGATTCTTGGCAAGACGGATTGGAAGCCGAATGTGCGCGGACAGATTGGTAGCTGGTTTAACGATGGTCTCGCAGATCGTGCGATGACGCGCGATCTCCCCTGGGGCGTGCCCGTCCCTCCAGATGTTGGCGGCGACACGGAAGGGAAGGTTCTCTACGTCTGGTTTGATGCGCCCATTGGTTATATCTCGGCGACCAAGGAATGGGCCGCGCAGCAGGGCGACCCTGAATTGTGGCGGCGCTACTGGCAAATCCATGAGGATGGCACAGTGCCGGAACTTCTGCATTTCATCGGTAAGGACAACATCGTCTTCCACACGCTGATCTTCCCGGCGCTGTTGATGGCACACAACGACGCCGACGCGGAAGGGCCGCAATGGACGCTTCCGGCGAACGTACCTGCCAATGAGTTTTTGAATCTGGAAGGGAAGAAACTCTCGACAAGTAGGGGATGGGCCGTGTGGCTTCATGAAGCACTCGACGTGTTTCCAGCCGATGTATTGCGCTACGGTCTGGCCGTCTCTCTTCCCGAAACCAAGGACACAGATTTTTCCTGGGCTGATTTCCAGGCGCGGGTTAACGGCGAGCTTGCTGATGTGCTCGGCAACTTTGTGAATCGGGCATTGTCTTTCGTGCAGCGTTTCTCGGACAACATGGTTCCACCGTTGGTGGACCCGAGCGAGGAGGACCAAGCTGTGCTGCACGAACTTGAGAACTATCCTGACCGGATCGGTGCAGCGTACGAACAGTTCAGGATGCGGGAAGCAGTGCAGGAAACGATGGCGGTGGCACGATTGGGCAACAAGTATTTCAACGACTCGGAGCCCTGGCATGCGCGCGAAACCGATCCGCAGAAATGTGCCAACACGATCCACGTCTCGCTTCAGTTATGCGCCTCGCTGGCCGTGCTGATGGACCCGATCCTCCCACACAGCGCCGGGCAACTGAGGAGAATGCTGAATCTGGCGGGTGTTCGATCGAGCATGCCAGGTGGAACAGAAGCGCCAATCATGTGGGAGGACGCCGGATTCCGCTTGCTCTCCGCATGGCATGTACTGGGCGAACCCGCGATCCTTTTCGAGAAAATCGAAGACGAGGCGGTGGATGCCCAGCGTGCCTTGCTCGAGGATCGCGCCGCGAAGTCCGCCGAGGAAGAGGAAGCCGTGCCAGAGGTGGTAGAGGCCCTTCCGTATGCCCCCATTGCCGACACGATCACATTCGACGATTTTGCGAAGCTCGATTTTCGCGCGGGCAAGGTGCTTGTGGCCGAGCCGCATCCCAACGCAGATAAACTCCTGCGCCTGGATATCGACCTCGGGTTCGAGCAGCGACAGGTTCTGGCCGGTGTCCGTGGGCACGTCGAGCCGAAAGATCTCATCGGCAAGCATGTAATCGTGGTGGCGAACCTCGCGCCGCGCAACATCCGCGGTCTGGATAGTCAAGGCATGCTTCTCTTCGCAGAGAACCGGGATGGCAGTTTCCTGCCCGTATTTACGGAAGGTGAGCCGGGGAGCACCGTTAAATAGCCCTCAGAAGTAAAGGGACGTGGTGAGCGATCCGTACTGGTGCGAGTTCGGTTGGCCGTCGTACTCGCGGCTTCGGGTGATGAAGCGGGCGGCTACGCCAAACCTGCCGATACGAAGGTGGGCGCCAAACTCGAGCTGTCCGACTATAGGAATTTTCTCCGCGCTGTCGCTCTCCCGGAATGCGGTGCCATCGAGAAATTCGTTGCGCCAGATCCACTCCCCGCGAACGCCACCAAAAACCGCGAACTTGCCGCTCCGCACCACGAGGTCTGCCTCGCTGCTCGTCCCGCTCCAAATCGTTCCCAGTCCTATACCAACGCCTGAACGGACTTCTACATCGAAGTTATCGTTCTGGGTTAGGTGGAAACGCCGGGCTATCTCATAGCGCAAAGCAAAACCCGGTTCGAACGGAAGCTGGTTCTCCCAGCCCGTCACCTCATAGGAGCCCAGAAGATTGTGCAAACTGCTTTGGGTTTGTTCGGCAAGAGCAGGGGGCCCCGTCACTCCTACTGAAATACTTGCCGCTCTGGTAGTGCTGGCCGTTTCTGATTCGACCGATGCAGCAACGTACAGCCATCCTGCAAACGGCCGCTCTCCAGGCGATTCCCGTTGGCCCCTACTGCGCGGCGTATAGATCTGCTGACCCAGCGAAAGTCCGAGAGTGACGTCATCTCTGTTGGGCGCTACTGGCCAGGACATCCAGGAAGGTGCACCATCGAATTCTACCTCAAACTCAAGCCCGGACGTGTAGTCAAAATCTAAGGCCCGCCGACCAACACGAAACGCGAAGAAGTCGTTGTCGACGCGCATGTGTAGGCCGGAGACCGACTGCGCCCACCCGCTGGAGCAAATTGAAATGCCGAAAAGAAAGACGATGGACTTCCGCATGATGACGATGCCGTGGGGGGAGAAGGATAAGCCGGAAAGCAGATCGCCGAGGCTGCGTTGTATCTTGAAAATCATCCATGACCCCTTCCCTGATGCGCCTTTTTGTAGTCGCGACGGCTGTTTTGTACGGCCTGTTTTCGGTCCCCGCCTCCGCACAGTACGGTGAATCCAACAATACGTCGGGCGGCCCGTTGGGAACCGAACAGGCGACGTATGATGTGACGTTTTATGACTTGGATCTGGTCCTTCAGCCGGGAGATCATTCCATTGAGGGAAGCCTGACGGTCGAAGCACAGATCGTCGGACGGACCGATATGATTGTTCTCGATCTGGATGACCAGTTGACTGTACGCGGAGTAGAAAGGGCCGGACCGGAACTCTGTCCAGATGGCACTAGCTGCGTTACGGATTCCAGGCCCCTATCGTTCGAGCGAGGTGATGGCTTCCTCCTCATCGAACTGGACGAAACGTACCAAGCGGGAGACCAGGTTTCGATCAAAGTGCGATATGGAGGCGAACCCATCGAAGCCGCCCGCCCTCCATGGGACGGCGGCTTCACTTGGGCCGAAACAGCCGATGGCCAACCCTGGATTGCCGTCTCCTGTCAGGGAGAAGGAGCGGACATCTGGTGGCCAGTGAAGGATCACCCTTCGGATGAGCCCGACTCCATGCGCATCTCGTTAACCGTGCCCGCAAATCTCCGGGCGATCTCGAACGGCCACTACGAGGGCCGCACGGACAACGGAGACGGCACCGCAACCGAGAAATGGTTCGTCTCCACGCCGATCAATAACTACGGCGTGTCATTTGGCGTTGGGCCTTACGAAGAAGTGACCGCGACGTATCAGAGTCCTTACGACTACACGATGCCGGTGACCTTTTACGTTCTACCCGAAAAGCGCGCCGAGGCCCGCCGGCAGCTCTCCGGATTCCTCGACGCGATCAACTTTCTGGAGCGCATGTATGGTCCCTACGGCTTTCGCGCAGACGGGTACAAGGTCCTCCACACTCCCTACCTCGGAATGGAGCATCAATCGCTCATCGCTTATGGTTCGACGTTCGAGGACAACGAGTACGGTTTCGACTGGCTCCACTTCCACGAGTTGGCGCATGAGTGGTGGGCCAATCTCGGAACTGCACCTGACTGGAATGACTTCTGGATCCACGAGAGCTTTGCCAACTTCTCCGAGGCACTTTACGCGGAAGACATCGCCGGTCGGAATGGTGAGGACTCTGAAGCCGCATATCTCGCGTACATCGGCACTGTTCGCGAGCGAATCTCAAATGTGATTCCGGTCGCGCCGAGAGAATCGCGTTCGACAAAGGAGATGTACAACCTGCCCGATGGCAGCTTCAATGGCGATATCTACTTCAAGGGTAGCTGGTTTCTCCACACGCTGCGTTTCCTGATGGACGATGACGAGGCATTCTTCCGAGCGATGCGGCGGATCATGTATCCCGACCCGGCTCTCGAATCCGCCACGGACGGCTCTGCCAACCATTTCATCACGACGGACGACGTGCAGGCTGCATTTGAGGAAGAGAGTGGGAGAGACCTTAACGCGATTTTTGAGGTCTACCTGCGCCAGCCAGTTTTGCCGCGACTGGAAGCGACATCGGAGGGCACGGCACTCAACTTTCGATGGGTGCTACCCGAAGGCGTGCTTTCAGAAGGACAGACGTTTGACCTCCCAATAGAAGTTGCCTGGGGAAATGCCCGCCGTCGAATCAACATGACGGGAGGAGTCGGGAGCATCAACGGTCCGCGCCCGAGCATCCAAATCGATCCCGATCATCGCATTCTGATGAGTTCGGATTCCGTCTCCACACTCTGATATGAGTCGACTTATTAGGCGTTCATTCTCTTATTCCATGCCGCGCAGATTTCTTGCGATGATTCTTGTTGGGCTTTGCGGGATGCCGCTCAGTGCCCAGTCGTTGCTCGAAACCTTTGAGCAAGCGGTAACCGAAATCAACCTTGAGAACGGGCTGACAATCCTGGTTGTTGAGCGCCACGAGGCCCCTGTGGTTTCGTTTTTTACTTACGCCGACGTCGGAAGCGTGAACGAGCCATCCGGCCAGACCGGCATTGCCCACATGTTCGAACACATGGCCTTCAAAGGAACAACGAGCATCGGGAGTGCAAATATCACGGCAGAGCTTGCCGCGCTGGAATTAGAGGAGGAAGCGTATCTGGCGTACCGGGATGCGCGCCGAAGCGGAGATTCCGAATCCGAACTGGCGGAACTCGAATCCGCGTTCAGGGCGCGCATCGACTCCTCCAAAGTTTGGTTGGAAGAAGCCGCATTCGACAAACTCGTGAGTCGAAACGGAGCCGTGGGGCTCAATGCGTTCACATCCGCCGACCAAACGGGCTACATGTACAGCCTTCCGTCGAACAAACTGGAACTGTGGTTTGCGCTCGAAAGCGATCGCTTCCTGAATCCCGTCCTGCGCGAGTTCTATACGGAGCGGGATGTGGTGATGGAAGAACGTCGGATGCGCACCGAGTCGAGTGCGCAAGGTCGGCTCATCGAACGATTGCTGGATACGGCTTACGAAGCGCATCCGTACGGCGAGCCTACCGTTGGGCACATGGCCGATCTGCAAAGCATCTCACGGACGGAAGCCGTGGCTTTTTTCGACACCTACTACGCGGCCAACAATCTGACGATTGCAATCGTCGGCGACGTGGATCCGGTTGACGCACGACGCTTTGCCGAGCGCTATTTCGGACGGCTCCCGCGCAAACCTGACCCGCCCTCGATAACAGTCCTCGAACCTGAACAACAGGAGGAACGACGATTCGCGCTGGTTGAAGAGGCGCAACCGCTGTTCATCGCGGCGTTTCATCGCCCAAGCACATATGAACTCTCCGACGCTGCATTTACGGTTCTGGATGACGTGCTATCCACGGGCCGGACGAGTCGGATGCATCGCGCGCTCGTTGAATCCGAGCTGGCCCTCTTCGCTACGTCTATCC
>JBBKWZ010000264.1:0-2776 GCA_037969195.1 Rubricoccaceae bacterium | reverse complement strand
CGAGTTTCGAGAAATTGGCACGTTTACCTATTACGTAAATGTGGGCTGGCCGCCCTATTGTTCAGATTTCAACAGGAGCTTAAATACAATAGAAACGACGCGGGGCGATTCACAATCGCGTGTACAAACCTCTGAGGGGTGGACGGAATGGTCGGATCCGGAAGCCTTTGTCAGGTCCACCAACTCATTACTTATTGAATCCGGCTCTACCGTCAACTCATTCTTCAATGGAAATAATGACAACGCGGCCGCCCAACGTTTTTGGAGCGTTTCGACGCCGAGTCAAGTCACGATCAATGGCAACACATCCGGCACAAACTGTCCTCCATTTGATGAACTGATTCTACAACGAAACAGGGGGCCTGTACTGTTCACCACATATTGCTACAGTGGCGCCGGGCCCACACTGTGGCAATCTACTTACAGACGCCGGTGAAGCATCTGACAACAAATACGCCTCTCTGGAAAGCAATAACGCCCTTACTGCTACTATTGGTTGGCTTGTCTGCGGGATGTGACTCGCGAGGGAGGCTACTGAGCCGGTTGTTCTTGGGTGGACGTATCCGAAGACGCTGCATCATCTATTGGCATTTCCTCAACGCTTGGCATGATGCTCTGCAACGTCTCGGCGAACCCGAGAACGGCTGCGCGTTGACCTGCGAGGTCCTGCGCGACGTTAATGTCCATGGCAGCAACCGAAGTGCGCAGGCTTTCGAATTCAGAGCCTGCCGGCCCCACGAGTTCGAGAACCGACGCCGATTCATCTAACCGATCATTTGCAGTGCCGAAGTTTCTCGCATCGAGGTCTAACGCTGTTCGATAAAGGAGCATGGCGGCCTCTGTCATGTGCTGATGGTCCTGCATCAATGCGAGATGAGTTTCGGCTTGCTCAGCGCGTTCCTGCAGGTCACCAACCGGTCCGCGTCCAACGAAAAGTCCGATCAGGAAAACCAGCAACGCGAGTCCGAGCGCGATGGCGATCTTCGTGAGGAGTTTCTTGAGCTTGCTTGGTGGCGTCGCTCCTTGTGGTGGAACGGACGGGGGGACAGCGGGATCGGACATAACAAAAGAATTAGGCGAGGCCGCAAGATAGCCGCCCCGCTAAGCATTGGAGACAGTTTTGACCACGTCTCCTCTCCCTCCAAGAGCCTCAACAAACGCGGCTTTCAGCGAAGCAACCTCCGACTTCCGAACGTCAAGCAACATCTCTGTGCCATCCTCGGAATAGCTGGTTTCGCCAACGATCGCATCAAACTGACCGATCGTGTGCATGGCGGGGGAAGTGTCCGCGAAGGCAAACCTAACCCGAACAGGAACGCGCACAATGACCTCACGCTTCCGTGCGACGTCGAGGACAATGCCGGCCGCTTCACTGTAGGCGCGGACAAGTCCGCCCGTACCCAGCTTCGTCCCACCGTAATACCTCGTCACCACAACGAGAACGTTTGTCAGGCCGCGGCCTTCGATCTCTCGGTGAATGGGAAGCCCTGCAGAGCCGTTCGGCTCGCCATCATCCGAATAGCGAAATAGTTTCCCCTCCGTACCGATCCTGTAGGCCCAGCAATGATGCGTTGCCGCGTGCTCCGCTCTTCTCACGCCTTCGAGCATTTCCAACGCCTGGTCCACATCGTCTACGGGAAAGGCTTCGGCCAGGAACTTCGACCCCTTGGTTTTGGGAGGCTCGGCTCGACCGGAATTCGCAAGAGTTCGATAACTATCGGGAGATCGCGGAGCCATTTTATGCCTGGCCTTAACTTGGCTAAATTTTTAGCAGTACATGTAACAAGTGGCCCGTCGGGTTCGTCCCGCAAGCATCTCGCCCACACTCTAAACTATGCGTCTACGATACTCGCTCACTGCCATTGTCCTCTTGCTCTCTGTTGCTGCAAGCGCGCAGGGCAACCAGCACATGGTGATTACGTCGGCGCAGACGTCAGGCGTCCGGATCGATGGTGTTCTTGACGACGCCGATTGGGCGTTGGTTGAGCCAGCGACAGACTTTACCCAGTTCAACCCGGCTGAAGGTGAACCTGCCACGCAGCGAACGGAAGTCCGCGTGTTGTACGGTGCCAATGCCATCTACGTCGGCGCGATGATGTACGACGACAATCCGGCTGGCATTCGAAAGTACCTGGCTCGGCGCGATCAGGTAAACGGCGCGGATTTTTTCCTCGTTGTATTTGATTCTTACAACGATTTGCAAACCGGGTACGAGTTCCTCGTTACTGCAGCCGGCGTGCAGTGGGATGCACTGGCGACATTAAACGGCGAGGATAGTTCGTGGGACGCTGTTTGGTCGTCTGCTGCGCGGATTACGTCCGAAGGGTGGATAGTGGAAATGGAGATCCCCTACTCTCAGTTGCGTTTTAGCAGCGGTGAAACGTCGTGGGGCATCAACTTTGTTAGGGAAATCCAGCGAAACGGCGAGAAAGATCTTTGGGCGCCAATTACCCGCGAGAACTCAAACACGGGCTTCGTGCGGCACTCGGGACGACTAGCCGGCCTGCATGGTATTTCGCCGCGCAGAACTCTTCAGGCCACTCCATATTCACTGGCGCGTGCCAATACATTTGAGGACCCCGATGAACCGGGGGCAACGGCCTCGGATTTCACAGGCGATGTTGGCGGAGATATCCGCTTCGGTCTGTCCTCCAATCTCACCGTGGACGCGACCATCAACCCCGACTTTGGCCAGGTTGACGCGGATCCGGCAGAACTGAACCTCTCAACATTCGAGACTTTCTTCTCGGAGCGCCGACCTTTCTTTCTTGAAGGC
>JBBKWZ010000263.1:0-3075 GCA_037969195.1 Rubricoccaceae bacterium | reverse complement strand
ATGAGGTCGGACTTCATCTCTTCAAACAGATTCTGAACGTCTTGCAACGCCTCTGACATTGTTCGATCATCCACCGTCCGATCCACGCCGAGATAGTGCCCGATCTCATGCCAGAGCGTCCGTTGGAAATTTCCGTCGAGGGTTAGATCATCGCAGTGTTGTTCCAGAACGCCTGCGCAGTAGCGGTTGCGGGCCGACTCGAATAGCTGCGGGTTCGTCATGATGTTGTAGCGCAGCAGGATCGTCCGACCGTATTTCCGGGCGTGGTCGGCGTCGTTGGGAAGAATCGTGGCCGTATTAGTCCCTCGGGCCTGCCCGAAATCTGCAACCACATTGTAAACGCTGACCGGAATGCGACTGCGCACCGCCTTGTGACGGTCGTAGGGCAGACTGTTCTCAAGCGCCTGGATGTCGGTCAGCGCAGATGCCAATTCTTCGCTTCTTTCGCGGTCGCGGATCAGCAGACTCAACGAGTAGAACGCCTTCACACCGAACAAGGCGTCGTCGTACGTCTCGTAACTGCCAATCTGCGCGTTCAGGTTGTTGAAGTCACCAAGCACCCAGGCGGCGTCGCCGGCCTCATAGTTGGATGTCAGCAGATCGTAGGCACGGAGCCGGAGGTACGATGCCAGGTCGCGGTCCTCGGATTCGATCACATCCGCTGATTCTCGCAGAAGCTCGTGGATGCGCATGAGCCGGTCCGCGTATGCGACCGCATATGGGACTGCGTAGAAAACGTTCTCCGAAGGGCTGCGGCGAAGTGTCGACATCCGTCCATGCAGCGCGGGATGGAGCAGCCGAAGGCCGGGCCACGCATCCAACGTTGCGAGGTCCCTATCCAAACTTGCACTGGTTGCGCGCCGCACGACGCTCCGAAGGGCGAGCAATGAGGAACGCTCATCCGAATGCGTTGCCAAATAGGCATCCACTTCCTCCCGCGTCACAGCGATGGGGTAGACGTTTTTCCCTGGCGTCTCAGGCCGCACGCCCATAAAGGCAGCACGCTGGTTGTGGCTGTTCGTGGCGATCGGACCACGATTCAGACGATACAATAGCGCCTCTGAACTGCCTTCAACGAGGCTTTCCCTAGCCCACTCCGCGTCGGGGTGTTTCTGATCCTCATACAATTCCTGAAAGAGCCGTCCGGCTTCGAGCAGGTTCTGGGCGACTGACTGCTCCGCCGCGCTCAGCTGCGACAAGTCCGGCGCCAGCCGCAACGTCATTGTGTTATCGACCACGCGCCGGGTGTCGGCATCTGTCCATTCCCCTTGTGCAAATCCCGCGATCGGAAACAGGATGCATGCGGCGAGAAGTACCGAGGAGCGGATCTGGATTAGCGCACGCATGAGGTTTAGGTTAGGTGTCAGAGGCGTCGCAATCTATCCTATCCAGTGAATACGGCCATCCGCAAAAAAGAGGAGCTCCTCAACACGCTGACGCATGGCCTCGGCATCGTGGCCAGCCTCGTGGGTGGAGCGGGTCTCATCACCATGACCGCCATCTACGGCGATGGATGGCAGCTCGTTGGCTCCATAGTGTTCTCGGCGTCTCTGGTCCTCCTCTATTCCGCGTCAACGCTGTACCACGCCGCGAAGAAGACCGTCCTCAAAAAGCGCCTTCGCATTTTCGACCACGCATCCATTTATATCCTCATCGCGGGCACGTACACTCCTTTCATGCTGGTCGGATTGCGGGGCGGCTGGGGCTGGTCGCTGTTCGGAATTGTTTGGGGACTGGCCATCGTGGGCGTCATTGCCAAGCTGTTTCTCACAGGTCGGTTCAACAAGACCTCCACCGCCATCTACCTGGCGATGGGTTGGCTGGCGATCTTTGCCATCGGGCCGTTGATGAACGCGTTGCCGAAATCCACCTTGTCGTGGATGATGGCAGGCGGACTCTTCTACACTTTAGGCACCGTGTTTTACCTCAGCCGCCGGATTCCGTACGCCCACGCCATCTGGCATTTATTCGTGATGGCTGGAAGTGCCTGCCACTTCGCCGCCGTGTACGGACACATGGTTGAGGGACGGTAGCCTACGTTCATCATGAACACTCGCTACCGTACGGGGCAGATCGAATCGCGCTTTTAGCGACTAGTGGGTCGCCGTTGAGCGTTCCGGAGCAATCGCCGTTCGGTTTTCGATATCGTATTGAGCACCTTCGGCCAACACGTGGAGTTGCAAACCGATCAAGCTGACGGGCTCACCCGGTCGAGCGGAGTCCATCGAAGAGTAGCTGAGGTTGGTTGGATCGAGAATCGTGGCTGCGCCAGATCCGACGATCTCAATGATGTCGTCGGCGTCAATGAACGCAGCGGTGTCTTCGTCCAATCCAATGCCCACAACGAATGGATTGAAAGAAACGGCCGTGAGTAGACGGCCGATGCGATCGCGCTGGCGGAAGTGCTGATCAATGATGACGCGGTTCGTGAGTCCAAGGCCAGGTGCGAGGATTACGCCGTCGGCACGCGGAGTTGAACCGCTCGGGCCGCCTGCAATCATGTGCTCGGGGATGATGGCTGCGCCAGCAGACGTCCCTCCAACGTTGACGCCATCGGCATTCAGGTGACGTATTAGCTGAGCCAGTGGCGTTCCACCCAGGATTGTAGAAAGCCTTAGCTGGTTACCGCCGGTCAAGAAAATGCCTGTCGCATCTTCCAGAATTCGCAAGTAAGCGTCTTTGTAGGCATCCTCGCGGTCTTGAATGGCCAGCACATCGACGGCTTCCACCTGGAGGTCTTCAAAAATCTCCGCGTAGCGATCGCCGGTGTCATCAAGTTCGGACGCCGTAGGGATAACGACAAGGCGTGCATCAGCACCGCCAGAAATCCTAGCGAAACGTGCCAGAATGGGCCGTTCGCCTTTCTTGTTCTCGGCACCGCCAACGGGCACGATGTAGCCGCGCTTCTTTCCTTTCGTTCCTTTGGATGGCATGGGATTCTGGGGGACTGGTAGAAGATGGGCGAAATGCTATTCGAATGTGCCTTTTTGGACGGCGGAGCCATCTCGAATGTGCCAGCGACCCAGCGCCATCACATCCGAAACACGATGTTCAGAATCAAGGATGGTAAAATCG
>JBBKWZ010000262.1:0-6759 GCA_037969195.1 Rubricoccaceae bacterium | reverse complement strand
TGCGATCAGGCCGTCGATGAGAACGGCAACGAAGCGTTTGCCAAGGTCGGCCTTACCCTCTGATGAGGTTCCTGTATCCGTGAGGCCTGGGTCGGGGATGGTTTCCATTTCGCTTGATGTTTTTGGGTGAGTGTGTGGGGATTGAGGCTTCCCTAATGCGTTTTGCACGATAGGACTCAACCCCAATGCGGGGCAAGCTTTTGACCAATTCCTTTCAGCCCCAATTCAGGCCTTTACCGTCTCCTTGGGCGCCTCCGGAGCTGAAGTTTGCGGCTTCTTGATTGGAGTAGGGCGGAACGTCACCAGTTCTGGCTCAAAACATTGGCGGCACCGCGGTTCGTAGGCCTCCTTTTCGCCTACTAGAACCCGATCTCCAGACGCAACAAGTCGCTGCGAATGGTTGGCAGGAGCGCCGCATTTCATACAAATGGCGTGCAGTTTTGTGACGTGCTCAGCGATCGCCATGAGTTGCGGAACGGGCTCGAAGGGATTGCCGAGATAGTCCTGATCCAATCCGGCAACGATGATTCTTTTTCCGTCGCGGGCAAGGCTGTCACACACACCCAAAAGCTCAAGACCGAAAAATTGAGCTTCGTCGATTCCGATGACGTCAGCACCCCCAGAAAGAAGGAGAATCTGATCGGCGGCATGCACAACCTGCGAGGGGATGGCGTTTTCGTCATGCGAAACGACCGCGTCGTCCGCGTAGCGGGTGTCGAGTGCCGGCTTAAAAATCTCCACACGTTGCCGGGCAATCTTGGCGCGCCGCAGTCGCCGGATCAGCTCCTCGGTTTTCCCGCTAAACATTGAACCGCACACGACCTCGATCCAGCCCGCCCGCCGGCCGCTCTCGTCTCTCAGGTAGATGTGGGGTTCCAACATGGCGAAAGGTACGCTGGCAGCTTTCTTCAGATCCGCTCTACAGAACGCTCAGGAAGCCATCCCCGAACGCCTCCGGGAAGCCGAACTGACTGCCATCCTTCGCGGCTGTCCGTAATACGTACGCGCTGACCCGGTGGCACGGTCGCGCGCGAGCTTGCATCTGGAGAAGGCGACCTTCTTAGCTGGGCGTCTTCGGAAACAACGATGGCGGCTGGCGTTCGGACATCCCCCCAAACTGACAAAGCGACCGCAAACGCGCATATTGTAACAGGCGCCAGCAGGGTGATAGCCCGTCGCGACCATGCGCTGTCGGCTCGTTTCCAAAACCGGAATGCGACCAATGCGATGAGGCCCAAATACAGGACGAACCCGATGCCGAGCCAGAAGGTTGGTCCACCGAGAAACGAAAGACGATTGCTTGCGATGGCGAATGGAGACGTTGTATCGTCCGAAACGCCTGCTCGTTCCAGCGCAACTCGCAGGTTGTGGAGGACGGCCTCGTTGCCAGGCATCAGTTTCCTCGCCCGCTCAAAATGGAGGATGGCGGGGCCGTACTTCCGAAGGCTCAGGTGAGCAGTCCCCAGGTCGTACTGGAGCATGCCGCTAGTCCACCCCGTAACCTCTGCGCCCTGGAACGCGGCGACTGCACCAGCGGCATCGCCGTCATTGTAGAGTTGGACGCCCAGGTTGAACAACCGCTCGGCATCCGCCTTTTGGTTAACCGTTGGTGCCAGTTGTAAAAGCAAAAGAAGAACGACAGCCCACATAGGTCAGGCCCCCACGCTGCTTGCTTCGTTATCCACCGCGGCGAAAAGGTATGACGCCTGTTCGGCTGCTTGACGTTGCGCATTGGCGTCGCCAGCGAGGCCGGGCGCGAACTGCGCACGCTCACATTCGGCGAGGAGTGAATCGGCGGCTTGTCGTGTTTCTGCAGATGTGCCGTACTCGGCAAGCGTGGCTTGAAGCGCGGTTCTTGGGATGCCATTAACGGGCGTGCCAAGTCTGTCTGTAAGGAATCCACGTATCGCGAGTTCAATTGCCGCGTAGAATGCCGGAGCGTCGCCGATGGCTTTGCGAGCGGCTTTTAACCGCTTTTTGGCCTCTGGATGGGCGCGAAGCGCAAGGGCTTCGGGCGAGTCGTCGGTGCGGTGATCCCCAATTCGACGGACTGCCACTAGACTGAGCAACGCCAAGAGAGGTAGTCCAAATCCACCCAGGATGAGAAGGCCGGACACGCTACGCGGCGTTCGAACGCGTAGCCACTCGGCCTCCGTCATCAAGCCTAGCGGTACGGAAGGATCGCCCGGTACTGCCTCTGCAATTGTTGCTGACGATGCAACGGGACCGCTAACCTCTACTGGAAACGCAGATGAACGCAACGTTTGATATCGCCCGAGTTCCGGGTCGAAATACGTCCACTCGATCGGCGGGATCTCAAACGATCCGCCGCCGCGAGGCACGAGCGTATACGTGAAGGTCTTAGTTCCAGACAACAGGCCAGCTTGCCTGTCGATTCGGCGTTCCTCCTGCGGATCGAACTTGTCGAATTCAGGGGGGGCTTCAATTTCCGGCGGTGCGAGCGTGGCAATGTTGCCGGATCCGCGAATCTCGACGGTCAATTGGACGGGCTCGCCAGCGGCCACCTGGTCCCGTCCTGTAAACGCTGCCATTCCAAACTGCCCAACGGCTCCGCCAAAGGACTCCGGAGCACCATCTGGCAGTGCCGTCGAGTTCAGTGTCAACGAAGGAGCGGTGACATCCTCCGACGAAAAACGGCTCGTGAAAGGGGAGAACAGTGGCCCAAATGGATTCGAAGAACCTGATGTGCGGGCGAGCTCCAGTTCAAACACCATCTCACCAACTTGCAACCTTCCTGTCCGGGTCGGGAATAGCGCCATCCTCCGAAGCGTGACAGCGTTGTAGTCCTCCCCGGCAATTGTGACGGAACGAGGGTACGTGTCGCGATCGGGGACGTCGAGTTCCTCGCGCCAAAAGCCCTCAGCATCCCATGTCCCCGTTACCTGTGAGCGGCGGGGCCGGAGATTCGGGCGGGAATACAACACGTAGTCAATGACAACCTGCTGGCCCGGCACGATCGTCCGCGCAGACGGCTCGGCCCGGACGAAAAGGTCGCCGTCGGCGGTTTCGGGCACATCAGGTTTAGGGCCCAGGCTCGGTTGCGTTCGGGACGCCCGAGCAGCGCCTCGCTGGCTCTGCGGAACGACCTCAATGTTTATTGGCTCGCTCTCATATGTGTTTCCGGCCACTGGAATTCGGGCGGAAAGAATCTCTGCCTGCCCCGTTCGTTGCGGCCGATAGAGCCAACGAATCGTGAGGTGCGCTTCGCCGTTCGTGACGACCTGCGACCGGAGCACGGGCGAATTCTGCGCGAGGACGAGTCCGCGAGCGTCGGGTGGCTGGATGGTGCCGAGTTGGGCGAGATCGCCAGAGATCTCGAGGGTGAACGCTAACGTTTCAGCATCGCCCATTTCTGTCTTATCGACGTAGGAGTTGATGCTGACCTGCGCCGTTGCCGGGGCAAGAAGGGCGATGAGCAGAGGAAAGATCAGGAGTCGCATTCGTCGCATATTCAGGCGCTACCAGTCGCGCTCGACACGGCGGGGGCTGGCGGGCCGGCGTTGGATTGAGCGAAGCAGGGCACTCTCATCAGCGCGGAGAGCTCCAAGTATGCGCTCAGCTTGCGCGCGAGTCATCTGGCCGGGCTCAACCGGTTGAGCGTCAGCGGTGGAAGGATCGTTCTCTCCCGGTTGAGGCTTGTCGGGTTGTTGCTGGTTGCCCTGATTTTCACTCTGTTCCTGCTCCTCCTGTTGCCCGGACTCTTGCTGCTCTTCCTGTCTATCGGATTCGGCCGAGCTATCATCTTGCGGCTGGTCCTGATTGCTCTGTTGTTGGTCTTGTTGCTCGGGATTCTGCGGATCGGGTTCGCCTTGGTCCTCCTGTTCGTCAGGCTGCTGTTCATCGTCACGGTCCTGCCGCCGTTGATCCCCCTGTTCCTGCTGATTCTGCTGCTGGCGGATTCGTTCGAGCAAGGCTTGCAGCTTCGCATCATTCGGCTGAATGGCGAGCCCGGCCTCTGCAGCGCGTTCGGCGGCGTCCATCTCGCCATTGATATACAGCCCGGCCGCGCTGTGATACTGATCCGTGGCCGACTGCGCGTTCGCACCGACCGTACTGATCACAAATATTATGACGAGAAAGAGAACTCTCATTGAGTAGAATCGGGATTTACCGGAGCAGCCATGGCTTCTATTTCGACGACCTCGTCGAGACGTTGCATGAAGTCACTGTATGCAGCTACGGTAGAGTCTTGGAGGAGGCCTTCGGTCATCAAGCTTGCGGCTTCGGCGTAGTGGTGCGAGGCTATTAGGGAATCCGCGCGCGCTTTGAGATCTTCCGCGAACGCCGACGGCTCTGGTGGGGTCCCGTCTTGCGGCTGCGAACTCTCCGAATGACGCTTCACAACTTCATAGTTGAAACGAGCCTCGGGGAACTCGGCTTGCGCAATAAGCGCCCGTCGCAGGTATATCAAGGCTTGTTCGAGATCCTCCGCCTTGGCCCATGCCGTACCTGCGTTGTAGGCCGCCGCGGCTCGTCGGGCCGGCGTTTCTGCGAGAGCAAGCGCTTCTGAAAATGACTCGGCAGCCTCCGTGAACTGAGAATCTGCGAACCGGGCGAGGCCGAGATCCATGAATAGTGCCTCCCGGGTCCAGCCTGTTTGCCCTTCTGTCGCGTCAAGACCTTCCTGGAACGCTGAGGCGGCGTCGACAAACTCGCTTGCATCAAACAATTCCATCCCTCTCCGACCCTCGGACGTGCCGTCGGCGAACGCCGCGCAACCGCTGAGAACAAAGAGGGCGAGGAAGAAGGGGAGACGCATCAGTGTGCAGGAGACGTTGGTTGGCGAGAGCTAGATCGACGTTTGTTTCAGTTCTCCGTCTTGACAGTTTTGAGTGCCAGTAGGCGTTCAGTGAGGAGCAACAACAGCGCTAACCCTAAGGGCCACTGGAAGCGCTCGGCGGAGGCTTCATAATGTTCCGCATCCAGAACGGCTCGGTCTAAACGGTCAAGGCGCGCAGATATTTCGGCGATGCCATTGCCCGCGCCCAACCGTACGACGCCATCGCTACCAGCAATCTCCCGCAGAACACCTTCCTGAAACCGAGACGTCACCTGGACACCGTTCGCATCGGTTTTGAATCCTATTCGAGCGCCTCGTCTGAATAGTGGGATCGGCGCTCCTTCTTCGGTCCCGACACCCGCCGCCAGCAAAACAACGCCATCGTCTCGGAGAACGCCGACGGCCTCGTCCAGGCGTCCTTCCTGGTCTTCACCATCCGAGACGACGAGCACAGCCCGGGTCCTTGGAGGGCCCGCCTGACCGTCATCTGAAAGCGCACCAAGCGCGGTGAAGAGCGCATTGGCGAAGTCCGTGCCTGGAGTACCTACCAGTTCGGGGCTCGCGGCATCCAGAAAAAGTCGGAAAGCCGATCGATCTGTTGTGAGCGGGCATTGCAGGAAGGCATCTCCTGAAAACACTACCAGGCCGATTCGGTCTCCTTTTCGTTGTTCTACGAGCTGAGAGATGGAGAGTCGGGCGCGCTCCAGTCGGCTCGGTGCAACGTCCTCGGCCAACATGGAGGACGACACATCAAGTGCTATGATGAGGTCGAGGCTCTCCTGTTGCGCCTCGCGAATCGACGTGCCGTAGAGCGGGCCTGCCAGTGTAACAATCAGAAATGCCGAGCCAAGCACGACCAAAAATCCTCGCCATCGTCGGAGGCGAGCGATACGGGATGCTAAGGTTTGCTCGGGAGCGTCGCGCCCGCCGAAGAACAGCCGAACGGCTTCCGTCCGACGCCGCGCCGCGTAAACATAGAGGAACACTACCGCTGGTATCAGAAGCAGAAGCCAGAGTGCTTCGGGGGTTTTGAATGTCATTATGGCACTCGCCGAAGCCGCGTGTTGACGAGCAGAATGTTGAGCATCAAAAGTCCGAGGGCGGGCCAGAGGAACCGCTGATAGCGTTCTTCCACATCGACGTACGATGTCTCTTCGATTTCAGTCCGCTCCAGTTCAGAAATCGCATCGTAAATCGACCGGAGAGCCTCTGCGTCCGTGGCCCTGAAGTAGCGACCGCCGGTTTTTTCCGCGACCTCGCGCAAGGTGGCTTCATCCACTTCCGGCACTTGCATGAACGGGCCAAAGATGCCGCCGCCTGCCGAGCCGCCATCACCGCCGACCCCAATCGCGTAAATCTTGACGCCGAGCGCTTCTGCAACTTCGGCAGCGGTGGTAGGGTCGATCTCGCCTCGATTGTTCTGCCCATCCGTGAGCAAAATGATGACCTTGCTCTCCGCTTCGCTGTCGCGGAGGCGCGCGGTAGCCGTTGCCAACGCAGTTCCGATCGCCGTTCCGTCCTCAATCAGGCCCATGCGTACATCAAACAGCATTCGCCGGAGAAACGGATAGTCGAGTGTGAGCGGCGCTTGAGTGTAAGCTTGTGCGGCAAAAACGACGAGCCCGATGCGATCCGAGACACGACCTTGAATGAAATCCGCACCCACGACTTTGGCGGCTTCAAAGCGGTTGGGGTAGAAATCCTCCGCCGTCATCGACGTCGAGATGTCAAGGACCAGCATAATGTCGATTCCTTCGGCCGTACGCTCCACAGTCACGTCCCGTCGCTGAGGACGCGCGAGGGCTGTCAGCGCGAGAGCGAGCACAATCAGACTAAGGATAGCGGGAAGGCCACGAAGTCGCGTTCCGAGTGTCCTCGGAAGCGATCCGGCATCTGCTGTTGCAGAAAATCGTAACCCTGGCGCTGTTTTCCGCGCCTGCTTCCAGGCTGCCCACGCG
>JBBKWZ010000261.1:0-3202 GCA_037969195.1 Rubricoccaceae bacterium | reverse complement strand
CTTCCCTGACTGTACGAGCAGCGTTTCGTCGTTACCGAGCGTTTTGAGGGTGCGAACGATCGCCTCGAACGCTGGCCAGTTCCGAGCGGCCCGTCCGCGCCCGCCGTACACGACGAGGTCCTCCGGGCGCTCGGCCACTTCCGCATCGAGATTGTTGAGCAGCATGCGTAGGGCTGCTTCTTGGGTCCACCCTCGACATGTGAGCGTAGAGCCCCTGGGTGCACGTAGAGGTTGGCCAGGGATGTGAGCCATCATTCTCCTGATGTGGATTGCGGCGGGTCTGGATCAAGCTGGCCGTCTCGGATCAGGCCGATAATGCGTTCGATATCGACGCCTGGAGGCCGATCCTCCGTGAGCGGTAAGACGTCTTGCCGAAGCCGCTGGTACGCCCGCTCAACTCCCCTCCCGGGTCTGAGCGGCTTGCGGTGTTCAAGCCCTTCGGCGCCACAAAGCAGCTCGATCGCGACAATGGCCTCGAAACACTCGACGGTTCGGCGCGCCTTGCGCGCAGCCCAAAACCCCATGGAAACGTGGTCTTCCCGCGCGGCGCTCGTCGAGATCGTGTCGGCAGAGGCGGGATGGACCAGTGTCCGCATTTCGGCGATGAGGTCGGCCGCCGTCACCTGGGCGATCATGTATCCCGACTCCAGGCCGGGCGTACAGGCCAGGAAGGCAGGGAGTCCGGAGAGGTCGGGATTGAGCAGGCGCTCGACGCGCCGTTCCGAAATGGCCGCCACGTCGGTCAGGGCCAACACCATGAGATCGAGGGCCTGGGCCACAATCTGTGCGTGAAAATTTCCGCCGCTCACGATGAGTTCCGCTTCTGGAAAGACCAGAGGGTTGTCGGTGGTGCTGTTCACCTCGACTTCGAGTACCCCGCGGACGTAGCCAAGCGCCTGCCGTGCGGCACCGTGCACCTGCGGCATGCAGCGGAGCGAGTAAGCATCCTGCACGCGTGGATCGCCGGTTCTGTGAGACTCTCGTATCTCGGAGTTGGCCAAATGGGTTCTCAGACGCGCGGCACTCTCTGCTTGTCCAGCGTGGGGCCGAGCTGCGTGGATCTCTTCTCTGAAGGCGTCCGGCGTCCCCAAGAGTGCCTCCAGACTCATCGCGCCAGCCACCTCCACGACTTCGAGCGCCCGCATCGCTCGCTGAAACGCCAGGACACCAAGACCTGTTGTCGCTTGAGTTCCGTTGATGAGGGCCAGCCCTTCCTTCTCTTGCAAGCGCAGCGGTGGGATGCCCGCCTTTTTCATGGCAGGTGCCGCGCTGCGTCGCTGGCCATCTGCAATCAGGTCGCCCTCGCCCATCAACGCCAGCGCCACGTGCGCAAGCGGCGCGAGATCGCCGCTCGCGCCAACCGAACCCGCCTGCGGCACCCAGGGATGTAACCCGTGATTCAAGAACGCCAGCAGACGCTCCACCACCTCCACACGACACCCTGAGTTGCCCCGGGCCAGTGCATTGGCGCGCAGGAGCATCATTGCGCGTACCTCGGCCTCACCAAGGGACTCACCAACGCCGGCGGCGTGGCTTCTGACCAGGTTCCGTTGCAGGGCTTCGGTCTGATCGCTCGAAATCAAGGTGTCGGCCATCCGACCGAAGCCCGTGTTTACGCCGTAGATCTTTTCGCCCGTGGCGATGCGTGCCTCGAGGTAGTCGCGGGCCGCGATGATCGCCTCTCGACTACTGGACGCCAGCGAGACGCTCGTCCGCCTAGCACCCGCAACTGCCTCGACGTCATCGAGACTCAGGGTGTTCCCGTCAACTTGAATCAAAGCGGACCTCAGGTGCCGTCGGATGCGGCCCGACGGTCATGGACGTGTTGATCGAATTCGACTCGCGTCATCGTCAGGTCCTCGTCTTCCCAGTACGACTCCAACTCGACGCCAAGCCCATCGGCCAGCCGATTGACGTAGTTGTAGTACGCAGCGACCTGGCAGATGTCGAGGATGGCGCGATCGTCAAATCCGACCGCACGCAGGTGCTCCACGCCCTCGTCTGCCCCCAGGGGCGCCGCGCTCAGCCGAACGCAATAGTCCAACATCGCCCGATCCGCCGCGTCCAAAAGCGCGGCTCGGTAGTCGCGAGCGAGGTTACGGCTGAGCTCGAGACTGCCCGTCAACGTACGGAGGCCCGCCCCGTGATGGTTGATTCAGTAAAAACAGTTGTTTGCCGCAGAAACGGCCACGGCAATCATCTCTCTCTGGGTGCGTGTAAGACCCGAGGGTCCGCGCATCAAGTGCGAGTACAATCGGTGGTGGTCGTCCAACGAACGTGGGTTTAGCGAGTGCACCGCCAGGATTTCGTCCAGGCCGTCGGGCCCCGCCAGCTTCGCGTATAGTGGGCCCAAAACGGGCCCCGCCGCCTCCGCCGGGACAATTTTGATGCGCGCCATAGAGGGTGTTCGTCGGAGAAGATGAGAAGAACCGTTCAACCTCGAATAGCCAGCGTTGGCAGGCAATAGCGCCGCCTGGGCCGACTCCGACCCGGACGTGGAGTTGTCGCATGGTTGCGCGGATGGAAACACCTGACGTACTGTAAACATCCGATCCAAAGTACAATCAACGACTCCTGTTCAGCCCCCGGCGCGGCAGGACTTGCGACCGAGAGGCTCGAACACGATGTCAGCGCAACCGCCCTCGCCCGACGGCGCCAAGGGGTCTTCCCGTAGTTCAGGGAAACACACGATCCGCGTATCCAACGGTGCACCACCGCCCCGCCACACTCGTACATCCGCGTCCAGCAGCTCCGTTTCCGAGCGGCTTGAACTGGTTCGCAACCGCGCGCAAAAGTCCACGTTACGCGACTTTTGGCGGGATCTCACCGAAGGGAAAGAATACAAGGTCAGCTACGAGGCGGTCCGCAACTATCATGGCGACCGCGATCCGCCGGTCGAATACCTCGTGCGGGTGTCCGACATATTCGGTGTCAGTCTTCCATGGCTGGCCACCGGTCGCGGACATCCGTGGCCCAATGATCCCGAGATTGGTCGACGCGCCGAAAAGGCGATCAATGAAGAGCCAGCCGCCGAGTTCGAGCCGGCGCTAGAAGAGGTGTTCTGGCACTACTCGTCGCTGACGCCGTTGGCTCGCGCCGTTGCGTTGGAGACCTGTGACCGCCTCCATCGAGATGCCGAGTTCAGAGCGCGACTCAACGGGCGCACGGCGCCCACGCGCGGGTACGTGGGTCGTTTTGTCGG
>JBBKWZ010000260.1:0-25140 GCA_037969195.1 Rubricoccaceae bacterium | reverse complement strand
GAACGAAGACGGGGGCACATGGCTCGGGCACGTGTGGGAGCACGTCGCCATCGAACTCCAGAATGTAGCGGGAATCGATGTGACGTTCGGGAAGACGCGCTCGGTGGATGACGGGCCCGGCGAGTACACGATGGTGTACGAGTACAAGCAACGCGAAGTGGGCCTTGAGGCGGGCGAGCTTGGGCGACGCCTGATTTTGAATCTGTTGCCTCCAGATGTTCAAGAGCAGCTCGATTTCGATCTCGAAGAGGATTTCGATTGGGAAGAGGAGCGAGACACGTTCATTCGATTTGCGCAACGCAAGGAATTCGGCCCAAGCACGCAGTCGCTTGTTGATGCGGCCGAGGAGCGTGGAATCCCTTGGATTCGCCTCAACGAGTACTCACTCGTCCAGTTTGGCCACGGCAAGTTTCAGAAGCGAATACAGGCGACCATCACCAGCGAAACAAAGCATATCGCTGTCGAGATATCCAGCGACAAGGAGGACACGCGGAATCTGCTAGAGGATCTCGGGCTTCCTGTGCCCAAGCAGCGCCTAACGCGTTCAGCAAGCGCCGCTGTTCGTGCGGCAGAGCGCATCGGGTACCCCGTTGTCGTGAAGCCGCTCAATGCCAATCATGGGCGTGGTGTGTCTATTCGTTTGATGGATGCCGACCAAGTCCGCGTTGGGTTTGAGAAGGCTGTGGAGCATGGAACGGGCCGCAGTGTACTTGTCGAGAGCTTTATCAGCGGATTCGACCACCGGATGCTGGTCGTTGACGGCAAGCTGGTTGCCGTAGCGAAGCGCGTGCCCGGGCACGTCCTGGGCGATGGCGAGCACTCCATCCAGCAGCTGGTCGACATAGTCAACAGCGATCCCCGACGTGGTGTTGGGCACGAGAAGGTCCTCACGCAGATACAGTTTGATACGCAGGCGGAAGGTCTGATGGAGAAGGCTAGCTACACGACGGAGACGATTTTGCCTGACGGCGAAATCTTTTATCTCCGGTCGACTGCCAACCTCTCAACCGGTGGCACGTCCATCGATTTGACGGATGTCGTACACCCAGACAATCGCGATATGGCTGAGCGCGCGATCAAGGCGATTGGCCTGGACGTAGGAGGCGTGGACTTCCTCACCGATGATATCTCCCAATCGTGGCGTGAAATTGGCGGCGGCATCGTTGAATGCAACGCCGCGCCTGGTTTCCGCATGCACGTCGCACCGAGCGAAGGCACCCCACGCGACGTGGCGGGTCCCGTGATGGACATGCTTTTCCCGCCCGGAATTCCAACGCGTATCGCCATTGCTGCCGTAACTGGCACAAATGGCAAAACCACAACCTCGCGGATGCTGGGCCACATCATCAAAATGGCGGGGTATTCGCCGGGCATGACATCGTCGGATGGCGTGGTGATCAATGGCCGCGTCACTGTGAAAGGCGACATGACTGGGCCGACGTCTTCGCGAATGGTCCTGCGCGATCCGGACGTTGATGTGGCGGTGCTGGAAACGGCCCGCGGCGGCATCGTGCGTTCTGGTCTGGCCTTTTCCGAATGCGACGTCGCGTGTTGCATCAACGTCGCCGCGGATCACCTTGGAATTAAAGGCATCGATACGCTGGAACAACTTGCCGAAATCAAGCGGATTCCGATCGAGGTTGCCAAGAACACGGCCGTCCTCAACGCCGATGATTCGCTCTGTCTCGCGATGGCCGACCACACAGAGGCTGAGCACATCTGCTACGTCACATTGAATCCGCGGAACGCCCTCGTTCGCGAGCACATCCGGGCTGGTGGTCGTGCGTTCGTGCTCGAGGAAGGTATGAACGGCGATATGATTACGATCTACGATGCCGGACGTCACATCCCTCTGCTTTGGACTCACCTCATTCCGGCAACCCTGGAGGGCAAAGCGACGCATAACGTCCAGAATGCGATGTTTGCAGCGGCGATGGCGTATGCGCTGGGTGAGAGCATCATCAACATCTCGCTCGACCAGATCCAGCACGGCCTGCGGACCTTCTCAACATCATTCTACGAAGCGCCGGGACGGTTGAATCAGTTCGACGAGCATCCGTTCAAGGTCATCCTTGACTACGCTCACAACCCCGACGCCGTCGGGATGATGGTGGACCTCGTGGACAAGTTGGACGCCCGTGGTAAGAAACGTCTCGTGCTCGCGGCGCCGGGAGACCGACGAGACGAGGACATTGAGGAGATAGCGCGTCTCGTTGCCGGTCATTTCGACAACTACGTGTGCAAGCGCGACGACAATTTCCGCGGCCGTGACGGCGACGAAATCCCCGCCATGCTCCGCCGCGTGCTCGTTGCGGAAGGCGTCGACGAAGGAGCAATTGACGTCATTGCTGATGAACAGGAGGCCATCGAATTTGGCCTGCGGTCTTCCGAAGAAGGCGATTTGCTTATCATCTTCGGCGACGATATCAGCCGCTCCTGGAAGCAGATCGTCAACTTCGATCCGACGGGAAAAAAGAAGACGAACGGAGCCCTTCCCGCCGAGCGCGAAAACGGTTCGCCGTCTCCGCCGGACATGTCAGCGACGCATTCGATGGACGTAGACGTGCTCCAGCTTCAGGAGGGCCAGCGGCTCGTCCGTGATGAGCGCGGTGTGCGATTGGTGCAGGACGAGGAGGCTGACTAAAGCGAACCACAGTTCATGTCATCCGGACGACTAACAGGAGGAAGGATCTCGACGGTCAAGCCTTCGGAAGAAGTTGGGAGATCCCTCTTCGCCTTGCTCATCGGGATGACAAGTACGGCTAGGTGCTATCAATCACCGAGTGAGTTTCATCGACCTCGTTGTAGAAACACCCAATTCCGAGAATCGCCAGCGTCGGCGCGACAACGAAATTGGCGTACGAAAGTAGCTGCCACGGCGCGTAGGCAGCGAACGGAACGCCCAGCGTGGCCACCATGAAAACGGCTGTAGGCGTCCATGGAACGACGCTTTCGAGCATCGTTCCTGTGTCTTCCAGTGAGCGTGATAGGACCTTGCGGGGAATCCGGAGGGCGTCGTACTTCGCCTTGAAGGCATCAGCCACGATGAAGCTCGTAGCGTACTGGTTGGACGTCAGCGAATTCGTCACTGCGCTCGCGCCAAGCGTCGAGAGGATCGTCCCGGTGCGTGACTTCGCAAAGCGGAATACTCTCAGTACGACCGTGTCGATGGCTTTTACGTGGTCCATCGCGCCGATGAAAACAAAAACTATTACCGCTACAACCACGGCGTCGATCAGCGCGTAGAGGCCGCCACGGTCAAGCAGCGTTGTGACCTGCTCGGAGGCACCCACTGCCCAGGGCGCCATGTCCGTGCTAAATCCTCTGTACACCGATTGCATCACATCGGCTAGGGAGAAGGGCTGGAAGATGAGCGCGAGGATGCACGCCGCTAGCATGGAAACGACAAGCGTGGGTACGGTTGGCTTCCGGCGGAACGAGCCAACGAGCACGATGAGTGGCGGCAGGACAAGAAAGATGTTGAACGTAAAAATCGAGTCCAGCGAATCCATGAACGGCTGCATGGCTTTGAGTCCTCCCGCGGCCACTTCCGGCGGATAGACGAAGCCCAGAACGGTGTACGCACCGGCCGCGAACAGAGCAGATGGCACTGTTGTGTAGAGCATCGACTGGATGTGCTCGAACACATTCACGTCCGCAGCGAGGGCTGCGATGTTCGTCGTGTCGGACAGCGGCGAAAGCTTGTCGCCGAAATAGGATCCACCGATGACTGCGCCAGCAGCGATCCCTAGGTGCCCGCCCATCGCCGCGGCAATACCAATTACCACGACTCCAACCGTGCCTGCCGATCCCCACGAGGTACCCGTGAGCATCGAAAAAATGATCGGGATCACAAACGCCGACAGGTAGAGCACCGACGGGTGGATCAACTTCAGGCCGTAGTAGATCAGCATCGGGATGGTTCCAGAAATCATCCAACTCCCGATTATCATCCCGATGGCGAAGAAGATGAAAAATGCCGGCAGCGCCTTTTGCAGCTTCGCGACGATGCTGTTCTGGATATCCGCCCACTTGTGCCCGAGGAGGATCAGCTCCGTGATCGCAAACGTCGCCGCAAGCACGAATACAACCTCCAAAGGAAAGGCAGGTTGCCCGAAGAATTGCGGGCGCAGGATCAGCCCATAAACCACCAGTCCGAGCAGAAACAGGATCGGCCACAGCGCCTGCGCAAAGGTTACCGATCTGGAATTGTCCACCGATGGATCACGTGGAGCGGTTTCGGCGGGCATCTTGACCTTCGGTTAGACGCCGCGAAACTAGCGTCCAAGGGTCGAATGCAGGAAATCTCCGAATGCCTAGGCCTTCCGTACGAACTCCGACTTCAGCATCATCGAACCTACGCCGGGAATCTTGCAGTCGATGTCGTGATCGCCATCCACAAGGCGGATGTTCTTGACCTTCGTTCCCACTTTTACAACCGACGACGAGCCTTTGACCTTCAGGTCCTTGATTATCGTGACTGTGTCTCCCTCTTTCAGCTCGTTACCGTTGGCGTCTCGGATAACGGGCGCTGAACTTTCATCCTCCGTAGCTACGTCCGTCGTCCACTCATGCGCGCACTCCGGGCAGACGTACAGGCCTCGGTCTTCGTAGGTAAAGGTTGAGGAGCACGTTGGGCAGGAAGGAGGGGAGGCGTTCAAGAAAGATCCACGACTTCAGCCCCGGCATTTCTCCTCACGGACTCCATGCCTTTTTTGCACCCGGCATCGTCTGAATAGCCCTGTGAGGCACCGATCACCTCTCCGTTGGCGGCTTTCAGCGTAAAGAAGTACTGTTTGTTCCTCCCTCCCTTTGTTGCAAAGGCACCTTTGCGGTTTGCATTCTTGCCTACCGAGGCGATGCCGTCCATCGCGGCGGCCTTTGTGGTGTAGCCTTCCGAGCTGAGAATGTTCTGCCCGTTGGTGGCTTTCAGACGGAAACGAAATTCGCCGTTCTCGCTCTTGTAGAGTTCATACTTGGCCATGGCGGTCGGGAGATGCGTGAGGTGAGAAGGGAGGTCGTGCGTCTAAACTAAGGAGCGTGAAGTGCCTGTGCAGGGTTCCGGCGTGAGAAGGCGGGGCGGTAGTTTTGCTCGGGTTCCAGCAAATTCGACATCCCCGCAATCGTTCCTCGGGTACCCCTTGAAAGGGGGACTTTATGATCGCATGACCATCGACGACTCTCGACGCCTCACCGGCCCCAACCTCTACCTCGACGGGGCCGGGGCGATCATGGATGTGCTTGGCGAGGGACTGATTTTCGAGGCGGCGCTGGGATTCTGGCCGCAGCATATCAAAGCGCTGCTCAAAGCGATCGGTTGGGATCCCGACACAATTGTAATCCGACGATTCGGCAAGGGAGCGTCGCTGGCGTTCGAGGGCCCAATTGATGCGTTGTACGCAGGGACGGAGATCAACGAGCATGCGTGGCAAACGGCCATCGGAACAGCGACTGCCGGCATCGCGCCGGATCCCTTGGACAATCTCGCGGAGCTCCAGAAGCAAATCGACGCCGAGAGAAATCCGGCGCTCATCGCTCTCGGACGGGCCGCAGAACAGCGTGGGATCACCTTTCTCTGGGATGATGACGAGGCCAGCATCGGCCTCGGAGCAGGTTCAAAGACCTGGCCCGTTGATAGGCTCCCGTCACCGGAGGAAGTCGATTGGTCCGCTCACCACGACATCCCGATAGCGCTGATCACGGGCACGAACGGAAAGTCCACAACAGCCCGATTGTTGGGTGCGATCCTGCGCGCGGCTGGGCGAACGCCGGGCCTTACATCAACAGATTACATCGCTGTTGGTGACGAGATTCTGGATCGCGGGGACTACTCGGGAACGGGCGGCGCGCGCACGGCCATGCGCGATCAACGTGTGGATGTTGGCGTGCTGGAAGTTGCTCGTGGCGGCATTCTTCGGCGCGGACTGGGGGTGCCCAGAGCAACCGCCGTCGCGGTGACAAACGTCGCCGCCGACCACCTAGGTGACTACGGCATGGAGTCCGTCGCCGATCTCGCAAAGGCCAAGTTTGTCGTTGCGAAGGCACTTGGAACCGGCGGCGTGCTTGTAACCAACGCCGACAACACGTATTGCCGCAAGGAAGTCAATCGTCTCTCCGAGTCCTTGAGAGAACGCGGAGCCAAGGTTTGCTGGACGAGCCCCAACCCGAAGAATCCACATGTGGCCGAAGCACTTCAAAACAAAGGCAAAGCGTGCGCTGTTGTCGATGGGCAACTCGCGTATGCCGATTCGGGTAAATGGATTCCGGTCGTAACCGTCGCGGACCTTCCGATCACGTTCGGCGGACGTGCCACGTACAATGTGAGTAATTGCTTGACCGCACTTGGGCTTGCGAAAGCACTCGGTGTCGATGACGCGAGCATCGGGAAGGCAATGAAAGCGTTTGAGAGCACGCCCGAAAACAATCCAGGTCGGGGCAACCTGTTTGATGTAGGGGGCGCTCAGGTCCTCGTTGATTTTGCCCACAACGAGCACGCGCTCTCGGCTCTCGCCGAATCGGTAGAGCAGATCCCTGCAGACCGGCGGCTCGTTCTCATGGGGCAGGCCGGCGACCGGACGGAGGAAGAAATTCGTGGTCTCACAAAGGCGGCGGCGAGACTAAAAGCTGATCGCTACGTATTGGTGGACATGCCCGGATACCTTCGCGGCAAGGAAAAGGGCGAAGTCCCAGCAGCCATTCAAAAAATACTCTTGGACGAGGGCATTCCGGAATCCGCTATCGTTCTAGAAGCCGATCCAATAAGTGGGACGCGCCTCGCGTTGGATTGGGCGCAGCCCGGCGACTTCCTGTTGCTCCTTTCGCTCACGCAGCGCAACGCCTGCATCACCCTTATCCGCGATCGCATCGCATCCCATGACTAGCATTCTCTCTTTGCGACCATCAGCCGTTGTTGGCGTAAGTATTTTCCTCTTCGCTTTTGCGTCTATGGGTTGCGACTCCAAGCCCGAATTCGACGGTGAACGTGCGTTGCGCCACATTCAGACGCAAGTAGAATTTGGTCCGCGTGTGTTTGGGATGGAGGGATACCAACCAACGCTGGATTGGATTATCAGCCAGATGGAGGGCTCGGCCGACGCTGTCAGTCCGCAGCCGTTCGCGTACACGGACGTTCACGATAGCACGATCGTTTGGGGGGGTACGAACGTCGTCGCATCCTTCAACTTGAACCCCAAAGGAGGGCACCGAGTCATGCTAGTGGCGCACTGGGACACCAGGCCCATGGCTGATCAGGACCCGGACTCTACGAACTGGGACGAGCCTGTGCCTGGCGCGAACGATGGTGGTTCGGGAGTCGGAGTGTTGGTTGAGATAGGTCGGCTTCTCGCTGAGCAACCTCCGGATGTAGGCGTGGATTTGGTCTTCCTCGACATGGAAGACCGAGGCGATGACCTTCCTCCGGAGGCAGATCCAGCGATACTTTCGAACCCGTTCGCGATTGGGTCTCAGCGGTTCGTTGAGGAAAACCCCGACTACCGGCCTCGGTACGGTATCCTCCTCGATATGGTGTGCGATACGGATCTACGGATTCCTCGGGAAGCCTATTCGGAGAACAACGCAAAATCTGTTATGGACCGCGTTTGGGCTGCCGCTGATCGCGTTGGTGCGACGGCGTTCCTTGATGAGCCGGGTGGGCCCGTTGTTGATGATCACGTTGCCTTCCTACAGCAGGGCATCCCGGTCATCGACCTCATCCATTACCCCTTTCCGTCAACCTGGCATACGGTGGGTGATGTGCCGTCCGCGTGTAGCGCCGCGAGTCTTCAGCAGGTGGGCGATGTCCTGGTCGAGGTGATTTGGGGGGAGGAATAAACAGGGACGGTATAGGCTTCAGCCGCCCAACCTCTCTGTCTTCCGCAGCAAGATGAGGAAAAACGGCACGCCGCAGATAGCCGTTAGAATGCCCACGGGAAGCTCCTGACCGGCAAGTACTGAGCGCGCAACGAGGTCTGCAACCAGTAGAAACAGCGCCCCGGACGCGAAGGCCAGTGGAATGACGCGCCGGTGGCTCGCTCCTACCAAAAAGCGGATCGCGTGGGGAATGATTAATCCTACAAACCCAATGATGCCCGACGCCGAAACCAGAACACCGGTCACTGCAGCCGCGAGGAGAATCAACACACGTTTGAGCGCCTCCACGGGGATGCCCAGTGACCGCGCGGGCTCTTCGCCAGTGACGAGAGCATCCAGCGGTCTGGCAAGCACCCAGAGGATTCCCATACCGAGAACAGAGACAATTAGTGGCAACCAGACGGAATCCCACCGCGCTGCCTGAAACGAGCCCAGGAGCCAGAAAAGCACGGTTCGGATCCTGTCAGGCGATGGAGAGGCATAGGTCACGAATGCCGTGATTGCCGCCAGGAACGACGACACAGCAACTCCCGCGAGAAGCAAACGCGTCGTGGAAAGGCGCGAACCCGTGCGCGCGGCGAAAAAAACGATAGTGATGGCTCCGAGCGCGCCGACAAAGGCTGCCAGCGGCATCGACAGCGATTTGGAGAGCAATGGAGGAAGGAAGCCGAGGTAGAACACCGACGCGCCGACACTCGCGCCGCTGGACACACCCAGGATGTACGGTTCGGCGAGCGGGTTGCGCACTAAGGCCTGCATGGCCACGCCGATCACTGCAAGTCCACCGCCAACTGAAAGAGCTAGAACGACTCGAGGCATCCTCAACTGCCACACGATGGCGTGCTCAGTAAAATTGGGCGCTCCATTGTTTGGGCCATCGAGAAGGGCATTCCAGACAAGACGAGGCGGAACTGAGACACTTCCGATGGCGAGCGACGCGATGACTGCGACCACGAACGCCAGGCCGATGCCCATCCACAGAAGCAACGGCCGGTTCATTCCGACTCCGAAAGCTCTGGATGTATAAACCCGGCCACCTGAGCCAAACCGACGGCCAATCGCGGGCCAGGACGACTGAGGAGGTCTGGATGGATCGCGTACACACGGCCATTCCGAACGGCCGGGATTATTGACCACGTGGGATGCTTCTGCAGGGTTTCGTTTGCCGTAAAGGTTTCTTCGTCAGTGAGAATGATTATGACCTCGGGTTGGACATCCAGCACAAACTCATCTGAAACGACAGCCGCGCTGCCCTCGAACGCATCTGTCAGATTCTCTCCCCCGGCGGCGCGAATGGCCTCACTAGCGTAGGATTCCCGGCCAAATGCATAGAGCACGTCATCACCAATTAGAAGCAACGTCCGAGGTCTTGGAAGACTCTCGGTGGCGGCAATCACGTCATTCACGGTGGCCTCAAAGGCCCTTGCTGCGGGCTCACCGTCCGTCCCTAGAAGAGAGCCCATCTGGCGCATCGCCGCTGGGATGCTTGCAATGTCTCCGAACGAAAAGAAATACGTAGGAATGCCGAGGTGCGCTAGTGCATCCGCGTCATGCGGGCTGTTGATGTCTGCCGTAGCGAACAGAAGATCCGGGTTCAACTCGACGATCCGCTCGTGATCCGGCGGGAACGAAGTGAACGCCGGAAGTTCGCGGACTTCTGGAGGAAAGGTGTCCGCCTGGCTTGCTGCAAGCAGATGCTCGGATCCACCGATCGCATACGCGATCTCCGTGAGGTTAGGCGCAAGCGAGAGCACCCCTCCAACGGGCAATACAAGCGACATTGACCGGCCCGACGCGTCTGTAACGACAACTTCATCCACCAACGGGGGCGATTCGGCCGTCTGGCATGCCGCGAATCCAAACGCCATAACGGCGAGAAAAAGAAGGATAAGGTTGCTGCGCGCCACTGTCGATAAGAAAACGAGTCCTTCGGTAACTTACGCTGTGGCAGCTCCGGGCGGGGCGCCCGGAACCCGTGCATGCGCTACGCTTTTGTCCTCAACCCTGCTGCCCGAAACGGTCGCGCCGCGAATCTGCGGAGTGAGTTAGAAACAGCGTTACGTGAAGCCGGAATCGAATTCACCCTGGTGGAAACCGAGGCACCCGGACACGCCACCGCGCTGGCCAGGACCGCGTCCGAGACGCATGACGTCGTGGTGGCCGTCGGCGGCGACGGAACTGTTCAGGAAGTGATGCGGGGCCTGCTGGATACCCATGCGATTATGGGCATTATTCCCTCCGGGACGGGAAACGATTTTGCACAAGCGGTTGGCATGCCGAAGGGGTTGCGAGAAGGGCTCCCGGCGATGCTGAATGCAGAAACAGTGGCAGTGGACATTGGACGGATACGCTGGACGGAGAAGGCGGAGGACGGCACGTTGACCGACCGCGAGGGAGAGTTCACCAATTGCCTCGGCACGGGTTTCGACGCCGTGGCGGCGATCGCGACGCATCGCTACAAGAAGCTGGGAGGCCACCTCGCCTACATTGCCGCCGTACTGGAAACGCTTTGGAAATGGCGAAAGCCGACGGTGGACGTCGATATTCGAGCAGGAGGCCTGGTTCGGCCGGATGGGGTCGTGACATCAACGGCGTTAGCTGACGACGCGACTTCAGAATCCGCCCACATCCACTCCGGGCGGTTTTTCCTGATTGAAATTGATAATGGTTTTTCCGTTGGGGGAGGATTCCTTCTAACCCCAAACGCCGAGATTGATGACGGGCTTTTCGACGTCTGCCTGGTTGAGCATCTGCGTACGAGACGCGCCCTCCAGCTCATGCCGAAGACGTTTAGCGGGGCGCACGTTGGCGAACCGGAAGTGCAGATGTTCCAGGCGCGGAGTGTCCATATCGAGATGACGGAGCCGCTACCTGTACAGGCGGACGGCGAAATATTGACGATGCGGGCGGTCTCGGTAGATGTGGAAATTGCTCCCGGCGCATTGAGGATCCGTGCGCCTAAAGTCCGCCGCCCGCCTGACCGCGAAACGGGGTAGGAGAGATTCCTGTTTGCTTCGCACGCTCGCGGCAAACCCTTCTTATCATTCCTAATTCACTTCTACGCCGCCACACCTCCCGCCCAGCATGAGTCAGAAGCGCATCTTCATCGTCGATGACGATCCCAAGATCGGCGAGCTTTTCGCCACCGTTCTCGAACGCGACGGTTACGCTTCTCGCTCGTTTGTGCGTGCGGACGAGATGTTTGAGGCTCTGGATGCAGACGGCGCGCCAGACCTTATCCTCACTGACCTGATGATGCCAGAGGTGACGGGCATTCAGCTTATCGAGGAAATCCGCAACCGCGATCTGACACTCCCCATCATCATCATGACCGCGCACTCGTCCGTGCAGACGGCGGTGGAGGCCATGCGGCTTGGCGCGTTTCATTATCTCCAAAAACCTGTAAACCTGGAGGAGATGCGTGCTCTATTGAGCAAGGCGCTCGATCTATACGGGGACAAGATCGAACTCAAAGAGATCAAAACTGAACGCAAGAAGAAGCACTCGATCGGCAAGGTCCTCGGCACGAGCCCCGAGATCAATGAAGTGCGAGCCACGATCGAAACGCTCAAGGACATCCCCAACACGACCGTTCTAATTCGGGGCGAGACCGGCACAGGAAAGAACCTGATCGCGCAGACCATCCACTACTCCTCGCAGTGGAACTCGGGTCGGTTCATGGAAATCAACTGCGCCGCGCTTCCAGATAATTTGCTTGAAAGCGAGCTTTTCGGTTACGAAAAAGGCGCCTTCACGGATGCCCGTGCGGCCAAGCCTGGCCTTCTCGAAATAGCCGATGGCGGTACGGTATTCCTTGATGAGATTGATTCGATGAGCTTACCGCTGCAAGCGAAGCTCCTCTCGTTCCTCGAAAGCCGCACGTTCCGCCGCCTGGGCGGCATCGACGAGATCCGAGTCTCAACGCGTCTCCTGTGTGCAACCAACGCAGTGCTCGAAGAGAGCGTAGCGGAAAAGAGGTTCAGAAAAGACCTCTTCTTCCGCATCAACGTCGTTTCGATGAAGTTGCCTGCACTGCGACAGATGGGCAAAGATTTACTGTTGATCGCCGAGAAAGTAGGCGAGAGTTTTGCTGCTGACTTCAATAAACCTTTCGAAGGTTTCACGGACGCGGCTAAGGAAAAACTGCTCGCGCACGACTGGCCGGGCAATGTCCGAGAATTGCGCAACGTGATGGAACGAGCTCTGATCTTTGCCAAGACGGCATTGTTGGATGCAAAGGATCTGGCACTACTAAAAACGCAGGGTTTTGAGGCCGACAATGTCGACGGCTACTTCCGTTTTCGCTCTGGCGGGGCACTTGAGGAACTTGAGTACGAGTACATCAAGCATATTCTTTCCACGAAGAAGTCGTCTTACGCTGATGCCGCGCGATTGCTTGGCATCTCGAAAAAGACTCTCTGGGAAAAGCGCAAGAAGTACAATTTGGATGAGGAAGTTGAAGAGATGGCGGAATGATGCCGCATGACACCTCTAGAAGCAAGCGCCGCAAACGTAGATTGAGCGGCACGATCAATTAAGGACTGCCCAATTCCACTTAATGACGTGAACGTTCGAGACCAGAGCGTGCTCGCCGAAGCTCTCAATCGGCAATACGATGAATCAGCGGTCGGCTGCGGTGCAGACCAGCACCGTGGGCTCGAACGGCTGGTTGGCGCTGGTGCCGGGCGCTTGGGGTTGCGGGCGGATCATCGCCCCACCGATCCTGATGCGATCAACGCATGCTTGTTAGCGCCACAGATCGCGCGGCTCATCGATCACACAGTTCTCAAGCCTGAAACCAGCGAGTCGGATATCCGGGTCCTCTGTGCAGAAGCCCGCGAGCATTGCTTCGCGAGCGTTTGTGTTAGTCCGGCGTGGGTGCCACTCGCGGCTGCTGAATTACGTGGTGCGTCATCCGTTGTGTGCACGGTGATAGGCTTTCCTCATGGCGCTCAGCGGACACCCGTCAAAGCATTCGAGACAGAGGTAGCTGTCCGAGACGGCGCTAAGGAGATCGATATGGTCATCGGGATTGGGCGTATCAAAAGCCGGCTGTATGACGAAGTAGAAGACGATATTCAATCGGTCGTATTAGCAGCACAAGGCAATACAGTTAAAGTTATACTAGAGACAGCGCTGTTGACGGATGAGGAGAAGGTCATCGCCTGCGTGCTGGCGCAAAACGCAGGGGCTGACTTCGTAAAGACATCCACTGGTTTTGCCTCGCACGGTGCTACGCCCGCAGATGTTGCCCTCATGCGCCGCGTGGTTGGCGACCAAATGGGCGTAAAGGCTTCGGGCGGAATCCGATCTGCGGACGACGCTTATGAAATGGTAGAGCATGGTGCGACCAGGTTAGGAGCCAGCGCTGGGGTTGCTATCTTGAAAGGCCTTACATCAGACGCCGCTTACTGATGCGCATTCACGTCTTTGCATTGTTGGCCGCAGTCTTCTGGCTGGCCGCCTGTTCGGGTCCAGCAGGTCCGAACGGCCCGGTTGATCCGCCTCCCCCGCCGCCCACTGCACATCCCGACTACGAAACGTTTGACCCATCGGGCTATGATGCCGAGCCACGACGACCCGTGGAAACTGTCGTTCACGACGTGCCTGATCGCCTGATGGAAGGGCGCGTTGATTTTCCGGAGGAGGTACGAGAGACCGTTCGCACGGTGGATGGCTTCAGGATTCAAATATTCTCCGGTGAAGACCGATATGTAGCCGAAGAGGTACTTGCCGAAGCGCGAGATTGGTGGGATGCCCAGCAAGGTGTGCCCGACGAGTTGCAACCGGAGGTCGCCTACATCCAGCCGTACTACCGCGTTCGTCTTGGCGCATTTGAGTTTCGTCAAGCCGCAGACAGCATGTTGTCAAGGGTCAGAAGGCAGTACCCGGATGCGTTTCTCGTCCCGGATCTGGTGACGATCCGTAATTAGTTGAGTTGGCTCTAGAGGACGGTCCGAAGCCGGAAGGACGGGCTAAGTGGTTGAAGCTAAAAGGTGTTTTGCGCGTGTGTTGTATGTTGGCTAACCCACCAGCGCGGCCTACGTCGAAATTCTGTTATGATCCGAGTGCTATCGATAGGCATCGTCACGTTTACGCTGTGCCTCGTCTTCCCAGTGCAAACAGAGGCGCAATCGATTTACGTTGATGTAAGCAACAGTGGCCCTCGTGGCGTTGGCGTTGGGCTTGGCGGAGCGCTTCAGGTGGCCAGCCTTGGGTTCGGAGATATCGACGCTTATGCGGGGGTGAGGAATTACTTCGTCGATCAGGAAAACACAACCGCGATCGGCATCCAGGCGGGGCTTGATCTAATCCTTCCAACCAAGATTGTCGATACAGGTGTTGTGGTTCGCCCCGTTATCGCCGTCGGGGTGGACTGGGAACGGCAGAAATTTGACAACGGAACCACTTCCGACAGCTCAAACGACGTTGGTATCCTAGTGGCGGCGGCAGTGCAGGCAACGCCAAAAGGAACTGTTCTCGGAATTCCGCTCTTTGGGGATATCGGAGTTGTCCGCACGCTGTTTCATGACAACAATGTTACAGAGTTTCGCGCCCGCCTCCACGTTCTATTAAGGCCGTCTCTTGTTCGTGACGATCACGATGACGGAGACTAGGACAAGTTGTTGAACTCACGCAGCGGTTGGTGCTGCGACCGTCCTCTTCTTCTTGCGCTTCCGAGGGATCTGAGCCCGCGCAACGATGCCCGCGCCCACGATGCCGGCGTTGTTGCCCAGCGCCGCGGGAACAAGCCTGGCTCGCGTGTGCAGCAGGTGCCCAAACTCTGCCCAGCGATCGGGACGACTAACGCCTCCGCCGATGATGAGCAGGTCAGGCGAAAACAGGAATTCTACGTGGTCAATGACTTCCTGAACGTGTCCCCGCGCCCAGACATCCCATTCCAATTCGTTTTCTTCGCGAACTGAATGGGCGGCAAGGTCTTCGGCTAGCTGGCCGCCAATTTGAAGGTGGCCAAGCTCTGTATTTGGGACGAGTCGACCGTCCAGAAATAGAGCGCTACCGATACCCGTCCCAAACGTGAGCACCAAAACCACGCCTTTCTCGCCCTTGCCCGCACCGTATTTGACCTCTGCCAATCCGGCGGCATCTGCGTCATTTACGACGGCTACTCTACAGCCTGTCTTCTCGGCGATGAGCTTGGCAGCCGGAGTTCCGTTCCACGACGCATCCAGATTGGACGCGACTTCAACCACTCCGTCTCTTACGAGTCCAGGAACCGTGCAGCCGATTGGCCCCTTCCATTCGAAAAACTTAGCGATTTCAGCAACAGCGTTTGCAACGGCCTTGGGTGTGGCGGGGTGCGGAGTATCAATTCGAAAGCGTTCCGTCATCAGTTCGCCACGTTTCAAGTGGACGGGAGCGCCTTTCACGCCTGACCCGCCAATATCGACGCCGAGGGCTCTTTTGATTGGCTTTGCCATAGGAATGGGGCGCGCGCGGGGGAACGTTCTGGAGTCGGCGCGATCAGATCGATGTGCTTCCTAACCTACTGCGGTTTCGCGCACGCGAAGTACAGTACGCTGAACCATTCATTAGCATCCGTCCACTCGTTGACAAGTTCGAGGTTGGCAGCGCCTGCGAGTCGCACTACGTCCTGCACCTCGAATTTGTAGGAGTTCTCCGTATGGATGCACTCGCCCTTCTCGAAGCAGAAGTCCGCGCCCTTGATACGAACCTTTTGGTCCAGTTCGCTTACTAGGTGCATTTCAACTCGACCGAATTCGGCGTTGTAAAATGCTTCATGGGAAAAGCCGGCCAGATCGAAATCTGCCCCTAGCTCCCTGTTCAAGCGTATCAAAAGGTTTAAGTTGAAGGCTGCGGTCACGCCCTCGGGGTCATCGTACGCGCGTTCGAGAACATCGCGATCCTTCTTTCGATCAATGCCCAGGAGCAGCCCCCCGCCCGGGCCAATGACCTCGGAAATCTGTTGCAGAAATCGGCGTGCTTTTTCCGGCGTGAAGTTGCCAATGGTGGAGCCGGGGAAATAGACGACACGCTTTCTACGCTCTACAGGATCGTCGGGGATGACGAGTGGCTTCGTGTAGTCTGCGGCGATGGGCGTGATGATCAGATGTGGATACGTTGCCTGCAAGCGACGCGCGGTGGCCTCGAGATGCTCCGCCGAGATGTCGATCGGGACATACGAGGTTAGTTGGGGCAATGCATCAAGCAGAAGCTGCGTCTTTTCGCTCGAACCGCTTCCGTACTCAATTAAGACGGCGTCCTGACCGACTGCCTCAGCCAACTCTCCCATGTGCGCTTCCATTATGCCTATCTCTGTCCGCGTAGGGTAATACGCATCGAGCTTGGTTATCCGATCGAATAGCGCGGACCCGGTCTCGTCGTAGAAATACTTGCTCGGGATGCTTTTCGGGGAAGACGATAGGCCTATCAATACATCCTGCAAGAACACGTTTTCCGTTTCGGTGAGGACAGGCATCACTGGATCGCAGGACATTCGATGAGGTTTTAAGTCTCCGACTTGGGGGGCGCGAACAAATCGCTTCGTCGTCAAGGAGTGCGAGCCAGTCGGATGCCCGTGAACTGCCACGTCGCGGCAGCATGGAAAAAATTGCGGTACGTGCGCCGGATGTGCGCGCGACTGGTTGCACAAGATCCGCCACGAAGCACAAACTGGTTGCTCATCCACTTGCCATTGTACTCGCCTAGAGCGCCGTCAACCGGTCTGTAGCCTGGGTAGGGGCTGTATTGGCTTTGCGTCCATTGCCAGACGTCGCCGAACATTTGAAGAAGGCGCGATTCGGCCGGTGCTCCATCACCGGAGTCAAGTGGATTTGCTGGAAGAGGGTGGAGGTGACCCGCATCGACAAAATGGCCGAGCAGTGGAAGTGACTTCGCCGCGACCTCCCACTCGAATTCGCTGGGCAGTCGAGCGCCTGCCCAGCGCGCGAAGGCGTCCGCTTCGAAATAGGAGACGTGCGTGATCGGCACATTAGGATCGACTGGTTGCATGCTGTGAAGAGTGAAGTGCCACCACTCTCCGCCACGCTTCTCCCAGTAGAAGGGCTCCGCCCAACTCTGCGAAGTGAGTGTTGCCCACCCTTCGCTGAGCCACAATTCTGGGCGTTCGTAACCGTCATCCGACATGAATTGAAGGAACTCGCCACATGTGACCAGACGATCTGCGAGTTCAAAGGCCTCAACGAAGGCACGGTGCTGGGGACCTTCGTTGTCGAAGTAGAATCGCTCTTGCGCAGTTTCTCCCGTAGCATTGAAACCGATCTCGTGCAGACCTGCTTCGAACTCAACCCACGTTGAGGGACCGGCATCAGGCGCTACAGTGAACGGTTTCTCCCTGAACGCTGGGCGGAGTGGATTGACCGAGAACACGTGCTTGATATCGGTTAGCATCAACTCCTGGTGCTGCTGCTCGTGGTTTAGCCCGATCTCGAGAACCTCGGCAAGCCGGGGGTTGGTCAATTCGTCGAAGCCTTCCAGCAGGGCCGCCATCTGCTCGTTCACGTGACCGCGATACTCGAAGACCTCCTCCACGGTCGGACGGGAAAGGTATCCGCGTTGGGCGCGACAATGGCGCTCACCCGCTTGCACGTAGTAGGAGTTAAAGAGGAAGGGATATTGTGGATGAAAGAGCTCGTACCCCTCGGCGAACTCACCAAGGACGAACGTCTCGAAAAACCATGTGGTGTGAGCAAGATGCCACTTCGTCGGACTCACATCGTCCATCGACTGAACGACGTAATCCTCCGTTTCCAGCGCGTCACAGAGTGAATCTGTGAACGCCCGGACTGCGGCAAATCGTTCGGCTAGTCCTGTCGTCGTTTCGACCTGCATCAGTAAGTAGGGAGAGAGGGATGGACCTACGCCGGTTCGGCCAACCTCGTTTCCACGACGATCTCGCTGTGGAGTGTTTTGTGAACCGGGCAGCGGTCGGCGATTTCCAGCAGTCGCGCTTTCTGCTCGGAATCCAATGGGCCTTCCACGACGATTTCTCTTGAGAGTCGGTCAAGGCGGCCTTCTGAGCTTTCGCAGTCCTCACAGTCTGCCGCATGAATTCGATCATGCGAGACCGAGGTCGTGACGCCCTCCAATGGCCATTTCTTGCGATCGGCGTACATCCTCAGGGTCATGCTTGTGCAGGCCCCGAGTGATGCAGCGAGGAAGTCGTATGGCGTCGGACCGCTTTCGGAACCACCCGCAGATGCGGGCTCGTCGGCGAGGAGTTCGAATCCGCGAACTTGGATTGATGTTTTGAAACCTGACGCTCCCGTCCGTACGCGGACGGTTGAATTGGCGTAGTCGGAGGACGCCGATCCGCTGGAAGGCTCCACAGTCATTTCCCCGCCTATATCCGTGAGCGTCAGGTAGCGGCTCGCCCATGCCGCCAGAACGTTCGCAACATACTTGGCATCGTCCGGTTTAGTTATGAGATGATCGGCGCCGTCTAGCGAGACGAAGCTCTTGGGGTGTTTTGCCGCCTTGTAAATGTGGGCGGCTTGCTCGATACCAACGGTTTCATCCTGGGGGGAGTGGAAGATCAAGAGCGCCTTGCCAAGTCGCGCGATACGATCCGTCATGGCCTCCTGGCTTTCCAGGTCATCGATGAACTGCTTGCGGATGCAAAATGGCCGCCCACCAATGCTGACGGTTGCTTCGCCTCGGGCCTCTATCTCAGGTAAGGACGGCACAAACAGGTTTTGCACGTGGCCCGGATCGAACGGAGCACCGATCGTTGCGACGGCTTTGATGCTTGGGAGTTGCTCGGCGATAGCTAACACGGCGGCTCCGCCAAGAGAATGCCCGATAAGTAGCTGTGGGGCTTCGTAGTCTTTCCCCAGCAAATTTGCAGCCCGCACGAGGTCGTCCAACGAAGAAGTGAAGGACGTGTCTTTAAAATCGCCCTCGCTTTGGCCGAGCCCCGTGAAGTCGAACGAAAGGACGGCAATGCCTCGATCAGTCAGCGCGCGGCTAATTCGGCGGACAACCTGTAGATCCTTCGAACAGGTAAAACAATGCGCAAACAGGGCGTAGGCGGCCGCTTCGCCTTCCGGCGATTCGAGCTTTGCCGCAAGACGCTCGCCGTCGGCGTTCTGGAAGGTGAGGCGGGTTGAAGGCATAGTGCTTCGAAGGAAATTTGTTTAATCAAGTTAGGCGCGCGCATTCTAGCTACCACCCGCCGGCGATGTCTCACTGCAACCTCACGTCTTGTTCTACGTGCTAACTTCCTAGCACTGTTGTTTTAGAATTGTCCGGCCCATTCACACTGGCCATTCCGCCTAGCCCTTCCCTAAAATCATGCGCCTGCTCGCCATAATGGCCGTTTTTGGCCTAATCGCCATTCCTGCCGTCGCCCAAATGGACGATTCCGCCACAAGCATCTTTCCGTACGAATATGAGGTCCGCGATCTCGACAATGGGCTAAGAGTCATCGTCATTCCGACAGAATTCCCAAATATCGTTTCACTGCAGATCCCCGTCTCAACGGGATCGCGGAACGAAGTGGAAGAAGGCAAATCCGGATTTGCGCACTTCTTTGAACACATGATGTTCAGGGGTACGGAACGGTTTCCGCCGGACGCGTACGGTGCAATCCTGAAAAATGCAGGAGCCGACGACAACGCATACACAACGGACGACCGGACGGTATATACGACGACGTTCTCGAAGGAGGATTTGGAGCAGGTGATGGAACTGCAAGCGGATCGCTTCATGAACCTCTCTTACGCCGAGGCCGACTTTCGTACGGAAGCGCAGGCCGTCCTCGGCGAGTACAACAAGAACAGCGCGAACCCGATTTCGAAGCTATTCGAAACGATGCGCGCCACGGCATTTACGACGCACACGTACAAGCACACGACGATGGGCTTCATCGAAGACATCGAAGACATGCCCAATCAGTTCGCCTACAGTCGCGAGTTCCTTCGTCGCTATTACCGCCCTGAAAACGCCGTGATTATCGTGTCCGGCGATGTCGAAGCTGACGAGGTGTTCGACCTTGCCGAGCGTTATTGGGGCGTCTGGGAGCCTGGCTTCGAACCCGTCGCGGTTCCTGCCGAACCCGCTCCGAGCGGCCCACTCTATGCTCATGTGAATTGGGAAAGCCCAACATTGCCGTGGGTGACGGTCATGTTCCGGGGTCCTTCGGCCTACCCGACGCCAGGGAATCCAGCGTCCGGTGACATGCAAGCACTTGACGTTCTTGCACAGTACGCCTTTTCATCGTCGAGCCCCTTGTATCAGCGCCTGGTCGTAGATGAACAGCTTTCCGATCAGCTGTTCTCCTACTTCCCTGATGCCCGAGACCCGGCACTGATAGGCGTGATGGCCCGCGTGCCGGACGCGGCGAACATCCCAGCAGTCCGCGAGGCGATCCAGCAAACGCTAGCGGATATGCGAACGACCTCGGCGGATCCTGCTCGTATAGGCGAGATAAAGAGCGCGCTCAAATACGGCTTCGCCAGGGGCCTCGATAACTCTGAGGCCATCGCAGACGCCATCGTCTCCTACGTCGCTGCTACTAGAGACGTGGAGACGCTTAACGAGATCTACCGGAATTACGACGCGATAACCCCGGAAGCCGTGCAGAGAGTGGCGAATACGTATTTCAACGATCGAGGAATGATCGTAACGACCCTAAGTCAAGGCGAACTTGATGGTGCCAGTGCCGAAGTGGGCACCGTGGATGGGCTTCTTCGTAGTGGTGCGACACGCATGGCGGAAACTGTTGCTCCAGTCCATGTACCGCACCGTTCTCCTTCCGCGCCTGGTTTTCGTGCTCAGTTTGAGGAGTTGATTCAAGCATCTGCCTCGCCACTCATCGATCTTCGATTCCGGTTTATGACAGGCCCGGCCGACGATCCTTCAGGCAAGGAAGGCCTCGCCACGCTCACCGCCAACATGGTGGCTGACGCAGGCAGTCATTTGATGCCGTACACCGATATTCAGCGCGCACTCTATCCAATGGCTGCGGGATTTGGCGTTCAACTCGACAAGGAGATGACTGTTTTCGGCGGTACCGTTCATCAGGACAATCTCGAACGGTATTACGATATCATCGGCGGGCAACTCCTGGACCCCGGTTTCCGGGAGGAAGATTTCTCACGCGTGAAGTCCAATCTGCTCAACCAGATTCGTGTCGGCCTCCGCGCCAACAATGACGAGGAGTTGGGGAAAGAGGTTTTATACGAGATGATTTATGGCCCAGATCATCCCTACGGCCACCTCAACGACGGCCATGCGGAGGCCATCGAGGCGCTGACGCTGGATGATGTGCGGGGCTACTACGCCTCGCACTACACGCAGCCTCTCCTCACCGTAGCTGTGGCAGGTGATGCGCCCGCGAGCTTCATGGCGCGTATGCGAGCCGACATCGCAGAAAACCTACCGGCAGACGAAGGAGCCGACGTCGCAGAGAGCATCGTGAAACAGGTTTCGATTCCAGCGGGGATGCGCGTAACCCTTGTGGATAAGGACACGCGCGCGACGGCAATCTCGATGGGTTTCCCAATAGATGTACAGCGCGGAGATCCTGACTTTGTGGCGCTCTACTTGGCTCGTTCGTACTTCGGGGAGCATCGCTCCAGCAATTCGTATCTGTTCCAGCGCATCCGCGAAATCCGCGGGATGAATTACGGCGACTATGCGTACACGGAATACTATCCCGGTGGCATGTTCACGACGCAGCCTCCGCCAAATGTTGGGCGGCAGCAGCAGATATTTCAGATCTGGATCCGGCCTGTTCCACCTGAGCAGGCTCACTTCGCGCTCCGAATCGCCAAGTATGAGCATGACCGGCTTGTTCGGGACGGCATAACGCAGCACGACTTCGAAGAGACGCGAAACTTCCTCATGAAGTACACGGCCGTGCTTACGGCCAGCCAGGGAACTGCGCTCGGCTACGCACTTGACGACGACTATTATGGCACGCCCGAGTTTGTGCAGTACATCCGTGACGGCCTTACCAACCTCACGCTGGATGATGTTAATCGTGCAATCCGCATGCACCTCCGGAGCGATGGTATGGCTGTAGCGATCATCACGCCAAACGCCGCCGAGCTCGCCCAGAGGTTAATCGCGGATTCACCATCACCGATGTCGTACGCGGCCCAACCGCCGCCAGAGATCCTCGTAGAAGACGAGGTTATCCAGCAATATCCTCTGGGCCTCGATGCATCGGACGTCCGAGTTATCTCGGTCGACGATGTGTTCGAGCGCTCGGTATTCGAGTAGCGACGTAGCGTGCTACGTCGCTAGCGCCTTCGCATCCGTCAAGAGTGTCTCGATCACCTTCTGGCTGGCACGTGGGAACGCAAGCTCTCTCAGATTCTCCGTGCGCATCCACCGTATCTCCTGGGCGGTGTGATGAACGGGCTCGCCATCGATAAGCACGCAATCGAAAGCATGAAGTGTGATGGAGAAGTGCGAATAAGCGTGCTTGATCTGAACGATCTCTTCGCCGACCCGCACATCGATTCCGAGCTCTTCTTTCAATTCGCGGCGGCAGGTTTGCTCAAGGGTTTCATCAGGCTCCCGTTTGCCGCCTGGGAACTCCCATAGACCTCCGAGCATGGCCTCCGGACGGCGCTTCTGGATCAGCACTCGTCCCGCCGAGTCCGCGACGACGCCTACTGCGATTTCGTAGTGCGGCGTCGGTTTCTTTTTCGCAGCGATTGGAAAACCATCCGTCCTGCCGGTTGCTAGGGCGGAGCAGTGGGGAGAAAGCGGACATGACGTGCACAGCGGCCTCTTCGGCGTGCAGATCGTCGCGCCGAGTTCCATCAGTGCTTCGTTGAACGTGCCCGGACGTGTTCGGTCAAGCAGCGAAGTAGCGACGGACTGGAGCGCCCGCCTGGTTGCCGACGAACGCACATCCCGCTCGATGACAAAGACTCGGCTTAGTACGCGGATGACGTTTCCGTCGAGAACGGCGAGGGGCTTGTTGTAAGCGATCGATAGCACGGCGGCGGCCGTGTACGGCCCGACGCCGGGAAGAGAACGAATCGCTCCCTCGTCCGCGGGAATTGTCCCGCCGAACTGATCAGTGACCATTCTGGCAGCACGGTGCAGATTTCGAGCCCGCGAGTAATAGCCCAGGCCCTCCCAGCACTTCAGCACGGCATCCAATTCCGCGTTCGCCAGCATTTCTACGGTAGGAAAAGCCTCAATGAACCGTTCGAAGTACGGCTGCACCTGATCCACGCGCGTTTGTTGGAGCATCACCTCCGCGATCCAAACACGGTAAGGATCTCGCTTGCCGGATGGATCAGCCCTGCGCCATGGCATCTCGCGGCGGTTCTTCTCAAACCATTCGATCAACGCGCCCCGGAACAGAATTTCGTGCCTATTCTCTACGCGAGCCAGGAGCTCCTCCGAAAAAGCATGGCGACGAGCCACGGCTATCGGCCAACCTGTATGGAGAGAACGAGTGTATCGGGGTCCCGTCCTGCGCCTCGCCTTTCAATCAACACGTGCATCGTTCCGAACTCGCTCGACAACGTCCGCCAGAAAAATGAGCGATCGACGAGCCAACTCAAAGCGGGGCCGCGAAGCAGGCGATACGATGCTGGTTGGCCGCGCACCTCGGCGGGTAACTGTACGATCAGCGGTTCACCCGGCGTTACCGCGTACCGAAGCGTATCGGCCGGAGCGGAGGAACGCGCAGCGTCGGGCGCCGTTTGCACGCCCGAACGAGCCGCGAGCGGCAAAGCCCAAATAATGACGCAAACGAGAGCGAAGGCGAGCAGGAAGCGCATAATGGCGGAGTGGAAACGCTGGGCGAAGATACACTGCGTCTTTGCGGCTTGTCTCGGCTTGGCAATCACCAGTGGAGGCAGGGCGGTCGCCCAACCGAGTGCGCCTTGGCAGCTCTTTGCTGACGGAGATCTGCTGGAATGGACGCCAGCCCGCAGAATCCCGCCGGATAGCATTCAAGTGGCGGCAGAGCAAGCCCTCACGCATTTGCAGGAGGGAGGCTATTTCCTCGCGCGAATCGATTCGTCTAGATTCATCGGCAATCAACCCATACTATTCGCCACACGTGGGCCCGAAGCGCGCATCGTTTCCTTCGAGATTGAAGGCGTTAGAACGGTGGACCTCGAAGCGTTTCAACAGACCATGAGCACGCGCGCAGGAGGACACTTCGACCGAACGGCATTTGAGGTTGATCTCAACGAATTGCTGATCCGATACGAACGGATTGGTCTTCCTCTGGCATCCGCTCGACCTCAGCTAAGTTTCAGCTATGGTGAGGACGGCACCCCGACTGTGAGCATTCACGTAACGGTCGTGGAAGGGGAGACCCTCAACTTAGTCGGCGTAGAACTCGATGGTGATACACGAACTCGGGACTCTTTTGCGACGCGGGCGGCTGGACTGCAACCCGGGTTGCCGCTTTCTTCTTACGACCCCGAGGCTATTCGTCAAGGGCTGGAGGCAACGGGACTGTTTGACGATATTGGGACGACAACCATTGCCCTTACCGACAGCGGCGCGGTCGTACGCATCCCGGTTACGGAAGGCCCGCCAGGGTCATTCGACCTGCTAGTCGGCTATTTGCCAGGTGGGGGTGGCAACGACGGTTCGTTTGTTGGAAACGGCCTGTTGGAGTTGCGAAACTTGTTCGGCGCCGGTCGGGAGATCCGACTACGACTTGTCCGGAATCCGGGACTCGTTTCGTCGGTAGAGGCACGTCTTAGCGATCCCTACTTGCTTGGATTGCCGCTGCGAGTATCCGGAGAGTTCACCGGCCTCAACCAGGACTCCACGTTTTCGAGGCAGCGATACGGTGCTGAAGCAGGTTACCGGATTGCGCCGGGTCTCGAAGTACTTGCCTCTGCAAGTCGAGAGTTGGTTCAGCCCGGCGTGTTTGGCGCGCAGATAGTGAATGGGCGCCCGCGAGTTGCGGAATCCAGCGCATACTTCGCCGGAGCAGGCGTCCGCTACAGACGCCTTGATCAACGGGTCAATCCGCGAAGCGGACTACTAATGGAGGCAATTGTAGAGCAGGGATTTCGACGCCGAACCCTTCCTCAATCTGACGGAGGAATCACGGATCCGGTCAATGTCCAACAGCAACGATTGGCCGCGTCAGGACGGGTTTTTCTGCCAACCTTTAGGCGCCAGGTTCTGGTTGCGGGCGCCGACGCTCACATTCTTCTTGGAGGCAGAACCGCTGGTGACGATCAACAAGCCATCTATGACGAAGGTGATCTTTTTCGATTTGGCGGGGCGACATCGCTTCGTGGCTACGACGAAGACCAGTTCATAGGCAAC
>JBBKWZ010000259.1:0-3361 GCA_037969195.1 Rubricoccaceae bacterium | reverse complement strand
GCCAAGGACAGCCTGCTCATCTTCAACCGAAATGGCGTAGAAGGCGTGGCGCCTCCACCAGGAGCTGGCAATCTCCGCCCGGTCAAGGTGTCGTTTGGAGGCGAAGGCAGTGGCCCGCTTCAATTCCGCGATCCCTCGGGCGTAGCTTATTTCGAGCGCACCGTTTACGTTGCTGATACGGGCAACAACCGCATCGCGCGGTATCGGCTGAACACTGATTTCGAGTAGGGGCAATTCTTTACCCTTGTGCGGTAAGGTGGGGATAGCGAAGTTGGGTGTTGACCTTTGTTTGTCTCTCACCCTTGGTCAACATGCGTATGCGCGTTTGTACGGTTTTTTTTCTTCTGATTCTGTGTCCGTCGGCATTCGCGCAGATGCCGGGTACGTGTGAGCGAGGCGTTGCTCAGGGTGATTTGAATGCGGATGGTAGTGAGGTCTTTGCTCGTGTATTCAATACAGGCGCACTGTTCTTCGGCAACGAGACGACATCCGGAAATGGCTATCTCGTTCCGCGGCTCGCTCCTGGTGGAGGAGAAGGGCCTTCGCCACTGTTCGCAACCACATTGTGGATAGGCGGCCAAGTCGACAACGAACTTCGCGTGGCCGCCGCACGCTACACACGCTACGAAATGTGGCCGGGGCCGCTCAATGCTGGCGCGACGCTACCCAATCCGGCGGACTGCTCTGCTTACGACAGAATCTTCGTGGTTAGCCGAGAAGATGTTGCTCGCTATCTCAGGACAGGTGTGGCATCGGACGATCTTCTCGATTGGCCCGTTTCCTGGGGTGGGCCAGTTTTAGACGTTGATGGCGTTGATGGCAATTACAATCTCGAGGGAGGGGATCAGCCGGCGATACACGGCGAACACATGGCCTGGTGGGTGATGAACGACGTAGGCAATGCGCACGAAGAGACGGGGAGCAACCCACTCGGAATTGAGGTGCAAGTGAGTGCATTTACGGTTGGCACTGGTTTGCAGGCCCTCAGGCAGGCGAGCTACTATCGATACGTGATCGTCAATCGAAACAGCTTCGCGATCGACAGCGCTTACGTTTCATTGTTTATGGATGCTGATCTCGGGGATGGTGGTGATGACCAGCTCGGATCGGATACGACGCTCTCCATGGGATATGTTTACAACTACGACAATTCCGATGCCGTCTACGGTATCCCGCCAGCGCAGGGCTATCAGATCGTGCAAGGCCCAGCAGGACTGCCGAACCTCATTGACGATGATGGAGATGGCATGATAGACGAGGCGGATGAAGAAATCCGCCTTACCCGAATGACGACCTGGTGCGGCGGTTGTACCCAACCGGCCACGAACGATCCGCGTACCGCGCATGAGTACTACAACCACATGCGTGGACGCTGGAAGGACGGCACGCCATTCACCGAAGCGGGGTTCGGATATGAGACGGATGGTCCGGAAACCTTGTTTGTGTTCGCTGGAGACCCCATCACGGAGCAATGTTGGAGTCATCCCAACGATTGCCAAGGAGGAACCGTCCCCCCCGCTCGGGCCAACATCATCGTGCATACTGGTCCGTTTCATCTCGCTTCAGGAGAATCCACTGAAGTTGTGTTCGCCATGCCTTTCGCTCAAGGGACTGACTATTTGGATTCAGTAACGCAGTTGCGCAACGCTGCTTATGCCACGCGCGGCGCGTGGGAGACCGGCCTCTTGAACCCGTAACGCGTCGAAGCTGAGTTCCAGCCAAACGCCTTCGACCTGCAGATTTCTCGCCCATTCCCCAATCCCTTCACCGACCAGACGACGATTCGTTACCAGCTATCCGAACCAATGGTGGCGCGCCTTGCCGTCTACGACGCCCTTGGTCGCGAAGTCGCCGTGCTGGTGGATTCTGAACAGCAAGCTGGGCCGCACGAAGTTGTCTTTGACGGTGCAGACCTGGCCCCTGGAACGTACATCGTCCGGTTTGCGGCGGCTGGTGAGGAGCGCGTGTTTTCGATGGTCAAACTGCGACGGTGATGCGATACGCGATTCTCTTCCTAACGTTTTTGGTGGCGCCTGTCTTTGCTCAGACGCCGGGCACATGTGAACTGGGTGTTGCGGAAGGCGATCTGGACGTAGAAGGCAGCGAGGTGTTTGCTCGCGTCTTCAATACAGGGGCGCTTTTCTTTGGCAACAGTACGACTTCCGGGAACGGCTACGCGGTTCCCCGCGATCAGTCGTCTGGGGACTTTCGCGGCAATTCTCCCGTATTCGCGACGGGCCTCTGGATGGGAGGGAAGGTGAACGGTCAACTGCGCGTTGCTGGGGCGCGCTACACGCGCTACGAGATGTGGCCCGGGCCACTCAATCCGGGTGCGACGCTTCCCAATGCGATCGACTGTTCTGCCTACGACCGCATCTTTGTTGTAAGCAGGGAGGACGTGGCTCACTACATCAGGGGCGGCGAGGCGACAGACGATCTCCGGGATTGGCCCGTGTCCTGGGGTGCGCCGGTTCTCGACGGCGACGGCATCGCGGGCAACTACAACCTTGAGGGCGGTGATCAGCCTGCGATCTACGGCGATCAGACGGCGTGGTGGGTAATGAACGATGTCGGCAACATCCACAGCGAGACAAGCAGTAATCCTCTTGGTATTGAGATACAGGCCATCGCGATCGCTGTTGCAGGTCAAGTCCAGACGCTAACGGAGGCAACGTTCTACAAATACCGCATTATCAATAGAAGCACGAACGTCATCGACAGCGCGTACGTCTCGTTGTTTATGGATCCCGATCTGGGCGACGCGGGAGACGATTGGGTTGGATCGGATACCACATTGTCGATGGGTTATGTCTACAACGGCGATAATGATGACGCCGTTTATGGCATTCCGCCCGCCCAAGGCTATCAATTGGTTCAAGGTCCCATTGGATTGCCGAACGGACGAGATGACGATGGCGACGGTGACGTGGATGAGTTGGGCGAACGGCTCGATATAACTGCCGCTACTTTCTATTGCGGCGGTTGTGCTCAACCTGGCACAAGCGATCCGCGCACGAAGGAGGAGTATTATTTCCACATGCTCGGCCGGTGGAAAGACGGCACACCCTATACGGAAGGCGGATTAGGCTATGGGAGCGGCGGGCCTCCAACGACATTCATATTCCCCGGCGACCCGGTAGCGAATCAATGCTGGACAATGGCGAATGACTGCCAAGGGGGCTCCATACCAAGCAACGATCAGCGAATTGTGGTGCACGCAGGGCCGTTTCGGCTTCAACCGGGCGATGAAACAGAAGTCGCCTTCGCGCTACCTTTTGGGCAAGGCACGAGCAATATTGACTCAGTTACCGAGCTACGAGCCGCCGCCTACATAACGCGGGCCGCGTGGCAGTCAGGCTTC
>JBBKWZ010000258.1:0-4152 GCA_037969195.1 Rubricoccaceae bacterium | reverse complement strand
AGCGTGGACAGTATGAGCCCAAGTACTACGTGCAGCGGCAACAAAACGCGGTATGCCAGCGCCTGATGGGCGCCAAGTTGGAGGACGAGCGGGCGTGCGCCGGGCAATGTGTCGAAGAGCCACGCAGCTTCCGCGTCATCCGAAAATTGCAGCGTCTGCACGAGCGACTGTCCCGAGAACAGCAAAATCACGACGAGTGAAAGATGTAATCGCGTTTCAGTAAAGAGAAGGACGTTCTCCGGGCCGTACACGAAGAGGTCGCCGAGGCCGCCCATCCACCAGCCGAAAAAAGCAAAACCCAGTGGGAGCAACGCGGCAGGCCACAAACGGCCACGAACCAGCCGGTCATCCCGAAAGGCCGACAGTGCGAAACCATAGGCTGCGCGGGCTGCAGGCGCGGTAATCAGTGCCCGTTCTATGAACGACAAACTGCGCCGGGTCCGGTCGCGGCGTTCCAATTGGCGGGCTCCATCTGCCAAACGATTGAGGAGCAGGAAGTATCGACTCGGAAAGTAGATGGCCCCGAGCACCACCATGTACCCAACAGTGCCAATAAGTAGCGAAAGGCCCTCGGTAGGCTTTCCGGACAGCATGTCTGCGAGCCAGGCTGCAGGCCACCAGGGCGCATTAGCCGCGCCTTCTTCCGACCCTACCCACTGATAACCGAGGACGAGCGCTGCGATCAAAACCGTCTTGGCCGCACTAAGCGCAGGGCTCAGAAAACGATAGGGCAGGCGCAATGTTAGGCTCCAAAGGCCGATTGTCGATAGCCCAGCGGTCCACATCATACCAGCCGTGATCAGAGCTCCCACGGCAAGTCCAGATCCCACGCCATCCGAAAGAGCCACCCGAACGGCAACCGGAGTGGCTACTGATACGGCTATCAAAACGAAATAGAACCCGATGCTGGCCACGCGCGCCGCGTACTGCGTGCCCTGGCTCGCAGGCAATGTGGTTAGCCAGGCGTTGTCCTTCGGCCGGCCCATCAATTCGTCGTAGGAGCCCGCCACACCGAACGCTGCCAGGACCATTCCGAAACTCGCCGAGACAAACAGCACGGACTCCATCGAGGCGTTGCCCAGCGATACTGCGAGTACGAGTCCCGAAAAGCCATAGGCAATCACCGTCGTCGCGATCCGCGAAGCGCTAAATCGCCCCGTACGCGGATGTCGCAGATCCAATTTGATCTGCGCGACCGTGAGAGTCCGGATGGCTGGGAGGTTCATGCTCTACTGAGCTACCGGCAGTTGTGCACGCTGGAGGGAATCGCGCCGTAACGAATCGCGGCGCTGCGCGCCGATGCGGGTTTGTTCGGAAATGTAGGCCGACCACTCGCGAGCCGCATTCATGTGCTCGCCGAGCGTCCGCGTAAACGTGTGTCCACCCGTTCCATTGGCAACGAAATAGAGGTAATCGTGCTGCTCAGCATCAAGCACCGCGTCAATCGACGAATCCGACGGGTTGTTTATCGGGCCGGGCGGAAGGCCTTCAACGAGGTACGTGTTATAGGGGTGGGGCGTATTGTAATCGCGGGTAAAGAGTCGGCGCATGATGCCGCCGTCTATCTGCATGAGCGCGTACTGAACGGTCGGATCGGCTTGCAGGCGCATGTGGCCGGAGCTGGTTCGGCCCAGCAGGCGGTTGAGGTAGACACCTGCGATGCGGGGGCGTTCGTCGGCGCGTTGCGCCTCCCACTCAACTATAGAAGCCATCGTCATCACTTCATCCGGTGTAAGTCCAAGGGCCTCCGCTTTGGCTTTTCGCTCGTCCGTCCAGAAGCGGTCGTACCAGCCATGGATGCGTTTGATCGCCGTTTCGGCGTCGGTCGTCCAAAAAATGTCGTACGTGTTCGCACGCATCCGACCAAAAAGATGCGCGGTATCGGTTCCGAGTTCTGCGGCAAGGGCGGGATCATTGACCGCGCGCACGAAGTCGGGCGCGTCGATACCTAACTCACGAGCCAGAACGTTGCCAATGAAGTCGGGGCGTCTGCCCGCCGGAACGGTGATGCGAATAGGGTCCTGCAATCCTTTCCGGATTTTGTTGAGCATCGCCCAATTGCTCATCCCGGGTTCAATCAGATAGTGCCCCGGCTTCACTTGTTGCCGCCATCCGGTGACCGTCGCGAGCATTGAGAAGGTGCTTGCGGAACCTAGAATCCCCACACTCTCCAACGAATCGACTGCGGTTTCGAACGACGAGCCTTCTGGTATTCGAACACCTCGCGCATCGTCGTAATCAGCCGTGTTCGGAGCAAACGCCATCCAGCCTCCAATCAGAGCTCCGATGACAGCGATGGCGATAAGAGAAAGCACGATGAGCCGAAACCTTGACGCGGTTGATGGAGGTGGCAGGGGGAGAACTGGTGGACTTTCCATAAACCGGTCCGGGACGCGGCAGCGTCGTTTAGAGGGGGGAATTGTCTACGACAGCGCCAATCTCGCAACAGAGGAGGCTCTTCGCACGCCCAGCCATCTCGCGGGCATCTCGAATCAAGACTCAGGTTGTTGGCGGCTGTCCACGGAGCAGGTCGTGTTAATCCCCCCACGAACGTTGTAGATCGTGGTTACGACGAGGTAGTCAGGATTGGCGAGATGCCGCTGCAGATCCTCGAAAACGAACGCGGTGATGTCCTCTTGGGCCGCGCCAATATGACGCCAGGAGAGGAAGTAGTATTTGAGACTCTTTAGCTCAAGCAGCCAGTCGCCCGGGACGTATTCGATACGAATGGTCCCGAAGTCTGGGAGGCCGGAGAATGGGCAGAGCGCGGAGAACTCGCCCTTCTCCGTTTCATAGACGACGACCTGTCGCGAGGCGTGCTCGTACGGAATGCAGTGGATTTCCTGCTGGCGCGTTTCGGGCGGGAGGAATAGTGCAACCTTGCCCTCGGGCTGGATGCCCAGTTTTTCCATGTGCTCCAGCGAAAGCTGCGTATGGCGGAGGGCCTCCTCCTTAAGTACCTCGAGTTGAGGTGCGTACTTCTTTCCGTTCGTCGGCATAACTGTTAAATCAAGACATGAGGCGGCAGAATACGTACGTGAGTTGCATCCGGTTCGCGGGAGCGCGGCCCGTGCCGTGTCTTCGATGAAAAATCCTCCCATGGTCAACTGAACTCTAAGGAATCCGGGTGGAAGAGGCGGTGCTATTTTCGGCGCTTATCCAAGAGACCCCATGCCATCTACGATTTACTCCTTTGCAACAGTCGCAGACTTCGTCGGGCAGGAGATCGGTGTCTCCGATTGGATGACCGTGGATCAGCCCATGATTGACGCCTTCGCTGAACTCACCAACGACCGGCAGTGGATTCACATCAACGCAGAACGCGCTGCCCGCGAAGCCCCGACTGGATCCACAATCGCCCACGGATTGCTTACCCTCTCCCTCCTTCCGGGGATGCGCAATGAAATTGGGGTCATCCCAAAAGGCACGGGTCGATCCATCAACTACGGCTATGACAAGATTCGCTTCCTTGCACCTGTGAAGCCAGGAGACCGAATCCGAACGCGCATCGAACTCTCTTCCGTCGCTCCCCGCGGCGATGGTTTCCTCATCGACACCCGCAACACCGTAGAGATTGACGGCGAAACGAAGCCTGCGATGGTTGCGGATTCGCTGACGCTGCTGGTCCGGTAAGAGTACAGGTCATGAGTTGGTCGGCACTTGCTTGAACGGATGTCATCGAAACACTAGGCAGCGGAATACGGCTGGCAAAATTCGGTAGGCAGCACTCATGTTTCGATGGACGTAAGTAGTTCAGGATGTAAGTTGTCGGAGCTATTATTTGCCCTTCGGCGACCATGAACTCACCCGAGTACCGTCGGCGCAAAGCGCCTCAATTCCTCGCTCTAGTACTGCTCTTGGCCGCGTGTAACGGGGGCACCGATGCGCCGTTGGGTGAAGCGGGTGCCGCAGAAGAATCTCCCGGCGATGCAGGAAGTGAGGGCAATGCTGATGAACAGTTGTTTGACACCGACTTTGGTCAGGTTTGCAGAGAAACTGGGCAGCCGCGTGCGGCCGAATATGCTTCGGTTCCGGAAGTGCACCCCATACTGTTTATGCAGTCCAGGGACGGCACGGAATACACGCAGCAGGTAACCACACTCCCCGAGGGTTGGGGCGTCCAATGGCCAGACCTAGGAAAGACCCAACTGG
>JBBKWZ010000257.1:0-7813 GCA_037969195.1 Rubricoccaceae bacterium | reverse complement strand
TGGCGTCGCCGCCCTGCTTCAATTTTCGAATCCTGCCAACAAAAACCAACACCGTCATGAACCAGATGCCTCATCGCTCGCGCAAAAAGCTCGCCCGCCGGTTCGCACCGCTGTGCCTGTTGTTAGCGCTGCTCGCAGGGCCCGTTAACGAAGCGGTTGCTCAGCGTGTGTCTAACCCAACGGGCCGCCGCGTGCTGTCCTACGTCCCCCCGGACGAACTTGTATCGTTTCTGCCCACCACTCGGTTCGCTGATTTCGTACGTCTCGTCAACCCGATTTTTCTTCGGGTAACTGGCAAGGCCGTCGTAGATCCTATGGATCGCGCAGATGCGATTGGCGTCAGCCTGAACGGCGTTCATTTTATCGACGCGTTCGAATTGGTATTGGATCGTGCAGGTCTCGATTTCCGCGAGTCGGAACGCTATTTCGTAATTCAGGAGGCTGCTGCCCAGGCTATCACTACCGACGCTCTTGCGTTGGGAGATCCGATGGGTCAGGGCTTAATGGCGGCTGCGGGGCGCTCTGATTTACCCGCTACAGCCGAAAGTCGGGAGATCCGCATTGATGCGATCATCTTCGAACTGAACACAAACCGTCTCCGTGAGGCTGGAACGAACTGGGCAACCTTGTTTGGTGAGGCCACAGGTGGTAGCGGTGGAACTGGAGGTTCCACTGGCGGCAGCGGCGGCGAAGAGAGTGTGGAAATTCCACGCTTCTCGATTAATGGCGAATCGTTCTTCGACGCCATCGACGGGTTCATCACGACTAGCACAGATCAGGTCGATATGTCCGTCCTGCTTAAGCTCTTCCGTTGGTTTGAAACACAGGGATACGGTGAGACCATTGCTTCTCCGAGTGTTTCCGTTCAGAGCGGCGAGCAAGGCCGCATGCAGAGCGGTTCGGATATTCCGGTGAACCTCCAGGACTTCCAGGGTAACACGATCACCCAGTTCATCTCGACGGGTATCATCATCGATGTTACGCCCACGCTCATCAACGATCCGTCAGCGGGTCTCAATGGTGACGCCGTTGAGTTCGTCCACATGAACATCAAAGTGGAGAAGAGTGCAGGACGTCCGTCAGAAGCCGGAATCACAATCGACAAGAGCGACGTGAATACGCAAGTGCTCTTGCTTGATGGTGAGCAGACCGTAATTGGCGGCCTGTATTCCACCGAGGAAGCGACGTTCCGCAAGGGCATCCCAATCCTTCGCGACATCCCGCTCTTGAAGTACCTGTTCTCGTACAACACGCGTTCAGTTCTTCAGAAGGAGCTCGTGGTGGTTCTTCAGGCGAGTGTCGTGGATTCGCTCCCGACCCGCGCCGGTGCGCCACTGCGCCAGAACCTCTACCAGCAGGAGCGCAACAACCTGCGCGATCGGCTTAATCGCTTCCGTCCTGAAGCTGGTGACCATTACGACACAATCGGCCCCGACGCCGATCCAGACCGCGATACGTACGATCTGCCCCAGCAGAACGACTAACGCTTAAAAGGCAGGATTCTCGGACAACCAGCCGGTTGACCTAAGAATGAGCGGGGAGCGCCGAAAGGCGCTCCCCGCTTCTTTTTGACACGTGGGTCCCGGCGTTCCGGCTTACGTGTCCCTATTCCGCGACCCGTCCTGCCGCGCCGAATTGCTCGTGCACCTCGTTGCGAATTGAGGCAGACTCTGACTGAAGCGAAGAAACTTCACTTTTCGCCGATTCAAGACGTACACGTTGATCGGAAAGCATGCTCGTAAGCGGTTCTACCAATTTCTTGACGCGCGTGAGAGCATCTATGACTTCTTCATCGAGTTGCGCCTGCAGCGCTTTACGGAGATCGGCTCGAAGGCTTTCCACACGCTCCGTGAACTCTCTGACGGCGCGCCGCCGCTGACGGGGGAGCAGTACGAAACCGAATGCCGCCAGGACGCCAGCCGCGACAAATCCTCCCGTCACATCAAATGCACTCGCAGCGACGACGACGGTTGCTATCGCCCCCAACCCGAGAGCGACGGCTTGCGTGCCTGCAAAAAGCGCTGCGGTCGCCCTCGCGTTCTCAAGAATTCGGCGTGCTTCCTCATTCAAGTCATAGGCGTCAATTGTCCTGTCGGCCTGTCGCATAACGTCGCGAAACACTTCGTCTCGGTTATACAGGAAAGTGTCCCGTCCTTGCGACTGCGGCTCGCCCGGCTTGGCCAAGTGGTACTGTTTGGAAATATGCGTGGAGGTCTCGTTCCACAGATCATAGACATGCCGGAGCAACGTATCGACGGCTACACCTGTTCGCTCCTCAATTCGCCGCTCCGCATCGCGGATAACCTGGCGGTTGAATTCTTCCTTGAACGCATCCCGATTGCGAAGCAGTCCCAATTTGGAGACGCGTATTGTGTCGGAGAGAAAGCGCACACCCCGATTCTCCATCTCAAGTAGTTCTACGTCGACCTCAGCCACAGCCTTATCGAAGGCGTCGCGGAGCTGCTCTTCCTTCTCCTCAAACCGCGCTTGGAGCGCCAGCAAGCTTGCTTCGTCATTTTCAAGGACGTGAAACCGCTCTTCAACTAGCTCACCAACCGAATTAATCTGTGCATCGGCGGCGTCGAGCGGAGACGAGAGCTTCAAAGCGAGTCGGTCCTTCGCCGTGAGGCTTTCTTCCAGGAACTGCTGAAAGGCTCCGAATCCGCTTTGGGCCCATCCGTTCTCGCTCGCAGGATGCACGGCATTCGCGCGCTTCGCGGCAAATGCAAGCCTGGCCGCGACGGGGAAGATCTTCGGCTCAAACCCGATGTGTTCAGCAAACCCCTTCCGAATATGCTCCAAGACCTGCGCCAACGATGCCTCTGGGTCGGCCTCACCCCGCGCCATATCCACCTTGTTTATAACGACAACCAATTGCTTTCCCCAATTCCCTCGGATGAATTCGAGGAATTTGCGCTCCGATTCGGACAACGGTCGGTCGTAGGATGTCACAAATAGAACAAGATCTGCGCGGGGGATGAAATCTTCTGTGATCGCCTGATGCTCCTGAATGATGGAGTTGGTTCCAGGAGTATCTACAAGCGCCAGCCCCTTGAGGAGCGACGATGGATAAAGCCGCTCAGTGACGAAATCGCTCTTCCTGTGGCTTTCTGATCGCTCTCCGTAGCGAAGTATTGTGATCTTGTCGGTCGTCGGAACGGGGCCTTCCTCCATCACCACCTCGCCAAACAACGCGTTGATCACAGTGGACTTGCCTGCGTTGAACTCGCCGACAATTACTACGAGAAATAGGCTGGATAGGCCTTCCGCAAGCTCAAGCACCCGCCGGATAGTATCGCTGTCCGCTCCTAGTTCACTCAGAACAACGTGAAGCCTCCACAGTAGCGACCTTTCGTGCTCAAGGATAGCCGCAGCCCGGTCCGAAAACAGGTCCATAAATAGTCCGTCAGGGAAGGGAGTACGTGGAAACGTGCTTTGAATATCCCGAGTATGGGCAATGTACGTGTTGGATTCAGGGTATTCAGCTATGTACCTTGCGATGTTCAGGCGGGCCACTTACCAAACCGTATTGGTTTATTGTGCCTTTCCGCCATTGTCCCTATTTCACGAGGACCTCGACCTCACCCGTTTCCTGTTCACTAGGAGGAACCCCCCATGCTGAATTTGGCACTAATAGCCTTACTCTCCGGCTCGCTGTTCGTCGCTCCCGACGGCGAGTGTAAAAAAGATCGCACGTGCGAGCGCGACCAGGCGCCAGTTGCGCTTGAGTCCGCTGTAGATGACGTCCGCTCAATCACTGGCGACACCTATGCCTTCGGTCGTCCGGCCGACTCTGCACCCATCAAGCTATACGTTGAGTATGGCCGTGGAACTGTAGATATGGCTTACCTACCAAATGGATCGGAAGTACCCCTAACAGGCGGTGCAGAGGTTACGTCGCAAAGATTAGCCGTTGGTGTGCAACTGAATGTGATCAACTTCACCAGTTTCAAGTTTGGTGTTGGCGGTCAGTTGAACGTTGCTCAGGATAAGGTTGACATTGGAGGCACCACCGTTTCGGAGTCCGCTTTTGGGCTTCAGGGTCTAAAACTCTACGGTGCTTTCCGCGGTCGCGTCGTTGGCATTCATGGCGGTTACATGTTGGATCTTGCGGCTGAACCCGATGCTTCTGCAATGCAATCATCGTCTGATCAGAGAGACGCCATTTTCTTTGGTGCCGACTTCGATTATCCGAGCGAGCGCTTCCGTCTCTTTGGCGGAGTTGACTACTACATGCCTCAGTCAGGCGACGTCGTGGTTTGTACCATTGCAGATTGCTCCACAACGGCAACGGCGACGGACGATACAAACGACAACATCCTTATGTTCACAATGGGTGCTGGACTTCGGTTTAGTGTTTTCGAATTAGGAGCAGCGCTCCTAATGCGTGCCCAGGACCAGCGTGGTTTTGTAAATGCGAGCGGTGCATATGCTGGTACGATAGCGCCGTACCTCCGCATTTCCCCTCCTTCAATCCCGGTGTCCGTCTTTGTACAAGGTGCTGTTGCCCGTGAGTACACGGACTATGGCTTCGCGCTTGGCGGTGGAAACGACATCAAACCCGGCCTCGGTTTCACGGCTGGCCTGACGATCGGCTTCGAATAAATCAAGCAGATCTTGTTAGTAAAGGGCCGTCTGGATTAGTCCAGACGGCCCTTTTCTTTGCCTGGTTGCACATGCTTCCTGTACTTATAACGGATTCCGTTACACCCAACCTGAGCCGTGCTATTCACTATGCGCTGCTATGGGGGATGGAGGGTGTAGTTCTCAGAACCGTTGGGACGTCAGGAAACCGCGTTCCCTTTGTCAACGAGCCGCAGCTTCGCTTTCGCCTTTCGGAGGCTGAACTACCGATTGTCGGTGTCGACCCTGGTCTTTTCGAAGGAACCGTTCGTGAGAGAGCGGTTTGGCTGAACGATCAGATGCTGCTCTCCGATGTCGCAGCGTTCTGCAATCGCGTAGGTTGCAACACGATCATCACTGGTGCCGTCGCCGGGGTAGGAGAGGATTATGATCTCAGAGAGGCGGCCAACATATTGGCGAGGGCTGGCGCAATATCGCTCGAATATGGCATTTCTCTGGCCGTGCGAAATGATTGCTTGTCCGAGTGTTCGTCGGGAGAAAGTCTGGCGCAGCTGATAACGGCCGCAGATCATCCCGCGGTTATGGCCGCGTGGAGTCCAGCCGATGCTTTGCAGATGGGGCATAACCCTGCGTCAGGGCTCGAAGCCTTGATTGAGGCTGGAGAAATTAGTCTGGTAACGGTCCGAGACGGCGAAGCAATCGGATCTGATTGGACTGATAAGACACCGGGGGATGGAGCAGTTGGATGGATGCAACAACTCGAGCTCCTCGCCAACGGAGGATTCGCAGGTCCCATTTGCGTGGACGTCCGCGGTGAGGCTCCCGCGAAACTAGGTTTGAGTCACGCTTCGGCGGTACTCCAGCAGATCAGACTGGCGCGGTCAAATGTTGGACAGGGTGGCTAACCCGTATCTTCCTGGCCTATTTCCCCGAATTCCCCTAGCGTTCCCGAAACCGGCTTCCAAACCCCGACGGGGTAGTCGCCTCGCACATTCCGATGGCAAAATCGACTCGCAGTAAGCCAACGAGCAAAACACAGAAGCCTGCCCCGCTCAAAGGCAACAAGGTCTGGCACGAGCGTGGGCGAGTCAGGAAGTCGTCACCGACTGTGCGGGAGAAGACAGCGTGGGAGAATTTGCCAGTGTGGGCCCAACACACCATCTGCGTTGGGTTTCTTCTCGTCATCTCGCTGAGTTTCTTTTCACAAACAACGTTTGGCGGCAAGACACTGGTCGGCGGCGATACGGTCCAGTGGCGGGGCACGGCGGAAGCGATGCTGCAGTACGAGGCTTCAAGCAACGGCCTGAAAGCGCTGTGGGCACCCAACCTATTCGGGGGAATGCCGGGGTACATGATTCACTACCCACCTGCCACGCCGGGCGTCGACACGGTCCTTAGCGGGTTGCGCAACATCGGACTTTGGCCAGTCGCTCACTTTTTTGTGCTGCTCTGTGGAATGTACTTGCTCGTTTTCTTCCTTACACGATTCTCGCTGGCAGGCGTACTTGCGGCAGTCGCGTTTGGGTTTACGACCTACCTACAGCTTCTACTGATCGCGGGTCACAACACCAAGTTTGTAACCCTCGCCTACGCGCCTTGGCTGTTGTTGGCTGTTGCAGTCATCCTGTACAGGCCGGAGGATTCGAAATGGTACCGCAACTTGCTACTGGCGTTACTGTTCGCGATCGCCGCGGCTGTCAGTCTTCGAGCTAGACATCCGCAAATAACCTATTACATCGTGTTTGCCGTCGGGGTATGGTGGATGGCGGAAGGTATTTCCGCTTTAAGACTTGGCAAGTGGAGACATTTTGGCGTGTCGACATCACTTCTAGTGCTGGGGAGCGTATTGGCATTGCTCATGGTTGCACAGCCCTACCTAGCACAATGGGAGTACAAGGCGTTCACCGTCAGGGCGACGGGGCCGGGTGGAGGCCTTTCCTGGGAGTATGCAATGGCGTGGAGCCAGGGGATCAAGGAGATGATTACGCTGGTCGTCGCCGACGCCTACGGCGGGGCTGGGCAAACGTACTGGGGCGCCAAACCGTTTACGGCCGGCCCACACTACTTCGGCGTGCTTACCGTCATTCTCTCAGGATTTGGCATTTTTGGTGTGGCCCGACGCGCGACTACGGGGTTAGGAATCGCCGCCTTCCTAATGACGCTATTTGCGCTCGGCGAATATCTGCCGATGGTCAATCGCCCACTGTTCTCCTACATGCCGCTTTTTCACAGCTTCCGCGTGCCTGAGACGTGGTTAGCGGCAGTCGCGTTGATTGTGGCGGTTCTTGCCGGGTACGGGCTCTACTACATCATGCGTAGGGAGGCAACGCATGGCGCCGTCGGACGAAAAACGCGGTGGTTGTATCTGAGCTTCAGCACGGCCTTGGTTCTGCTGGCTATTGTTTACGCGGGGGCCGGTACTTTCTTCGACTTCGGCAGGGAGGGAGAAGCCGATCAAATAGAGCTGGCTGTTGCCCAACAGGCCGGCGCTCCCCAAAGCGATCCGCGTGTTCAGGCAGCCGCCAGCGAGTATCTGGTCACGCTTCACGGCGAGAGAAAGGCAATATTGAAGCGTGATGCGCTCCGAAGTTTGGGGATTCTGACGGCCGCGCTGGTATTGCTCGTGTTGTTTCGCAGGCGTGTTATCCCACCCTGGGCCATTGCAGTGGGCTTCATACTGCTCACGACAGTCGATCTTTGGGGAGTCGACAGACGCTATATCAATAGCGAAAGTCCCGCTCTGCGCAGCCGTTCCAACGTTGCCGATGCGATTCCAGCCTATGATTTCGACAGTTTCATCAAAAGCAAGGTAGATGAGGCTGGGGGGGGCGGGTATTTCCGGACGCTGCCACTGGCTCTGAATCCGATGAGTGACGGCCGAACTCCCTTCTTCTATGAGTCCACTGGAGGATATCACGCGGCGAAGCTCGCGCTCTATCAGGATTACATCGATCGGCTGTTGATGGTGCCGGGAGAGCCGCTGAACCAGAATGCGCTGAACCTGATGAGCACGCGCTATGTGATTTCGGACACTCCGATACCCGGCTTGGAACCCGTGTACCGCAGTGAGGAAACAGGCCTGTTTGTTCTCGAGAACCCCGCCTACTTGCCCCGCGCCTTCTTCGTTGACGATGTGGAGGTAATTGCAGATAACCAGGATGCGCTCACTCGCATTCGCGACACTTCGTTTGTCTTACGACGGACGGCCATTCTTCCGCGACCTTTGGAC
>JBBKWZ010000256.1:0-15572 GCA_037969195.1 Rubricoccaceae bacterium | reverse complement strand
ACGCCAACATTAGCGAAGTCGACGGATCTCACTCTGGTGACCTTGCGGAATACCAAATCATGGCAAGTGATCGGACGATGCTGAACAGTCTGCGGGATGGACTTCGAAGCGACGGGGTTGAGATCGAAGCAGTCGAACCGCTACGACAAAGCCTTGAAGACCTATTCATTGAAGTTGTGGAGGATGTCTCGACGTGATTGAGGGATCGTTAGCAGGCGTCCGGATGTTTGGGGACGAAGTCGTCGGCCAGGACGAAATCGCGACGGAGACGCCGGACTTACCGTTCGGAAGTTCGTTGCTTGAAACGTTCGTCTTCGGCGCCGAAATGTTCGCTGCAGGTGCGGCTTACTGGGTTGGAATTCTGCTCGCCTTGTTCGCAACCGGCGGCCTTATCGCTTCCATGCTAGAAAGCGGCCAGGTTGATCTGCTTCTGACCAAACCTCTTAGCCGCGCAAAGATTCTTACAGGCCGACTCCTCGGGGTATGCGCGGTCATGCTCGCGCTCCTGATCTATCTGCTCGGGGCGATCTGGCTGGTAATGTCCATCAAGACGGGCGTATGGAACCCTCAATTTCTTTTGGCGATCGGGGCCGTTTTTGCCATGTTCATGGTGCTCTACAGCCTGATCACGATTACAAGCATGTGGACGGGCAGCACGCCACTCTCACTGATCCTGACGTTTGGGTTGTTGTTCGCGACGCTCATTCTTGCCATCGAGCCCCTCCGAGAACAGATCACTCAACCAGGTCGTGCAATCGTGATAGCGCTGTACAACGTGCTACCAAAGTTTGTCGATGTAGGCACGTACATCGTTCCGCAACTTGTGACCGGGCAACCCGTAGAGTCTTGGTCTCCTCTTATCTCGTCGCTAGCGTTTGGAGTTATTGCATATGCGGGCTCCTTCTGGCTCTTCCGACGAAAAGACTTCTAGCACGACGTTCATGCACACACAATCCCGACCGATTATGCGATCCTTCCTGCTTATTCCTGCAATCGCCCTTCTTCTTTTTGGATGTGGTGATGCGGCGAACGGCCCAGCAGGGTCGCTGGCCCTCCAAACTCGCAATGCACTGGAGATCCTCCCCGCTGGCGAGGAAATGGCCGGGATGGTGAACATGCAGGCCGTACGGCAGAGCTCAATTTTCGAAGGCCGTGACAGCCCCTTCTCGGCGGATGGCTTTGAGGGTGAGGATGCGTCACGATTCAATGAGTTTATGCGCCTTACGGGCTTCAACCCCGAAGAGGATATCCGCCGCGTTTACATGACGGCATCCGACCACGATGGCATTCGCAACCAACCCGCATTTGTCGTCTATGCGGATTTCGACCGCGCCCGTGTGGATGCTTATCTCGACGACAATGCTCCCGCTGAAGTCACGCGTTCGACGTATAAGGATGTTCCGGTTTACATCGTAAATGACGATGACGGAACCTTTGGCTTTGGTTTGATCAATGACGAAATGGCTGTCGCGGGCGAACAATCTGTGCTCTATGCGATGATCGACCGAATCGAGAGTGGCGCGCACGGTCTTTCTGAAGACGCGGAGATGATGGCCCTTATCGAACGCACAGCTCATCCTGATGGCGCCTGGTTTGCCGTCCGCGGAATGGATGCTGATGCCGCGGGTGCTGGACACGATGGCCCGATGGTTGGCATGGGGCAGGCGGCCAGCATGATGGGCTCAGGGGTCATGTCGTTTGGCTTTGAAGGTGGCGGGGTGGAAATGACAGCCGTTGGTATTCCGCGCGATAACGCAGCCGTCGGTGATGTAGCGGATGTTCTCCGTGGTGCGATCTCGCTGATGCGTACTACAACGCAGCAGGAGAATCCGGAGATGGCCACGATGCTTGATGGCGTCCGCGTCCGCGAATCCGGTGATGCCGTCCAGGTTCAGGCTATCCTCGAACCTTCATTTTTCGACGGAATGCATAGCGAGCGGAAACACTAGAAGCGCTCTCCGACACAGCTTGGGCGTCCCCGTTAGTCGGGGGCGCCTTTTTTTGTGATCTCTCGCATCTCTTCTCCGTCTATCTTTCGCCGCCACAAAACTGACCGCATGGAAACCATCTCCCCTTCCCGATTCGATATTACGTCTCTGCCGCCGATCCCACTTCCGGGGCGCGTTCTGATGACCACTCCGACGCACTTTAAAATCGAGTACGTCATCAACCCCCACATGGAAGGCAATATTGGCAGCGTGAACAAAGCGCAGGCGCTAGGACAGTGGGAAGCATTGCGCGATACGTACAAGAGAATCGGCGTCGACGTGACGGTTGTTGACGGTGCCAAAGGACTACCGGACATGGTGTTCTGCGCGAATCAGACGTTGCCGTACCGAACACCAGGAGGAAGCCAGGGCGTCGTCCTTAGCCGTATGCATGCCCCGCAACGCCATGGCGAGGTTGGCTTCTATGCTCAGTTTTTCGAGAAAGCAGGCTATGAGATCCTTGAACTCGATGGCGATATCGTATCTGGTTTTGAAGGCATGGGCGATGCAATTTGGCATCCAGGTCGCTACTTGCTGTGGGGCGGATACGGGTACCGCACCGACCGAATTGTTTACGAGAGGCTGACCGAACGGCTGGGCATTCCGGCGATCCCCCTAGAAATGACCGACCCCGAATTCTATCATCTCGACACCTGTTTCTGCCCTCTGAATGAGAGCTCCGTCCTGATCTATCCCGGCGCTTTCCAATCAGAGGGACTCGAACTCATCCGCGGGCACTTCAACACAATTATCGAGGCACCGGAAGACGAGGCGCGAGGCCTCTTTGCGTGCAACGCCCACTCGCCCGATGGCGAACACGTCATCATCCAAAAAGGTTGTCTCATCACAAACCAGAAGCTCCGGGATGCTGGATTCGACGTTATTGAGGTAGATACGAGTGAGTTTCTGAAGTCCGGCGGCTCGGTCTTCTGCATGAAACTGATGTACTGGTAGGACCTTGAGCGCGCGGCGAAACCGAATCTCAATCGTCATCCCGGTCCTCAATGAGGAGGCGATTATAGAGGCAGCGCTGGTTAACGTGCTAGGGCAACCAGGCATCGATGAGGTTCTTGTAATTGATGGGGGTTCGGAGGACGCGACAGTCGAAATCGCTTCTCGATACGTTCGAGTTCTGAATGGGACGCGTGGCCGCGCGCGGCAAATGAACGCTGGCGCCATCGCGGCATCAGGTGATGTGTTTGTATTCCTCCACGCGGATACACGGCTTCCGGACGATGCTGTAGAGGTGATCACGCGGGCGCTTTCCGATCCGGAAGTAGCCGGCGGGTGTTTTCGCACGACGTTTGATGACGATAGCATTTGGATGCGGATATGGTCGTGGCGTTTGTGGATGCGTTGGCACCGTCTCGCCTTTGGTGACCGGGCACCCTTCATTCGCCGTCATGTTTTCGAAGAGATCGGCGGCTTCCCCGATCAGCCGATGTTCGAGGATCTCGATTTGGTGAGGAAGCTCAGAAAAGAAGGCCGTTTCGTTTTACTCGATGAGCCCGTCGAGACATCAGCTAGGCGCTTCCATCGCCATGGCGCGTTTCGCCAACAAATAACCAATACGGCTTTGTGGATCGGATGGGTGTTAGGGCTCTCCTCCCACCGGCTGAAACGTTTCTATTCAGACGAACCGGACGAGAGAGGCGTCGACTCCACTTGGGCGGTGGACCCGGATGCTGCCATCCTACGTTGATAGTTTTTGGGCGTCCAACTGGCTGCTTGGGTATGCTGACTTACCCAATTTGTAGCGTAAAATTCAGGCCCGGCTGGACGGACTTCTTTCAGCATTGCGCGCGCCGCTATGACCATGCCCTTTCGAACACTTCTCTTCTTCGCCGCGCTTCTTGTGGCGTCATCCGCCTCAGCGCAGATCACGTTTAGCCTCCACAATCCTACACTTGTGGTTGACGGCCAGTATTTGGAGGTCGAAGGAGCGCCACTCTCCCAGTATCCGTTTACCTACGTTTATTTAACTCTGCCCAACGTAGGCACGTATACAATTTCGAGCCATCAGTTTGAGGGCGCAAGGCCCGTCGGTGAATTCAACGACACCTATCTGGAGTTTTCCTCGGACGGGCGCGAAATACAATTGTGGTCGTCGTCCAGAATGCTCTCGGCAAATGGCCTTATCGAGGCTTATGCCCGGCTGGATCGGAGCAGGGCGAATGCAGGAGAGACGGCTATCGTCTCGTCCTCCCCGATTGCTCTTCGCGCGGAGACTGCGCATGTCCGGCCCAACACTGAGCCTTCGGCTCAGGAACTTGCGCGCCGAGATGCGGAGGCAGAACGAATCGCCGTGTCAAGGACCGCCCAGCGACAGGCCGCGCGCCGTGAGGCGGAGCAAGACACACAGCAAAGCGCTACTTCTGCGGAAGACCACGCCCGTCTTTTGGAAGAAGTCAGAACACTCCAACGGCGAGCCGACGCGCTCACGGACCAATCCGATCCGTACCAGGGGGAGCGCAGCCGGCTGACGGCAGAGATTGCTCGACTGCAACAGGCAAATGCGACCGCGACAAGTGAACGAACTCGCCTTCAAGCCGAGCAAACACGCATTCAGGCAGAAGCCGCGACGCTTCGCCGCGATACGGAAGCCTACGAACAATCGCTTCGCGAATACGAGTCCGAGCGCGCCCGACTAGAAGACGAGCGGAATCGTCTAGCCACGAACTCTTACCGTTCAACCCAAGCCTTTGAAAACGATGTTGCCAGGCTCGAAGGCGAGCGCGTCCGCATGACAGCCGAGCAGTCCCGACTCCAGAGAGAACAGACTCGCCTTGCGGGGGAGTCGCAGGCACTACGAAACTCCGTCGCGACCTTAACGACCGAAACGCAACGACTCACTTCGGAACGTGACCGTCTCGCCGACAGCCAGGCCGAGTTGCTGACAGAACGCGACCGGTTGATGGAATCCCGGAGCCAGATGGCGCTCGCTGCGTCACAACTCGAGGAAGAGGTACGGCGACTTCGAGCCGACCGTGACGGGCTCCAGAACGGTCATCGCGAGCTCGAAGGGCAACACGCGCAGCTTTCGGCAGAAGTTGATCGGCTGACGTCCGAGCGTATGTCCGTGAACTCAGAAGCGTCGAGATTGCAGGTCGAGCGCGACCGTCTGGATAGCGAGATATCGGCGCTTCAGTCTACTATTCAGGCGAATTCTGCTCAAACGATCAGATTCGAGGCCGAACGGGCGGCTTTGATTGCGGCACAGTCGCGTGTTTCCGAGGCCACGGACGAGCGCGAAGAACTCATCGCAGAGACAACTCGACTTACACGGCGGCACGAAGAATTGCAGCGGGCCATCGCAAGATCCCAATCCGAATTGGCAGGCCTGCGGTCTGGCGATACGGATTTGACAGGCGAACAGGCTCGCCTAGAAGCCGAACTTGCTCGACTTCGTTCGGAGGCATCTTCGATTTCTCATGGTGTCCCTAACCTGCATGCTGAAATTGCCGAACTCCAGGCTTCGAATGCCCGCGTGAGGGAGGATGCCACTCGAACCCAGGCCACGCGCGATCAACTCGCGGAGCAAGTTGCGGCTCAGGAAGCTTCGAATCAGACATCTCGAGCACAGCTTGCCGCGGAACGAGCAACGCTCCGAGTAAGCGCGGACGAGCTGAGCGGCCAGGTGGCCGCGCTCCGGGCCGAGACGTCAGCGCTTGCCAATGAGGTAACGCGGCTGCGAGCGGAACGAACCCGGCTAAATCAAACCCGTGACGGCCTCGCCAGCGAACCGGTCCGGGAACTGTCGGGATCCTCAGCGGACGTTCTCCGACAACTTCGGACGTCTCGCGACGAGGCCGCCATGGAACGTGACGAGTACGCTTTAACCGCCGCAGATCTTCGGCGGGAAAACACCGAGCTTGGAGCCCGCATCCGCGAACTGGAGGAGCAACGGTCCCAGCTAATGCAGGAACGCCTTCGCATGATCGCCGACCGGGAGCAGATGGTTCTGGAGCGCGACGCCCTGCACCGGGAAGCTGAGCGTCTTCGCAATCAGGCCAGCGAAGTGGGAGCCGCGAACATGAGAGCAGAGCCAGGCTCTGCGCCGTCCAATGCCCCCCAGTCTGGAACGACTACGGTCCCGGAATCCTCCTCAGCAGTCAATACGGAGGTTGTGGCAAACAACGGTCCCATCATTAGGCTGGTAGACTTCGACTATGACCGACTTGAGAATTCGCGCGAGGTCCAGCGTTTCATTGAGGATGTGCAATTTCCACCGATGGCGTTGATGAGGCGAGCTAGGGGCGAATCCATCGTGCGGTTTGAGACAGACAACGACGGCTGGGTTATCCAGACAGATGTTGCTGAACCCATCGGATTTGGCCTCGATATCGTGGCTGAGCAAATTGTGCGGACCATGCATTTCAAGATGCAGCCTGTTGAGGGAATTTCCGCAGCGCAGCCATCGCAAGTTGCGGTCTCGTTTATCAGGTAGGGTCTGCATATCGGAGTCTTCCTGATGAAGGTGCTGGCGCGTATTATCACCCGTTAGCAAAATCGAATGTCCGCGAATGTTGTTGCGGGTTTTTCTGCATCACCTCTGCAGCGCTCGTCTAGAAACCATGAACGACCTCTTCCAACAATTTGGCGCGATGGGGGGTGACGTACTGTGGGGTGTTGCCGGTTGGCGTCTGGGCGTGGCATTCCTCATCATTTTTGTTGGCTTCGCGAGCCGGAAGGTGATCGGCACGCTATTTGGGATCTTCGGCCGGCGGGCAAAAGGAACGCAAGTAAAGTGGGATGACGAAGCGACCCGACTATTAGCGAAACCGCTGGCCGTCATCGTTCAGATCCTTTTGTGGAAGGTCGCGGCTATAATCCTGCTTCTCCCGATCGAACCGGTCAATACCCGGCTCATTGTGGCGCAGGGCCTGGATATCGCCCTGATGATTGGTGTCATCTGGGTCTTCTTTCGAGTAGTTGATGTGCTCGCTTCTGTTGCGGAGCGGATGGCGGATACAACACAAACCCGCATCGATGACCAAGCCGTTCCGCTTCTCAGAAAAACCTTGAAAGTCTTTCTGGCTGTGCTCGGAGGAATCTTCGTCGTTCAGAACATGGGCTTTTCGGTTCTCAGCGTGGTAACGGGGCTCGGAATTGGCGGGCTCGCACTCGCCCTGGCCGCGCAGGATTCCGTCGCCAACTTTTTTGGTTCGCTTATTCTCTTTACGGACGCGCCCTTTCAGGTCGAAGACTACGTTGAAGTAAATGGCGTGTCCGGTACAGTCGAGGAAGTTGGCTTCCGCACGACGCGGATTCGGCAGGATGACTCGTCCATTGTGTGCGTCCCGAATCAGACGTTTACCGGATCATTTATCACCAACCTCTCCGAGCGTAAGGGGCGCCTCATCGCGTTCGATTTGGGCATTAGCCTCCCTGCAACGGCAACCGATCTCAAGCGGTTTGTAGAAGACGTACAAACGGCGTTTGCAGCCCTCGTAAATGTTAGGGAAAGCAGTGTAGAGGTTCACTTGTCCGACTTTAAAGAATCGCACGTAGTGGTGCGCGCACGAGCATTTACCGTCAGCACAAAGTGGAACCTCTTTCTGGAGACTCGGCAAGATCTGATGTTCGGATGCCTGGAACTCCTTGAAAGTGCTGGCCTTTCGTTGGTCCATCCACCCAACCGGCTTGTGCTCGATACTTCCGGCAATGGATCCTCAAACGGACTGCCGACATTGGAAGCTTCGCCAGACGCCCGCGACTGAGCATGAGGGGAGGAATTGATGCGTTGCTTGGCTAGCCCAGGAAGGCGACCCTCTGAAGCATGGCGATTGCTCCATGACCAAAACGCGGCGATCTCTAACGATGACTAAAAGCGTGTGACGCATAAACGTGCGTTCGGAGTTTCGAAACACATCACGTCCGGTTTCCTGCTGCGACCTACATTCCTTCTGACCAAAAGCCTGCTTGGAAGCCATAATCACGAGACCGAATGCGATATCTCCACGCCGTTTTTCTCAGTTGTTGTTTGGCTCTGGCCATTGAGGGGTCCTCGGCCCAAACGACCGCGCCATGTGAAAACGGCGTTGCAACAGATCCGATTGACGGCACGCTCTATCCATGTGAAGGCATCGGTCTCATAAGCAGAGTACCTCTTGCCGAAATGGGCGTGCCTACCGACCCCAACACGGGCCTCCCCTATCGCGGCAACGATATCTGGGGTTGGGCCGACGCCCAAACCGAACGGCGATACGCGCTGGTTGGCAACCGCTCGGGTACGTTCTTCGTGGATGTGACTGATTCTGACGCTCCACTGTCCCTAGGTGGCCTTCCGACGGAAACCATCGCTACATCCTGGCGGGACATCAAAGTCTTTTCTAATCATGCCTATATCGTCGCTGACGGGACCGATGATCACGGAATGCAGGTCTTTGATCTGACGCGCCTCCGTGGTCTTACTCCCGACCCCACCCGGCTCTTCAATGCGGATGTCGTTTACTATGGCCCATCCGGTAACGAGATCGGTGGCACACACAACGTTGCCATTGACGAGGCATCAGGCTTCGCATATCTCCTTGGAGGCAATGACTGCACTGGAGGGCTCCATATCGTCGACATCCGCTCTCCTGGGTCGCCCGTATTCGCCGGCTGCTTTTCGAGCCAAGGCTACACGCACGATGCCCACTGTCTTGTTTACGATGGATCGGACGCTGACTACCTCGGACAAGAGATTTGCTTCGCCTTTAATGAGGACCACGTCGCGATCGTGGATGTGACAGATAAAGCGGCTCCCGCACTGATCTCGACGGTGACCTATCCAAACGTAGGCTATACGCACCAAGGGTGGTACGACGGAAATGACCTGCTCTACGGTGACGATGAGTCCGATGAACTGAACGGTTCTGTGCCCAGCACGCGGACCCTTCGTTTCGACGTCGCCGATCTCGACGCGCCTTCTCTCCTTGATGAGTACTTCCACGGCACAGATGCAATAGACCACAATCTCTACACGATCTGGCCCCAGATCTTTCTGTCGAACAACGCATCTGGGCTTCGCATTCTTCAAGAGCTCGACGGACCCGACCGAGATCTGCAGGCAGTGGCGTACTTCGACACCTACCCCGAGAACGACGACGCCACGTTTATAGGCGCATGGAGCGTTTATCCATTCTTCAGCAGCCCACTGAACGAGAACGCCGGACCGCTTCTTGTCAACGACCGCACCCGCGGTCTTTTTCTCATAGAAAGTCTTGAGGTGATCCCAACTAGTGCCGAGTCGCCAAGGGTATCCGAGCGGCGTATCAGCGTTACTCCTAATCCCTTTGCAGAAACGGCGACAATCATGATTTCTCTCCCGGCACCGGAATCGATCAGGATAGTGATTTACGATGCACTCGGCCGCGGCGTCCGATCGCTGTACGAGGGCGAGGTCTCGGGGACGTATACCATTCCATTGTATGCCGATGGCATGCCGCCGGGCATCTATTTCGTTCGCGTATCGGGGACTTCGTTCGTCGAAACTCAGACGGTCACACTGCTCCGGTAGGCGTGTTTAGCATCGAGGCGATCGTCGGTCTTGAAAGTGTGCGCCTCAACACCCCCACTCCGCACGTCGTAACTTGCGTCAACGGAAGCCAGGGGTGCCGCGACCTAGTCGCGGCTGAGAAAAACCCTCAGCACCTGATCCGGTTAAGACCGGCGTAGGGAGGCTTCTTCGGTCTCGCAGATGTGCTGCGCTCCGGCTTCCGACCAATCTCTCCTCTTTCGGAAGCCACAATGGAACTCCAGACGACAACCGCTGCGCAGAAGCGCAACGCGGACGCACAGACGCACGACCGCCTCAGCGAACTCTCCGAAGAGGTTCGCCGCCCCTTCCCCGGTTCGCGAAAGATTTTTGTAGAGGGAAGTCGGCCCGACCTTCTCGTTCCCATGCGGCTCATTGAACAGTCCGCGACGGGAGCCAGTTTTGGCATGGAAGAAAACCCTGCCATCCCCGTCTACGACACGTCCGGCCCCTACACCGATCCGGAAGCAGCCATTGACCTCCGAGCGGGCCTTCCAAGCGTTCGGGGTAGATGGATTGAGGAGCGTGGAGATACAGAGCAGTTGGGCGATCTCAGTAGTGCGTTCGGCCGCGAACGAGCCTTGGACGGCGAACTGGACCACCTGCGTTTTGAGCATGTCCGAACGCCACGGCGAGCAAAATCGGGTAAGACAGTTACGCAGATGCACTATGCGCGGCGCGGAGAGATCACACCAGAGATGGAGTTCATCGCCATCCGGGAAGGCCAGAAACTGGAAGCCCTGCGCGAAACCAACCCAGACCTGTTCCACCAGCACGCGGGCCAAGCATTTGGAGCGGCGATCCCGAAGGGCATCACGCCAGAGTTTGTGCGGAGCGAGGTGGCTCGAGGGCGGGCCATCATCCCAGCAAACATCAACCACCCCGAACTGGAGCCGATGATTATCGGCCGCAACTTCCTCGTCAAGATCAACGCCAACATGGGCAACTCGGCGGTTACGTCGAGCATTGCAGAGGAAGTCGAGAAACTCGTCTGGGCTATCCGTTGGGGCGCGGATAACGTGATGGATCTTTCGACGGGCAAGAACATCCACGAAACGCGGGAATGGATGCTCCGCAACTCCCCCGTCCCCATCGGGACGGTGCCGATCTATCAGGCGCTCGAGAAGGTTGGCGGCGAGCCCGAGGAATTGACATGGGACATCTTCCGCGACACGCTTATTGAGCAGGCTGAGCAGGGCGTTGACTACTTCACGATTCACGCGGGCGTCTTGCTCCGATTCGTTCCGCTCACGGCGAAGCGCCGGACGGGCATCGTCTCGCGCGGCGGATCGATTATGGCGAAATGGTGCCTAGCGCATCACAAGGAGAGCTTCCTCTACACGCACTGGGACGATATTTGCGAGATTATGGCCGCCTACGACGTGTCGTTCTCCATTGGCGACGGACTCCGCCCGGGTTCGATCGAGGACGCCAACGATGACGCGCAGTTCGCCGAGCTCTACGTGCAAGGCGAGTTAACCAAGCGAGCCTGGGCACAAGACGTTCAGGTGATGAACGAGGGGCCGGGCCACGTGCCCATGCACCTCATTCAGGAGAACATGCAGAAACAGCTCGACTGGTGCGGCGAGGCCCCGTTCTACACACTCGGGCCACTCACGACCGACATCGCGCCGGGCTACGACCATATCACATCGGGCATTGGCGCGGCGATGATCGGTTGGTATGGCTGTGCGATGCTCTGCTACGTGACGCCGAAGGAACACCTCGGTCTACCTAACCGCGACGACGTGCGCGAAGGTGTGATCACATACAAGATCGCGGCACACGCTGCGGACCTCGCCAAAGGTCATCCCGGCGCACAGGCCCGTGACAACGCGCTGTCAAAAGCACGGTTCGAATTCCGCTGGGAGGACCAGTTCAACCTCGGCCTCGACCCCGAGAAGGCGCGTTCCTATCACGACGAAACGCTTCCGAAAGAATCCTCCAAAGTGGCGCACTTCTGCTCGATGTGCGGCCCCAAGTTCTGTTCGATGAAAATTACCCAGGACGTTCGAGATTACGCCGCCGAGCACGGCGTGGATTTGGAGGCAGCCATCCCAGAAGGCATGCGCGAGAAGTCGCGCGAGTTCGCAGAGGCTGGCGGGGAGATTTATCAGGAGGTGTAACTACACGTTCAAAAACGTACTGCATAACTTCAGACTAGCTGAAGCCGCGGCAAGCAGCTGCCATCTATAATGTTGGCCTGCCTACGCCACTAACTAATGCACACTTTCCATGCATGAATTGTCATGTACCGCTTTTCCTCCAACGCCACATCAAGCCTGTTCGCGATCTCTGTACTCTTTGTGCTCACTGGCTGCACCCACACACGAACCCTCCTACCCCACTCGCACGCAGAGATAAACGAGAGAGGTAGCAGCTCGACAGCTGTAGTTGTGTTCAATACGGGCGAACAAGTTGCAGCCCGGTCGTTGCATTTGGCGCCGGACATTGCCACATGGATCGATTCCGAGAGCGGAGGAACCCGCACGGCACCCACCTCCGATCTCCTCTCAGTTCAATTCCAGAGCGGGGGACGAGGAGCGCTCGAAGGGCTGGTCGTCGGAATCGCAGTTGGAGTTGTTGTTGGCGTTGGTGTAGGATTGTTAAGCGTTCCTCGCTGCCAACCGGGTGATTTTTGCGCTCTAAATTTCTCGCCTAGCGAAACTGCACTGCTGGGGGTCACCTATTTTGGACCGCCAATCGCAGGTGCAGGCGCCCTAACGGGCTGGATGAGTGGAAGCCAGACTACGTACACAGTTCAGCCTCAATATTTCGGACCAGAGGGATTTGGTTTTACGCCCTCTACGGCTGAAATCACGCGCTAAAACTAGAAATCGGTACTGGGAGTCCCGAGTCCATTGAGCACGGGAAGCTTAGTCCTTGGGCAATCTAGGACGCCAAGTGTGTACTCGTCTTCTTGGTGGGGATCAGACTGCGGCGCCTCGGAGCCCCGGATCCCCTTCCCTCTTCAGGAACCGGTTCCAGCCCGCGACCATCCACACCAACCCGAGTGCACCAACGAGCGCCATTGCCGCGAAACTCAGTGTAAGGATCCACTGTGCCCGACCGTGTTCCTCCTGCACAATCTGGCCCGACTCTTCGTCTACGCGAATCTGAATCGTTTCTCCTTCTTGCCCTTCCAGTTGTTTGATGAACACCAGTTGCATCTCAACCGGCTGCCGTTCAACGATCGTCCCATCCGGCAATGTGTAGCTCAGATAGACAGCTCCGTGCGTGATTTCTGCCCGCTCCCGGATATCCAACGAATCGATTCGGGCTTCGATGGCTTCGCCAAAATCCACAGCGTTCTTCTGACCCAAGCCGGCGCGCAATAGCGCTCCCGATATCAAGAACATCAACAGGGGAAGCACCCAGAGAAGCCGCGCGACAACGGGATTGGAAAGAAAGTTCATTCAGGGAATGCCGGAGCAGAGAAGTTGAGCCCGCCTGTACGGGCGCCAGATAACCAAGTGCCTTGCGCAATCCACAATCACCGAAAAGCGCACACTCAGGCGGCGTATAGATAAGGCTTCCACGTTTCTTCCAGCGAGCCAAGGAAGTCGCGGAGGTACATGACGTGCGATGGCCGGAACGGGCGGCGGCGAAGCGTCATGCCCGCTTCTTCAGGCGTGTGGTTTCCCTTCCTGTTGTTACATGGAACACAGGCGGCGACAAGGTTGTCCCACGAATCCGGACCACCCCGTGATTTCGGTTGAACATGATCCAAGGTTAGTCGGTCGTTGCTCCCACAGTATTGGCAGTGGTTGCCATCGCGGCGCAGGATGTTGCGTCGGGTAAGCATGATGCGCCGATACGGCACCCTCACGTAGCCTTTCAATCGGACAATACTTGGCCAGGGGAAGCTATCGTGCGCAGATCGCACGGCCCGACCGTTATGCGCAACCACCAACTCAGCTTTGTGCAGAAACACCATCACCATTGCACGTTCAACACTACACACCGACAGGGCGCGGTAGTCCTGGTTGAGCACGAGAACGTGTCCGCTCAACGTGCTCATAGCAGGTTACATCCCGCAAACGCGGGACGCCTCAAATGGCTGAAATGGTATGGGAAGACCGATAGGGGCTAGTGGTTAAGGCATGATGCCTTTGCGGACGGGCCAAAGATACAGAAACGCCCCCCGCCTGCAAGGCAGAGGGCGTTGCCCCGACATCAATGATCGGTAGTTAATCACGCTGGTTCGAAAGCGCTTTAGTTAACGCGCTCCCAAACTTGCGTTCGGCCAAGAAGGGAAATGCCGAGGTAACCTCGAACCCGAAGGCGGTTCGGGCCATCCAACTCCATCTTGGCTCGATAAGTACGGCCGTTGGCAGGATCGATGATGTTACCACCAGACCACTCGTTGCCGTTGGCTTCCATGTCGCGAAGAACCACGACGCCTTGCATATTGCTGCCTTCAAACTGATCCGCGCACGGAGTGCAGAGACGACCGTCGGGAAGCAAAGAGAGAACGCGACCGAAGAGCTTGCCGCCCTGCTCGTAAATCTGAATGTGAGACTTGGGCTCGCCGTCTTCGTCGTCGATCGTACGCCATGTGCCCAAAGGCGACTGCGCCAGCGAGGGAAGAGCAAATGCCACAAGGGCAAGGAGGCCAAGAATCCGGCTGGTGGTAAGGATCTTCATGGGTTGTAGAGATGAGTTGGTGTTTGAGAGGTCAGGCCGACATGTAGTCAGCGCTGGACAGTTTTGAGAGCGCAATACGGACGAAGCTCTCACAAAATGTGCTTCAGAGGAAAAATACACGTGTCCGTACGTGTGACATCGATCTTGCAAGCGCTGTTCCAAAACGGGATACTTAAAAGCCCACCTGAACTGCAACAAAGAGAACGAGCAATCCCAAAATGAAAAGGCCAAGCTGGAGAGGAAGGATCCAGCGCGCCCACTTCGTCCATGGAATATCCGCCAAGGAGAGCACGCCCATGAGAACCGCACTCGTTGGGATGATCATATTGGTGAAACCATCTCCCATTTGAAAGGCCAAGACTGCGGTCTGGCGCGTAACCCCAACCAAGTCTGAAAGCGGGGCCATCAATGGCATGGTGAGGGCGGCCTGTCCACTTCCAGATGGAACGAAGAAATTGATCGCTGTTTGTGCTGCAAACATCGCCATCGCAGCTCCCGCAGAACCCATCCCTTCCAACGCTGAGGCCATCCCATGGAGAATGGTGTCAATAACCTGCCCATCCTGAAGCACAACAAGAATCCCCCGGGCAATTCCGATGATGACGGCTGTGGAGACGAGATCACGTGCGCCATCCATGAAAGATCTGGACGTTTGATTTGCACCTAGCCCACCTACCATACCAATCAATACCCCCATGGCAATGAACAGCGCAGCGATTTCTGTGATGTACCAGCCCAACCCGCCTTTTGCAGTCGGCAATACGCCCCATACAAGCACAATCAACCCGGCGAAGAAGATGCCAAGCACGGCTTTCTGGCGTGACGTAAACGTCTCGTCAGCGTCATCGAGATGCAACCCTTCTTCCCGCTTGCGCTTGTCTAGCTCAGCTGTAGGGCTCTTCGATGGATCGCGCCGGACCCGAAGGGCATGCCAAACGACAAAACAAATGACCGTAGACGTAATGATGAACCACAAAACGATGCGAAATCCAGCGCCCGAGAACAGCGGAACGTCTGCAATACCCTGTGCCACGCCAACGGTAAACGGATTGAAGAACGCCGCGGCAAAGCCAGCCGCTGATCCGAGAAACGGAATGGCCGCCCCGGTTAGCGAATCATAACCAAGCGCAAGAGCTAGAGGGACGAAAATCAGTATGAACGGAATCGTCTCCTCCGCCATACCAAACACTGCACCTCCGAGCGAGAACAACGCCATGAATAGCGGGACCAGCATCATTTCAATCAATTTCGACCGTTGCGACGCCCTCACCATTCTGCGTAAGGAAGCCGTGACGGCACCGGTTTTTTCCAGAACGGCAAACGCGCCACCGATAAAAATGACGAACGCGATGATTGGTGCGGCATCTTCGTCGATGAAACCAAGAATGGGCGCTTGAAAGATCATCCCAACCGAATGC
>JBBKWZ010000255.1:0-11579 GCA_037969195.1 Rubricoccaceae bacterium | reverse complement strand
TTGCTTGTCCCAGCAAGCTCGGCGGCGGGCTGAAGGGTTCGGCCATGTCGATGGCCATTCGCGTTCGCGATGCATTCCATCACGTCGATTCCCAACCGTATTACGCAGTCGATGGAGTCCAAACGCTCATCGTTCCAACGATTGACGATCAGCACCTTCCCGATGCCGATGTTGTCATTGCAACGGGCGTCCAAACGGCGTCGTGGGTTCGAGATCTGAGCCCCAAGAATGGAGCAAAAGCGTATTTCCTACAACACGTGGAGACATTCATCGATTCGGGCGCGATTGAGACCTGGCGTTATCCGATGGCCAATATTACAATAGCAAAATGGATTAAGAAGCGGGTTGAGGAAGAAGGGGAGTCTGTGATTGGCGTAGTTCCAAACGCGATCGATCCGAACGAGTTTTTCCTTGAACGGAGTATCGAAGAGCGCGGCCAGAGGGTCATCGCTCTTTACCACCGGCAGGAAGTCAAGGGCCCGGACGTACTCGTTGCGGCACTTCACGGGTTGAAAGCCAGACTGCCTGAACTAGAGGCGGATGTTTTCTGCGCCCGGCCTCCTTCACACAAGATGCCCCCGTGGGTGAACGTCCACATTCGCCCTACGGGTCGGACACTTCGCGCGCTTTACAATCAGGCTGCGATTGTATGGAGTACAAGCTCCAGCGAGGGCTGGGGGTTGGTAACAATGGAGGCTGCCGCCTGTGGTTGTGCGGTCATAGCCTCAGAGAACGACGGCATCCAGGAGTATCTCGTTGATGGCGAGTCCGCTCGTCTCGTAGAGCCTGGAAACGCAGACGCTCTGGTCAATGCAACGCTTGACGTCCTGAACGATTCTCAAGCACGCAAGCGATTGGCACAAGCCGGAATGCTGGCGGTTCAGCAGTTCTCGTGGGCCGAAAGCACGGCCGCGTTCGAACGGTTTCTTGTAGACAATCTTCTGTAATGCTGTCTGTCGTCGTTCCGATGTTCAACGCGGCACATGTCCTGCCCGAAACCGTGCCGGCCATGCTCGCGCAGCGAGAGCGTGCGGAGTGGATCTTTGTAGATGACGGATCTCGGGATGAAACGCGGAAGGTATTAGACACGCGGATTGAGGAGTCGACAAACGCTGCCCAACACATCGTCAAGATTCTCTCGCATGAGACGAACAAGGGGAGAGCAGCAGCCCGGAACACAGGGTTGAAGGCGGCAACAGGAAATGCCATCGTGTTTCTTGACGCCGACGCGGCACCTGAGCCGGGATTCCTGGACTGTTTGAAACGAACAGTTGCACAGGAAGGTGTTATAGCCGCAATTGGAAGGCTCGAAATGGTTTCGGACGATCCAGAAGATGCCTTCGTGCGCTACACAAAGTGGGATCGTCGCGGCCCTTCGGCGATTCATACCCACGCGCCAACGCCTTGGAAGTACTTCCTCACAACAGCCTCATGCGTACGTAGGGAGGTTTTGCGCCACATAGGCGACTTTAACGACGACATCAGCTATGGTGAGGATCTGGAGATTGCCGTTCGAATCTCGCGCAATTACCCGGACGGTCTTCGCTACGCTCCGGATGCCAACGTGAGGCTGCATGACCTCGGGTCACTCGAAATGGCCTTAGCGAAGATGCGGGAGTTTGGCCGAGACAACTTGCCAGCCATGGTAATGGACTACCCCGAATTGGCCCAGTGGACAGGCGTTGATGTTGTAGTTTCGTCCCCCGTCGCGTCGCTGCGAACCAAAGCCATCCGTGCGCTTCTGCGTCCGGGCATTGCAAAAAGTGTGCGCCGCATCTTGCCTTACCTTCCGAATCGGCTCTCGAACTACGCCGTCCGTTATCTCATCGGCTACACGCTCGCAACCAGCTATAAAGAAGGCCTAGCCCACCGCGCCAACTAGCTGCCTATTTGCGTCGATACGTCACTGCTCACTTCGCTATCTAACAGACGTGTTCGCAATGTTTCGTAACCGTTTCTGGTTTCTCGGCATCGTTTTACTCGTGGTCGTTGCGTCTCCGACTGGTGCGCAAACGGAGTTGATCGTGCGATTGAGTGACGGGTATGATGGTCCCCTGAAGAACTCGTTGGAGGAAGCGAGAGCCGTCCAGGGAGTACCGGCGTCATTGTTTGAAAACGTCCTCAGTGTCCGCCATGCATTTGCGGAGACCCCCAAGAACGGTTCTTTTACCGACAACGTGTTCGTATTGGCGCTGGGCCCCGTCGCCGACCTCTTGGGTCAACAAAGGATGTGGGCTGCAACGCCGGGCGTTCTGTACGCGCAGCCGAATGGCACATACACTTTGGATATGGTCGAGGATTTTGACGACGAACCTTTTGCCGACAGTTTAGGGCACCTCAATGTTATCCGCGTTCCTGAGGCATGGGAGCAAACGACTGGGTCGGCCTCTGTACTCATCGGACTGATTGACACTGGGCTCTACATGGAACACCCCGATTTTCTCGGGCAGGTGTGGATTAACGCCGGAGAGATTCCAAACAACGGTATCGACGACGACGGCAACGGATTTGTTGATGACGTCAACGGCTACGACTTCGTTGATCGAAACATTAGCGTGGATAGCGGCGATTACTTCGTACGCGACAACGATCCCTCCGAAGACGGGACTCAGGAACACGGGACGCTTACGGCAGGGGTGATGTCGGCTGCACTCGGGAATGGGGCAGGAATTGCAGGCGTAGCCCCCGGAGCTAAGATTGTCCCGATCCGGGCTTTTGGGCGGGATGGCGTCGCGGAAGATGACGACTTGGCCGCTGCCATTGTTTATGCTGCTGATCTTGGCGTCGATGCCATCAACCTCTCGTTTGGTCGCACGGAGGACAGCCCACTCCTTCACGAGGCCATTCGATACGCCTACAACCAAGGGACAGTTGTGGTCGCCTCCGGAGGCAATGCGGGAGGTGATGATGTTCACTATCCATCCGATTATCCAGAGACGATCGGCGTGGCGTGGTTTACGCAAGATGGGAACGATATTGAAGGCGTCGGTGGACAGTTCGGACCCGGAATTGATCTTGGCGCGCCCGGAACGGCTATTTTTACCACGCTCGCACCACACGAGAGTGACCCGCGTCCGTTCGAGGAGCAACTCTATGGGCGTCGCAGCGGGTCATCTCTTTCGGCACCGCAGGTAACTGGAGCAGCGGCACTGCTTCGCTCAATCGACCCAGCTCTCAGCCCAGAATCTATTCGTGGAATAGTTACGTCCACCGCGCGCGACCTGCGGGAGCCGGGATGGGACGACCGTACTGGAGCAGGCCTCCTCGATGTTGCCAATGCACTCGGACTACCCTATCCAACGAACGTCTCCCTAACCAGTCCCAGACAGGACGACGGTGGAGGTAGTGGTGCCTTGCCGATCATCGGGTCCGCCATAGCACCACTGTTTTCCTCGTGGAGCGTTGACTACGCAACGTTCGACCCGGCGAACAACACATCTCCCATCGGCTCGTGGACCTCTATCGTTGGACCCGTTCAGACCCAAATCCGCGAGGCGACGCTTGGGTCGTGGGAGACGGGGTCGCTGGGCGAGGGGCTTTATTTGGTTCGTCTGGTTGTTGAGCTTGTCAACGGCCAAACACTTGAGGATCGGCGGCGTGTGACGATTGACAGATCGCCGCCATCCCTTGACGTGTCCTACGCTGGCCCCGCCTATTTCGATGGAAGGCAGGGCGTGCTTATCGCACTTTCAACGGACGACGTAACCGAAGCGAAACTTGAGGTCGAGCGTGGCGGGGGGCAGATCGCATACGTGACGAGTGAGAACCGGGAGGAGAGGCATGGACTCTTTTGGCCAAACAGCAACGGCGAAATTGGATCTGTGACCGCTCGGATAACCGTCGAAAACGCGTCGGGCCTTTCATCATCCGCCCAATCAAGCATCCTGCTGGAGGCGCTTCAACTCAACAGCGCATTGTTCTCAGAAACCCTTCTCGACATGCCTTCCGGCTACTTCCTTGAGAAGTCCACAGATTTTGATTTTGATGGGCTCCGGGAGGTCGTTCAAAACAGGCTCGTGGACGGCGAACCGAGCGACAGCGTTTATGTCTACGAGTGGGCAGGGGAGAACTCTTTCATTCAGGACCGCCAGCTTATTGCGTCGCTGATTCCGCGCGATGAGGGGGACACTGACAATGACGGTCGCCGCGAAATCCTCTTTCAGTTCGGGCCCAACACTTTCCTCGTCGAAGCCGCCGCTCGGGCGGTTGATTGCCCGACGTTCACTGACACGGAGGCGTGCTACCCCTCCCAGATCATTTTTGAGGATACGACCCCGCCAGGCTCAACGAGGCGTCCCCTTTGGGGAGTGAAACTGGTCGATCTGGATGGAGACGGCCTTCAGGAGATCATTGGTCACGATCTGCGCTTGCGAGATGCTGAGGGCCAAGTCCCTGCGACCCAATGGCGGATATTCGAACGAAGCGGCTCCACATATTCGCAGATAGCTGAGCTTGAGAACCCGACAGCCAATTCGGATGATGAAGAGCCGGAAAACATTTTCAATGACTCGCAGGGGCTGTTTGGAGACTTTGACGACGATGGCAAGAACGAGTGGCTCAGCGGCGATTACGACGGCGATTACATCCTGTACGAACACACGATCGCTCACAATTTCCCTCCCGTTTGGACCTTTGAGACTGACCGCTACAGCGCAGGGGCTCGGCTCGTTCAAGGAGATTTTGATGGCGATGGCGTAGAGGAGTTTTGGGGGATGACGACTCCTCGAACCGCGGGCGGGCTGGACGGTGCGGCATATGGCTTGGCGCAGGGTTTCAACAACACGGGCAACAACCAGTTTAGTCTGGAGCACACCATCGCCTTTCAGAGCCTCGCAACCCGCCATGGCACAATGGCGGCCGCAGATTTTGACCTGGACGGCACGGATGAACTCATCGTCGTGCATTCGCCGGATCTATGGATCCTGAGCGCTGCCAGCGGTTGGAAACCAATCTTCCATTCCGGAGCGATTTCTGGCGCAAACGTCCCTACCGGATTACGGAGCATCCGCGTCGTAGCGGAAGATTTCGATGGCGATCTCGTTCCCGAAATCGTTGTCTCTGGCGCAGACGGTTTGTCACGACTATTTACCTACAACCCTGCCCAGGCTGGGCTTGCACCGCCTCAGTGGACATCGGCCTACGCTATCGACGCCGGGAACGTGCGGCTGGCGTGGAGTACGCCGGCTGACTCCGTTACTGTGTTCGCAGCAGAGCCAGGACAACCTTTCAACCCCGTTGCAACCACCGCGGGTTCAGATCTCACCCTATCGACATTCAGCGAGCGAGACTACGCACTGCGCGCGTCGTACGGTTCTGCAAGCTCGGATCTCACTGCTTTCCGTAGGGTTCGACCGCACATTCCGGCAACAGTAAGTCGTGTGGGATATCCGCCGGGCGATTATGTTCGGCTCACGTTTACGGAGAAGATCGATCCGCAGACGGCGCCAGAACAGTTCAAGCTGGCCGGGTCGCAGCCGTCCTCGTCACTTCTGTTCGAAGAAGATGGATTCTCGATCGCTCTTCAGTTTGCGGGACTAGCGTCGGGACCGAATAGCGTCGACTGGTCGGACGTGAGAGATAGCGAGGGGACTCCCGTGGGCCAAGCGTCGGTTGGAATCGATGTGCCATTGGCTGGAGAGGAGGGGACCCTGCTTCTCGTGTCGTGGGAAATCGTGGATGGAAGCCGCGCCAGACTTGTGTTTAACAAACCATTGAACGCTGCGATTGCAAGAGATGCCTCGAACTATCGTGTCGATCCAACTGGTCAGGTCTCGGTCGTCGGATTCGAAGACGGCAACTCTGATGAGGTGGAGCTGACTATTTCGGGCCGCGCACTCGGTGCGACGGGTTTGCGCACAACAATCGTCGTATCCGGTCTTGAGGGCGCTGACGGCGCGACACTCGCGTCCGAGGGCAATGTTGCGTCCCTTGGCGATTTCGCCGATGATCTCACGGATGTGTTTGTCTTCCCAAATCCCTACCGCTCGGACCAACATGCGGGGCGCGTGATTATTGCAGGATTACCACGTACGGCACAGCTCAATATTTTTGCACTTGGCGGAGAGCATGTGAGGACGCTTGAAGAGTTCGACGGCGACGGAGGAACGCCTTGGGACCTTGCCGATGACAATGGTGAGCAAGTGCCCTCCGGAATCTATCTGATTCGTGTTGAAACCGATGGCCAAGACCCCGTAATTACAAAGGTCGCTGTTATCCGATAAGCTCATGCGGTTGGTTCTTCCAAGTTCGTCCGAGGCGATGCCTCAGGCAGTCCGCTTTGCGGAATCTGCTGCGAAACAGGCAGGATTCCCCGTCGAGGTGCTGGATCGCATGCTCCTCGCCGTTGGCGAAGCGGTGGCTAATTCTCTCGAGCATGGCAATGGATCGCTACCCGACCGTCAGTTAACATTGGGTTGGTCGACGGAGGACAAGGGCGGCTGGATTTCCCTGGATGACGAAGGTTCGCGTTTGACGCTGGATCAGATGAAGGGTGCTGCGCTCCCCAGCGACCTTCTTCAAACTGGAGGGCGGGGCCTCTTCATCATCAAGGAATTGTCGGACGACGTCAAGGTGGAAGAAGATGGCCGCCGTCTCTTGCTATGGTTCGAGCCGAGATCGAACGAACCGACGTGAGCGGCCCGCGCGTGCTGCAACGGGTCTTATTGATTGCGCTGTTTGCGGGGATGACAATTTGCGCACGCTCGCCTGATGCTGGGGCTGGGTGGCGCTCCGGATTTGTAGCCTTTGCAATTGCGGCAGGCCTTCTCGTTTTCATAGAGTGGAGACGAGGCGGTATTTTGCGAAGAGATGTGATCGTGATGGCCATCGCACTCCGTGTCGTTGCATTTCCTCTGACCCCCACGCTTTCAGACGACGGTTATCGGTACGTCTGGGACGGCATGATCCAAGCGCAAGAGGGAATCAACCCGTACGAGTTTCGGCCCGTTGATCCCGAGCTGGCCGATTTCCATGAGGAGCCCATTTATCTGCGGATGAACTCCTCAGCGTACTACTCCGTCTACCCACCGCTCTCCCAGCTCGTCTTCGCTCTTGGCGGATTGCTCTATCCGCTAGGCTGGCTAGCGAGCTGGTATCTGATCAAGTTGCTAATGGTGGGGGGCGAACTAATTGGACTGTTTCTGCTCAGTCGCATGGTTTCTTCCCGGGAATTGCTCTTGTATGCATGGCACCCTCTTGTCGTTATAGAAACGGCTGGGATGGCCCACACCGAGGCACTGACCATTGGCCTGCTAATCGCAACCGTATGGGCCGTTCGCAGATCGCGTGAGACTCTTGCGGGCGCGGGAGTCGCCGCGGCGGGATGGGTGAAGCTCGTCCCCTTTGTTTTCGCTCCTTTCATCATCCGTCGAATGGGCTGGAAGGCGACTGCAGCGGGCATATTTCTGGCCTGCGCACTGGCTGCGCCGTACGCGTCGTCCTTCGCCATTCCACATGTTCGAGAGTCGCTTGATCTCTATGTGAGATCCTTCGAATTCAACGCTGGACCGTATCTGGCGCTCAAAGGGATGGGCGCCGGCTTCGGTTTTGGTGACGTCAGCAAGATGCTAGGTCCAGCGCTTCAATGGCTATTTCTATTGTCTCTTCCCGTCGTCTTCGTCCTTGATTGGAAGCAAGGCTGGCGAGTAGAAACGGTTTTGGTGATCGTGTTGAGTTCTTTCTTCCTGTGTTCGACGACGCTTCATCCCTGGTATCTCCTGCCGTTGCTCGCTCTATTGCCGCTCATATTTGAACGCGATGTGGGTCGATGGTATGGGTTGGGGTGGATGGTGCTGGGTGTTGTCTCACTGGCCACGTACTCACGTTACGCGGGTCCACAATGGAGTTACGGGCTTGCGATTTGGCTGGGTTGGCTGCTCTGGTCAGGCTTCATGGTAATGGCCCTAACCATGAGAGTCCTACCGCATATTATGCGGAAGCGCGCGATGGGGAAATGGGACCGCATCAGAAAGCATTTGCCTATGCCAATCGTTCCCAAATCCCCTGTCCTCGATCTGGGGGCAGGGGAGGGCTTCGTTGGGCATGCCGTTCAACAGGCTACCGGCGCTCAAGTGATGCTCGTCGACGTTGTCGATTTTAACCAGACGCAGCTTCCTCTTGTGGTGTACGATGGTCGAAACTTGCCGTATGCGGACGGCCAGTTTGAGTTCACCGTAGTCTCTTTTGTCCTTCACCACAGCGAAGACGCGGAACGGACGCTCAGCGAAGCCATCCGCGTGACGAATGGTCCAGTCGCCGTCCTTGAATCAGTGTATGTAACCCCGTGGCAGCATTGGCTCCTCGACCAGCTTGACCGCCTAGCCAATGCGCTGCGATCAGAAGGCAGAATGACTGCGCAGGAAGAACATCTCCGCTTTCGGACTAACGCGCAGTGGCTTGAGGTATTTGCGCAACTAGGCCTACGCGTCGACCACGTGTCCATCAAAGGAAAGTGGATTCACCAGCGGGCTCTATACGTGGTACAATCGAGGCAAGACTAAAATCGATCGCACGTTGGCAAAAGTGAAAATCCAGAGTGGCCGCTATCGGCTGTAGAGAATCGCGTCCGCGGCCTCGGCAACCGTTCCGAATTCCGAAAGATCGATCCATTCATAATCAGTATGGTGCCTGAACCACGTGAGTTGGCGTTTCGCATAACGACGGGAGTTTCTCTTGAGAAGTCGCACCATTTCATCGTAGTCAATCTCGCCCGAGAGATGCGCATACGGCTCCTGATAGCCGATTGTACGCAGTGGGTTCTTGTCGAGCCGGTGCCCGGCGGCAATAAGGCGCTGGTTCTCCTCAAGTAGGCCTGCTAGCATCATGGCATCCACGCGGGCCTCAATGCGTGCATAGAGTTCAGCGCGAGGCCGCGTAAGTACAACGACGCGATATCGGTAAGGTGGCGGCTCATTGTTCTCAAAAAAGGAAGAAAGCGGCAATCCACTCGTTCGATAGACCCCCACGGCACGGACTAATCGCTGTGTCTTGGTCACGTCGAGCGTTTTGGCAGTATGTGGATCGATTCGTTGCAGTTCCTCAAGAAGTGTCTGCGCCCCCCCCGAACTGGCAACCTGATCGTTCAGTTGTTCTCGAGTGCTCGAATCAACATCTGGGATATCTGCAAGTCCATGAATGAGGGCATCCAAATACAGCGTAGATCCGCCCACGACAAACGGTGTAGCACCACGGCTTTGGATTTCACCGATGCGTTGGTTTGCGTCTCTTGCAAATTTCCCGGCCGACCACGGATCGTCAAGGCTTCGCTCAGATATGAAATGATGGGGGACTGCGGCGAGCTCCTGTTCGGTGGGTTTCGCGACGCCGATATTCAGCTCTCGATATATTTGCCGACTATCTGCGGACACGTTTTCAGCACCAATGGCTGCCGCGATCGAGATGCTTATGGCGGTCTTTCCGACGCCTGTCGGCCCCGCAAGTACGAGGATAAGCCCTGGGTGAGGAATAATCAATCGTGCGACGCAGTCGATCCGATCTCTGCCATCCAGGCTAACATGCCGCCTTTCATGTTTACCACATTCTCAAAACCATTCATCCGTAAGAACTGCACCGCCTGCGCCGATCGGCCGCCCATATGGCAATGAACAACGAGCAATGCGTCCTCCCGATATGCTGACAATTCCTCAAGCCTGGAAGACAGTTCGCCAAGCGGAATCAACGTGCCGCCGATATTGGCTGCCGCCATTTCTTCCGGCTGACGAACATCCAAAAGGAACGGCGGACTAACTGAGTCTCGAAGAACCATGTACTCCTGAACGGATATTTCGGGGACGTTATTCATAGGCGGAGCCGCTCCGGAAGATTCGTAGGATTTGATTGAAGGGTTGGATGAGGGCAATGCAGAGAACGTACAACAGACCCGACAATCAGGATCTCTTTGGACGTCCATGGATCGAAACCGCATGGATAGGGAATCCACAAGCAGCAGGCGCCCGATCAGATTCTCGCCGATGCCAAGCAGCAGTTTAAGGACCTCTGTTGCTTGTATCGTTCCGAGAAGACCGGGGAGCACGCCTAGAACGCCTGCATCCCCGCAGGAGGGCACGAGATGATCGGGCGGAGACTCAGGAAAAAGGCAGCGGTAGCAGGGACCGTCCGGCGTCGAAAATACGCTCGCCTGTCCATCAAAGCGGCTAATCGACGCATACGCGTTTGGCGTTCCCGACTGGACACACGCGTCATTGACGACATAGCGTGTAGCAAAATTGTCAGACCCATCTGCCACCACATCATAATCTGAGATGATCTCCAGGGCGTTTTCGGCGTCGAGCGGAGCTGCGTGAAGCTCTATCTCGACATGGGGGTTTGCTCCAACTAAGCGCGCTTTTGCAACCTCGAGCTTGGGGCGAGAGATATCGGACTCGCCGTACAATATCTGTCTATGCAGATTCGATTCGTCAACTTCGTCAAAGTCTACCAAGCCGATTCGCCCGACCCCTGCCGCTGCGAGGTACAGCGCGACGGGTGAACCAAGACCCCCGACGCCAACGACCAATGCAGAGCTTGCCTTCAAGCGCTCTTGGCCCTCTATGCCGATCTCGGGCAGAAGGAAATGACGACTGTATCGCCGTAGTTCGCCGGGAGAAAATGGAGTGATCATGCAGGAATGGACGACGCGATATTCGGCATCAGCATGGCAACGCCTTGTATGACCATCCAGTTGGTGACGAGGAAGAACACGGCCTCCTCAATGGGAAGGCCGAAAAGGTTGATGCCAAGACTGTACTGTTCTGAAATAGTCCAGATCCCCATTCGAATCGCGACGAAATCAGCAATGCACAAATAAATGGTCGAGATAGTGAGGGACGCTGTTGCTGCGCGTCGCGCTGTCCAGATTTTGTCAAATCCGATCCACATGAGGACGGCAAGGACGGGTCCACACCATGAAAGAATAAGGCCTAGGTACAGAGCTCGATCGCCTCCGAAAGCAAGACAGAAGATCCCAAGAACAGAGATGCACACCATGAGCGTGATTCCGAATCGACTTCCTTTGGCAAGAAAGGAGGGCTTGCTCGTTCGTGTTGTTTTTCGCTTACTCAGCACTAGGTAGAGAAGTCCAGACAGAAGGGGCTGTAGAATAAAGAAGGCGTATTCCTCAATCGGAACGTATGCGATTGTGGCAATCACGCGATTGGGCGCGTACGACCAGACGCCGCGGTACACGAGATAGTTATCCCAGAGAATCGTGTATAGGAATGCAGCAGCGACAATCAAACCCAGGGCCCGGTAACCGGCACGTCGATGCCCTTCGAGACGCGACGTCATCCACAGCAAGTGTAGGACGACGATAGGAGGGAGGATGAACCACAGGTGGAATCCGAAGTAGGTCAATCTTCCGCCGGCCGTTTTTTGTTTAGATCGATGTAGTCCGCTGCGCTATTGCTAAGACGGTCGCGCTGATGCACGTAGATCATGGTTGTCTCCAGATTCTTGTGTCGCGCATGAGCCTGCACTTGCTGCAACGACGCACCGGATTCGATGGCCAGTGTGCATCCAGTATGGCGCAGGGTATGTGCACCAACTCGCGCCGCAATGCCAGCCTGCTCGGCCGTTTTCCGTAC
>JBBKWZ010000254.1:0-12647 GCA_037969195.1 Rubricoccaceae bacterium | reverse complement strand
GCTATAGCCGTTCGAGCCGGGGACGGGTCGCAGGAAGAGCAGCTGGTCGAGACTCAGCTCGCCGTGGAAGATGTTGCCGCCCGTGAGGCCGAACGTTTGCTCAAGATCCCACGGTGTTACGACTTGCCGGTGCAGGATAATTTCCCGGATATTTGGGACGTATTCGGCCAGTGTGTCGATGACAGCATCCCCGAATGCCTCACGCTGGTCGTCCCAATGCGCCCCGTCCGCCAAATCGTAAGGCGCGGACTGGACGAAAATCGACATAACGTGCTTGCCGGGTGGCGCCATCGACGGATCGATCATGGTTGGAATTACCATGTCCATGAACGGCTTCCGAGAGAACTGCCCATACTTCGCGTCGTCGTAAGCCCGCTCCAGATAGTCGATGTTCGGGCTGATGGAAATCCCACCCGCCAGGTAGGGCTTGGTTGGTTCGCCCCGGCACCGAACTGAATCGAGGCAAGTAAACTCGGGAAGGGCATCGAGCGACAAGTTGACCTTGCCGGATGAACCTCTCGTCTTGTAGCGGGCAATCTTCTTCTGGAAGTCCTCTTCGAGATGGTCCTGCTCGATCAGTTTTTCAAACGTGTTATTAGGGTCTACACCAGAGACGACCGTAGAAGCTCGAATCTCCTCGCCGCCCTCCAGCACTACGCCTCGCGCCTCGCCGTTCTCGATTAGTATCTGCTCGACGGGCGCATTCAAACGGATCTCTGCACCGAAGCTCTTTGCCGAGGAAGCCAGAGCTTCGGCGACCGATCCCATTCCACCCTTTGGAAAGCCCCAGGCCCGAAACTGGCCGTCGATCTCGCCCATGTAGTGGTGCAGCATCACATAGGCTGATCCAGGTGATCGCGGTCCCAGGAACGTGCCAATGATGCCGCTGGCGGAAAGTGTGGCCTGCAGAACCGGCGTTTCGAACCATCGCTCCACGAAGTCGGCGGCACTCATGGTCATGAGCTTGGCCAATTCGTACAGATGCTCGCTTCGTTGGCCAAAGGTCTTCCCAAGACGCAACAGGCTCGCCAGGTTCTTCGGTGAGAGCGACGTTGCGCTCGGGGCGGGCATCGACAGAAGTGGCCGCACCGTCATGGCGAGGTGGTACATCAGCTCGCCAAACCGCTCGTAGGCCTCCGCGTCTTTCGCCGAGTGCCGAATCAGCTCGCGCCTCGTGTCTCCGGAGTCATGCCAGCGCATGAGGGAGTCGCCGTCGGGCATGGGCGTCATCGTACCGTCGAGAGGGAGGAGCTCAAACCCATGCGCCGGCAAATTGAGATCGGCGATGATCTGGGGCCGAAAGAGGCTCACGACGTACGAGCAGACGGTGTACTTGAAGCCCGGGTAGATCTCTTCCGTGACCGTTGCGCCGCCGACGAGATGCCGCCGCTCCACTACGAGAACCGACTTCCCGGCCTTCGCCAGATAAGCCGCACAGGTCAGTCCGTTGTGACCGGCTCCCACCACGACGACATCGTACTTCTTCATAGCGTCACTATTTCAGTCGCTCACAACGGCGTCGACTTCCACCTCAACAAGCCACTCTGGATTAATAAACCGGCTCACCTCCATAACAGTATCAACTGGGCGAATGTCCTTGAAGTACTCGCCACGCACTTTGGCGATGGCTTCCCAGTCTTCTATCCTCGTCAGTAGCATTCGGGTGCGAACCACGTCCTCCATCGACGCCCCAGCTTGTGCAAGGGCTCCTTCGATTGTCTCGAAACACTGTCTGACCTGCGCTGCGGGATCTCCCACTCCAACAGTCTTCCCCTCCGCATCAATCGGGGCAGTACCACCAACAGAAATGATGTCGCCCACCCGAACGACGCGGGAGAATCCGACAATCGGCGCGTAGGGACTTGTGCTGGGCACAAGGGTTCGCTTCATAGATCGAGTCGTGCGGTTGTTGTCGCTGCGATTCAGATTCCATATTATGGTTTCGCGTCCACGATACGAAACGAACCTCTCCAGAACAACACATGCCGGCCGGAACTGCGTTTCACGAGCGGACATCCGCGCTCTGCCACAGCAACGATTGGCGGCAGTGGTCGGGCTTTCTCGTGGCTAGCACATACAACGACTTTTCGCAGCCGGAGTACTCGGCCATTCGCCACGCAGCGGCCGCCATCGATGTGTCGCCTCTATACAAGTATTGGGTGACGGGACCGGATGCGGAGCTACTCACGAGCCGCGTCTTCGCGCAGGACACGGCGAAGATGGACGTTGGCCGGGTGGTGTACACGCCGTGGTGCGACTACGATGGAAGCGTGCGGCAGGAGGGGACCGTCTTTCGTTTGGGAGATGAGGCGTATCAAGTTTGCGCGGCAGAGCCCGCCATCGGATGGCTGCACCGCAATGCTGTCGGCCTCAACGTGAGCATTAGAGATCGCTCCGACGACTTCGCGGCCATCGCACTTCAGGGTCCGAGCTCACGCGACATTTTGCGCGCGGTTTCCTCAGTGCCGGTTGACGATCTCAAGTTTTTCCGTCTGGCGGAAGGGGAGATCGCTGGTGTTCCCGTCATGGTCTCACGGACTGGCTATACCGGTGATCTTGGCTATGAGATCTGGATTCCACAGGAGAACGCATTGGAGGTGTGGGATGCGCTCATGGAGGGTGGAGAGCCTTATCACGTCACACCCTGCGGCCTTGCGGCCATGGATATCGCGCGGATCGAAGCTGGGTTTGTATTGATCGGCGTCGACTATGTCAGTTCGGAATCCGCGAAACTCCCGCACCACAAGGTTTCACCGTTCGAACTGGGCCTCGGATGGTCGGTCAAGCTGGACAAGGCTGCAAATTTTGTCGGTCGTGCCGCGCTTGAAGCGGAGAGGAAAGAGCCGAAGCAGCGGCAGGTTGTCGGGTTAGAAATTGGTTGGGAGGCATTGGAGGCCATGTATCTCCGTGCAGGCCTGATGCCCGATCTGCCGCTTGCGCCCTGTCGTGAACCTGTTCCCGTCTACAATCGTGGGGGCACGCAGATCGGCCGCGTGACCACACGGGTCTGGTCGACCATGTTGAAGAAGTACCTCGCCATCGCCACGGTGGAGGCGGCGTATGCGGAGCCGAACACCGAGGTGGCCATGGAAGTGACCGTTGACTATGCGCGAAAAAATGTGCCAGCACGGGTGGCGAAGCTCCCGTTCTTCCGGCCGGAGCGAATGCGAGCGTGATGCTGAGCCAAGACGCTCCCGTCATTGCGAGGAACGAAGTGACGCGGCAATCTCGTTGGTTTGCCTCAAGTCAACGAGAGTGCTTCGCTCTGCTCGCAACGACAACGCTTTTGTTTTCGGATCAGCTCTCAGTTCAATGCCAGCGGGTTTGATCTATGAATGAGCGGCATGATTTGATAAGAGGGGAGCGAAGGGGAAAGACCGAGCCTCCTCCCGGAACGCAGTCGGTGATACGTGCTGTTCGCATCCTGAAAGCCGTTGCGAGCGCTGGGAAGGGGATAGGTCTTGTCGAGCTTTGCTCGCAACTCGAGCTATCGAAGCCCACGGTTCACCGGATGCTCTCCGCTCTGATCAGCGAAGGACTCGTGATTCAGGATCCCGTGAGCCGCAGCTTCGAGATCGGGCCAGAGGCGGGCGCCCTCGCTGCCCAGTCGTTTCATCGGCCAGATCTGAGGTCGTTGGCTCGGCCAATTCTGGAGTCGCTCGCGGACAAAGTAGGCGAAACGGCAACGCTCGAAGTACCCATCGGCGACGAAATGTTGATTTTGGACGAGGTAGATGGAGGGCACATTATTGGGGCTCGCACCGAGGTTGGCGCACGATGGCCAATGCACGCGACCTCGACCGGGAAGGCTGTACTCGCAAACCTGGGCCCCGACGAGCTAGACTCAAGATTGACTGGATCGAGGGAGCAATTGACGTCTAGTACAATCACCGCTGCGGACGAACTCCGCACGTCAATCAAAGCAGCTGGGAAGAAGGGTTATGCCGTCGCTGTGTGCGAATTGCAACCGGATTTCAGTGCTGTGGGGGCAGCCGTCCTCGATTCGACGGGAAGGGTTATAGCATCGCTAAGCGTCGGCGGGCCAAGCGAACGATTGCCGCGAAAACGCCTCAGCGAACTTGGCGAACTGGTCCGAGAGGCAGCTGATGAACTGTCCCGCCTGCTTTCGATTTCGTGAATCAAACGGCAAGCCAGGACGTACTTTTGCACCGTTCCCCCAAACCACGTCCGCCATGCAATCCTACGCGCAAGAAACGTTTGTCACCTCAAGAGCAGTCGACACAGAAGAACGGGCCACGTTCATCATGCGGACGTACATCCACCTGTTCAGTGCGATTCTTCTCTTCGCTGGTATCGAGGTCGTGCTGTACCAAACGGGCCTCATGCAAACCATCGCTGAGGCTTTTCTTGGCGTAAGCTGGCTGCTCGTATTGGGCGGGTTCATGATCGTCAGTTGGCTTGCGAGCAGGGCAGCGCTGACGGCTGAATCGAAGGCTACGCAGTATGCCGCACTCATCGGTTTCGTCGTGGCCGAAGCGTTGATTTTTGTGCCGCTTCTGTGGATCGCCTTTGTTAGTATCGGTCCCGGCGTCATCAACAGTGCGGCATGGGTGACGCTTCTCGGGTTCGCAGGGCTCACAGGCGTCGTGTACGTCACCCGTAAGGATTTCTCATTCCTGGGAGGCATTCTCCGTTGGGCGGGCGTTGTCGCCCTTGTGATGATCGTCGCGGCTGTCCTTTTTGGCTTCGAGCTTAGGACCTTCTTCTCCGTTGGGATGATCGCGCTCGCGGGCGGCGCCATCCTTTACGACACGTCGAACATTCTCCTGCACTACCCCGAAGATCGTTACGTAGGCGCAGCGCTACAGTTGTTCGCTTCGGTCGCTCTGATGTTCTGGTACGTGCTGCGGCTGTTTATGAGCCGCAGGTAATGTCATTGCGAATCCCGAAAACGGGATGAAGCAATCTCGTGGGGTCCTTTTCTAGCCTACGAGATTGCTTCACTGCGCTCGCAACGACACATTAAGCCCACCAGGTGCGAACCCACGCCAGGACGCGGCCGTCGGATTCGCGTGCCAGCTGATGCATCAGGGTCCCGTGCTCGCCGTTGCCAACGGTGGAAAGAATCGTGTCACCATAGACGCTTTCGGCTTTGAAGGCGAGGTCAATCTCGACAAGGCGATTGGATTCCCGAAATGCGGTGGGTGTCGCTTCCAGCGCCCAATCGAGGTAGCACACGTTGTTCACGTGGCGATTCACGTCGAGATCGCTTTTGCGCACGAAGAAATCGACTTCTTTGATGTTTGCTGCTGGCGCGGCAGGAGTAAGTCGCTCGTCCAAATCAGGAGTGGCACGGTCGGACAGAGGGAGCCGTGAGAGTTCGGCAGGGGGCCGGATGGGACGCCGACGAACGAGGTCAATGCTCGCCCAGTAGCTCGTTCCTTCGGCCATTACGTTTCCTTGTTCGTCGAGGAAACGGAAACAGCGTTCGGCGCGGGCGCCCCGAAATCCTCTCGTCCACGTTTCGATGGTCACGGTCGAGCGCCACGTCGGGCGGTCGAAAACGCGCAATCGGAACCGCAGCATCACCCAAACCCAACCTGACTCAACGCCGCCATCAAGGTTTGACATGCGCGCGTGATTTCCAGCTGCTTCCTGGAAGTAATCCATCAGCGTCTGCGTCGTTGCCTTGTAGTTCGGGCCTACCTCGTATGAGCGAACCTTGAACGATTCAGTCCAAACAGCCGGCACCTCGTCAACTGCGGTTGGCGCGGATACATAGTGCGGAATTACGTTGGGTGCCGTGGTACCGGCGGTGCTGGATAATGGTGGTGTCCCAAGCCTGATTGAAGGGCGGCTTTGAGGTGCTACAAGACTCATTCGTACATGATAAGAGGGTTAGGTCGCCAGCCATGCTTGAGTGTCATCAGGACACTTTTTGCGGGTCGGCCACCTTTCCAAGTGGGGGGACTCAGAGAAACCACGCTCGGCAACCTCTGCCGTGCTCACCAAGTAATATCGGCCGGTATTGGGCCCAGGCATAGCGAAGGATCCGTGGATTGTGAAGACGCCCGAACGCCGCTCCCGAGTGCTTCCAGAGTATGTCGTGAACGTGATACCTTCTCCTCCTTCTATGGGCAACGCAAGGGTCGGGCTTTCGCTGACACAGCTACGGTTCCACGACCGGGGCTCCGGCAGATTTCAGTGCGCCGTATCCACCCACATTGTAGGCCTGCTCGAAGCCCATTTCGGTCAGGATTGCCGCAGCCCGCCCGCTCCGTTGTCCCGATCCACAATAGAGATAAACGGGAGTTGTACGGTCATAACCCTCAACGCGTGATCGAAAGTCGTCGTCAAACACGTTGACGTTTAGGGCGCCGTCAAGATGCCCGCCCTCGAACTCTCCGGCTGTCCGCACGTCCACAATCAAGCCGTTGGCATCATGCGCCGCGACGAAGTCCGCCGGAGACATTGAGTTTGCACCGCTGCCACCCCTGAAGAAGAACCACCACAAGGCAATTCCGATAATGACAACGATGATTATGGTGAGTGGGGATCGCATGAGTTCACCTGTGTTTGATATCCAGAATGCAGAATGATGAGGTTGCCGAGTCGGTCACCGCAAGACCACCAACGAAGTGGTTCGCTGCCAGGTATTCTGGGACAGCCGAGCGAAGTATAATCCCGATGCCACGACCAGCTGAGCATTTCGCGTGTTCCACGTGAACTCGTTGGCTCCTGCGTGAGTCATAACGCGTCGTGAGAAAACGACCCGCCCCAGAGCATCGAGGATGGACAATTCAGCCTCTCCCACGTTGGGCACCGCGAAGGAAAAGTGGACGAGCGCGCGGGCAGGATTTGGCCACGCTCGGAAATCCTGTTCTTCGGTCGGCGCGTCGCTGATGATTCCTGTGGGCACGGGGCCCAGCGATCCATCCGGGTTGACGTTTTGAACGTAGATATCGCTGTCATCCGATCGGTCATCCTGCCACACCAGGACACCAAAGTCTGAGGTACTGTTGGCACCGACCAATCTGGACTTCCCGCTAGGCGTACTCGACAGGTCCAACGAAAATTCGATCGTGCCACCAGCATCTCCCGAGGCGTTCGCCCCGAAAAGCTGATCCTGCCCGAAACTGGGAGCCACGTTCCAGAAAACGAAAGCGCCCGGCCCACCAAGAAGCGTCCGGACGGACGTAACGTCTTCGTTGGCCAACGGCAGGATTTCCAGACCCTCGTTGGTCCAAAGTTGCGAACCCGTGGCGTCAAACTTTTGACCGTAGACGCCCTCAAGGCCTGCATTTCCCTGCTCATTCCAGTAGACGTAAATCGCGCCCGTCGCCTCGTCGAACACGGCATCGGGTGAAACACGATCTCGGCTCACATCCGTCGAAACAACGAGGCCGTTGTGCGGGAAGACCTCGGATCCATCAGTCGAGATGTGCTGAATAGAGCTCTGAAGATTCGTCCCAGCGACGTCGTACCACGAAAAAACGCCGCCTCCTGAGCCATCCGGTACATAGGACGGAAAGTTTCCTATCTGGAGCGAGCCGCCGTCAAACACGGCAACATGGTTGACGTCCCACAGGAGATTACCTTCGGCGTCGAGCTTTTGGGCGCGTAGATGCTTTGGCGCGGTGATGATCCCCGTCTGGTGGACAAATGATAGGAGAACGTCAGTGCCGTCGCTGTGCAGATCGGCGGCCGTGTACGCACCAATTGGAGGCGTGAAAACAACATCGGGCACCCACTGTGGAACTCCGTTGTCGTCAAGTTTCTGGGCCAGCATCTCCGCGTCTTGCGACCAGGCCACGACAGAGCCGCCGTCGCTCGTTCCTGAGATCTTAGGGTTGGCGACGAATGCCGATGTATTCGTCAGCACCACGCCTGCAGGTCCCCAGGGTTGTGTTCCGGACGGCGTAATCAGCGTCGCCGTTATCTGAACGCCTGTTCCGCGATCATCCCGAAATGAGAGGAGTGCATTACCATCCGCGTCGATGTCCAGGTCATAATCGACTGTAGAGCTGAAGCTCCGATCCGCAACGAGGATGCCATCGTGTGAAAAGACCTCAATTCCCATCACGTCCAATTTCTGCAGCCGTACGTCGTAGCCTGATGCCCCGTCCAACCAACTGATGTAAACGCCACCATCCGGCGTCGGGTGGACTTTCGGTTGGACCTGGCTTCCGGCTGCGTCTGTGACTACAAGATTCGTCGCTGCATCGGATGACCACTGAGCGAGCGCGGCCTGGGCAAACAAAAGCAGCCCGACGAGGATTACGAGATGGCGCATGTTGGGTGAAGTCTGGAAGACGACGGCAAAGCTAGCTCTCAATTGCGGATGCACTTTTTAGTCAGAATGCGAACACCGACTTCGGACGATCAGTTTGCCCGACGAATAGCCTCAATGGCGTCCTCAGACTCAAGCGCAGTGACGTTGCCAAGGTCCAGTCCCAGATGCGCCGCCCGGATCACACGACGCATCACTTTCGCGTTGCGCGTCTTTGGGAGGGCGTCCACGAAGTAGATGGCTTTCGGCTTGAGGGCTTTTCCAAGGCCCGAAACCAGGCGTTGTATCAATTCACTTCTGAGAGCCTCGCTCTGATCTGCTTTATTCGTGAGCACGCAAAAAGCCACAACTACGTCACCCTTCAGGTCGTCGGGGATGCCGATGGCCGCACTCTCGAGCACGCATTCGTCGGCATTGAGGATGGATTCAACTTCAGCCGGACCGAGTCGCTTTCCAGCGACCTTGATCGTGTCATCTGAGCGGCCGAGGATGTACCAGACGCCATCTTTATCGATCGCGGCAAAGTCTCCGTGGATCCATAGGCCGGGGATCTTTCGCCAGTAGGAATCGAAATAGCGCTCGTCGTCGCCATGGAAGCCGCGGGTCATCCCTATCCATGGTTGCCGGATGACAAGTTCTCCAACTTCGCCGCGCACGGACTCGCCTGCTTCGTTTACGACATCGGCGTCCATCCCAACCACGGGACCGGAGAACCCACAAGGCTTGACGGGCTGAACGAAGTTGCCGCAGACGATCCCTCCGCTGATTTCTGTGCCACCAGAGTAATTCAGGATGGGCTTTTCGCCATTCAAAACGTTTTGGAAAAGCCACGTCCAGCTTTCCGGGTCCCACGGGCTCCCCGTTGAGGCCACGGCGCGCAGGCCGCTCACATCATGCTTTTCGAGGGGCTCCCGGCCGTGGGGCATCAATGCGCGAATAAGCGTGGGGGAGATGCCGAGGTGCGTCACTCCGTGGCGTTCGACCATCTCCCATGTTCGATCCACGTCTGGAAAATCAGGCGCGCCGTCGAAGAGGACCATCGTGCCGGCGTTCATCAGCGTTCCGAACACGAGCCACGGCCCCATCATCCAACCCATATCGCTCATCCACCACATCACGTCGCCGGGCTTGAGGTCCATCGCGTGGCGCATGTCCTGCGCCCCCTTAACCGGGAAACCGCAATGCGTGTGGACGGCGCCTTTTGGGTTGCCCGTGGTTCCGCTGGTGTAGATGAGCATCACGGTGTCCTCGGCCGAGGTGCGCTCGGTTTTTGGGTTGGGCGCCTCCTCGCCGGCTCTCATCAAAGCATCCCATGTCACGTCGCGCCGTTCGACCAACTCGACATCCAGCCCGCACCGATTATGGACGAATACCTTCTCGACCGTGGGGCAGGAGTCCAAAGCTTCGTCGGCGACGGGTTTCATGGGGATATCGCGGCCGCGCCGTTTCTGCCCATCCGACACAAACAGCGCCTTCGCGGAGCCGTCATTTAATCGCGTCGCAACCGCCTCAGCGCCGTACCCGGAAAAAAGAGGTAGCACCACGCCGCCGATCTTGATGACCGCAAGAAAAGCAATCACGATTTCCGGTGTCATTGGCATGTAAAGGCCAACAGCATCGCCTTTGCCGATTCCCTGAGCGCGCAGCCCGGACGCACAGATGTTGACCCGCTCGAACAGCTCGTGGTAGGTAAGGACTTGGGCATCGCCTTCTTCGCTTTCGTAGCGGATGGCGTCTCGATCAGCAACGGGCGTGCTTTGCCACTTGTCTAGCAAGTTGTGGACGATGTTCATCATGCCATCCACGCACCAAACGGGCCGCTCAATACCGTTCGAGGCATCCATGATCTGCGAATACGGCTCGTAGAACTCAACGCCGAGATCTTTCAGGGCCGCATCCCAGAACCGCCCAACATCCTCAAGAGCCCACTCGCACAACTCGTCGTAGCTGTCCAGCCCCTGCATCTTCCAGAACGCTGCGAGATTGGTCTGGTCGATGGAGTCAGGATCAGGCCGCCACGCGATGGATTGGCCGAAGGGGAATTGGGGCATGAGGATAAACGTCGGTTTCCGAAAGTCTCTGACAGTTGAGCCTACTCTTGTGAGACTGTAAATCCTCCCTGGACTATTCTTGTTGGTCCGGAGAGCGGAATAGCGCGGTTTTCCGCATGTACGCACCCGCTAAACACGCCAGAAGTCTCAGTTGAAGTTTTATGTGTCACACGCAGAAGCCCTGGCCCACCTTCCCCGGCTCCATCTACGTGGTAGAAGGCGCCAACTGACCGTTCTTCGCCTTCAGAAAGAGAGAGAAGGTCTATCGCATTAGAGCTAAGGGTCATTCGCGGAACTTCACCCACCGATTCGCCCAGTGCGATATATCGATTACCCGACTCTTGGAGCGCGTCCACGTGAGCCGCGAGGTGCAGCCGCCCATCCGGCCCATCGATAACGGAACGCCCAACTTCAAGATCCATGTAATCGTCGTTCCCGCCAAGCGGTGGTGCCGCGTCGCATTCGTTGAGGCTAAAATGCGCGTCACAACCAGATGTAACTAGCAGTGGCAACAATAGTAGCGCGAGAACCACTCGAAGCTGGGGCATGGCATTAACCGTCTTGAGTTCCCTGTCTCGCTTGCCGGTGCACACTCGACCGTCCCTCTTGATATGTGGGACAGCTTTCGAGGCGTAGTAGACGCAGCAGGAGGCTCACCGCGCCGAATCGGCCGGCGACGCATTCGTCACCGCGCCATCACCCGCGTGTGGCGGGATGGGTGCCGCGTCGGGCATCGGATGGCCGTGCTTTTCGGGCTGCCACGAGTAGATGTAGTCCTCATCCTCAATAGCGAGCGCGTCCTTTGTGAGGTTCAGCGGCCGAAATGTGTCCACCATCACGGCGAGCTCGTGCGTTTCCTTTTTGCCAATGCTGGCCTCCGTGGTTCCCGGATGCGGGCCATGTGGAATGCCGCCCGGGTGCAGCGTGAACGAACCGCGGGAGATCCCCTTGCGACTCATAAACTCGCCCTCGGCGTAATACAACACCTCGTCCGAGTCGATGTTCGAGTGGTTGTAAGGCGCAGGGATCGAGTCCGGGTGGTAATCGAACAGGCGTGGACAGAACGAACAGACCACGAAGTTGTGCGCTTCGAACATCTGGTGCACGGGCGGTGGCTGGTGGATCCGACCCGTGATCGGCTCGAAGTCGTGGATTGAAATCGCGTAGGGGTACATGCATCCGTCCCAGCCGATAACATCGAAGGGATGGTAGCGGTAGACGAACGGATGCAGCTTGCCGTGTTTCTTAATCCGTACGATGAACTCGCCCGCTTGGTCGATCGTGGTGAGTTCTCCTGGCGGGCGATAGTCTCGTTCGCAGTATGGGGAGTTCTCCAGAAACTGCCCGACGCTGTTGACGTAGCGCTTCGGCGGCCTGAATTCAGTCGGAGCTTCGATGATGAGCAGTCGAGCTTGGACATCGCCTTCAAAAACCCAACGGTGGGTGAGCGTACGTGGGATGTGGACGTAGTCGCCCTGGCGGAATTCCACGGTTCCCAGCACGGACTCCAGTCGCCCCTCGCCGTCATGGACAAAGACCAGTTCATCGTGCGTGGCGTTTTTGAAGAACTCATTCTCGCCCATCGCTTCGGTCGGCGCGCAGAGCGCGAGATTAACGTCCGCATTGCCCATGATATAACGCCGACCCTTTAGCCAATCACCGCCGGGCTGAACTTCTTCACCGAGAAAATGGCGGTGCTTCAGAAAGTCCTTTTCCACGTACTCGATGGCGTAAGGCTCCGGCTCCAGCACTTTGTCCACCAACGTCGGCGGGTGGATGTGGTAAGCGATGGACGCTATGCCAGAGAAGCCCTCTGCGCCAATTACTTCTTCCGTATAGAGTGCACCATCGGGGCGGACAAACTGGGTGTGCCGCTTGGGAGGGATTGTGCCGAGTTGGGTGTAGTAGGGCATTGTTGATTGAATTTAGAAGTCAGAAGTATGAAAGGGCGTTGGGCGAGGCAGAGAGCAGGCACTTTCTCAATTCACCCCTCTCACTTTCAACTTCTAAAGGTTGCCTCTTGCCTCCTGCTCACGTTCAATGGCTTCAAAGAGCGCCTTGAAGTTGCCCTTTCCAAAAGAGCGAGCGCCCTTGCGCTGGATGATTTCGAAAAAGACTGTCGGTCGATCCTCTACCGGCTTGGTAAAAATCTGGAGCAGGTAGCCGTCGGGGTCGCGATCTACGAGAATGCCAAGTTTCTGTAGTTCCGAAACGGGCTCATCGATGTCACCGACGCGCTCTTGAAGGTTATCGTAGTAATCCGTCGGGACGTAAAGAAAATCCACGCCGCGGTTGCGGAGCTGAGTTACGGTTGCCAGGATGTCGTCTGTTGCCATGGCAATATG
>JBBKWZ010000253.1:0-7697 GCA_037969195.1 Rubricoccaceae bacterium | reverse complement strand
ACGCCCATCACCATTATGAGGAGTGCCTTTCCCATGGTTTCGTCCGATTGTTGAAGTAAGGATTAGATGTGGTGGATGAAGTGGGCAGATTTCCTCGTCATCCGTGTGGTGTAAGGGGTGAAATTGGTCTGGTTATGCTGGTGGGTTCCAAAACGGCCGGACCTTCAGCGTTGTGCTCCAATAGAGCTCACGCAGGTATTCAGGTTCGACAGGGAACTGCGGGAGCAGATTGAATGAGATGCGCAGAAAGTCTCCTTCCTCAACCGAGCCCGTTTCCGCGCCCGTCCGATCCAGCATTATGATCCTGAAGCTGGACAGGGTAGAAAGACTGAAGCCGTCTGTAGTCCAAGTGCTTGGCTCTGGCGCCGTTCCATTCGTGACCGGCGATTGTGCAATCTGGCGCCGCAGCCGGTAGACTGGTGTTATGATTGTGTCGCGCTGAATTGAGTCGACATACTGAAGCTGATACCGCGTCATCATCCGAAGCGTATCGCCCGTCATTATATTCAGGCTGTCGCTGTAGAATTGGAATTTTGTTGTGTTGCCAAGAGTGTCCACCTCTGGGACCTCGAAGCGAAAACGATTGCGACCAAAGTTTTCACCCAGCGTAAGGATGTCGTCCTCAATCCACTCGCCGAAAGACAATGCCTTCGTCTTCGTTGCGTAGGAGGCCGCTTGCTCAATGCCAGAGCGTTGGGCGAAAATCTGGGTTGCTGCCAGGATCATTATTACGGCAGCGCCGATGATGATCGCAGAGAGATGATCGAGTAGTACTGTCATGTCAGATGTGGCTTGGTGGGTCCTTCAGATAGCGGTTTGTGCGTTGAAGTAGATGATCTACCCTAGCAGATTTCTCCGTTGCAAGGATCACTACCGCCTCCGCCGTTCCCGTAAGGCAATCCGCCTCCTTCCAGTGGCCCATAGACCTCTTCGTATTCCATCTCCGCCTTCACCGGGTCGTATGAAATAACGCGCTGTAGAGTGATTCCGCCGTTGGGCAGATATTCGCTAAGCGCGTGTACCGTAACCAGTTTGTGCAGCGTCGGATGGTCCGAGGAAGTACCCGTATCATTAAGGACGTACTCAACATCGACGTCAACCGTGAACGGCAGCGACCTTCCAGTAGAAAGTTCCGCCGTTATTACTTGATTGGCCATGCCATCCAGGTCATCCACGTCGTCGCACTCGGGCGTCGTGAATGGTTGCAAGAGATCACATCCGCTGGACCCACGGTCACTGCTTCCAAAATTTGTGGCGGCGTTGAAGTCATCACCAAAAGAAGGGAGATAGTTCCGCGCTTGCATTGCGTCTGGAGTTGACCGCTCGTCGAACGAGCGAGAGCTAATCAATTCGATGACGTGTGTAATCGTGCCAGCTGCGGCCATTTCGACCTCATTCTGAACCATCGCCGAATAGTTCTGCGCAGAGTTTCTTTGCTGGTTAAACGAAACCAGCGAAGCCAGCATGAGCGCGAGAACTGCAAGTAGAGTCTGTGCCATCGTGAGATTGGTTTGTGTGCGGAGTGTGGTGTTTTGCACGGAGAAGGCCGGAATTATGCCAGTTCTCATGGTTCTGGCAATCCGCTATTTCCAGCAGTGATTTGTCACATCCACATAACGGTGGAAACGTTTGACAGCCTCCCATCTGGATCGTCGAAACGTTCAAGCCTGACGCGCATCGGTGGATTCTGCACCCTTCCCTCGCGATGATTCCCTTTCGGAATCGTTCTCGCTCTCGCACATCGCGCCCTCTTTCGACCGTTAGCCAGGGCAAAACCATAGCATCAGACGCGGTCGGTTGCGCCAGCCGGAATCTCGGCTTCGAAACGAAGCTTTGTGCTCTGAGCCGGCGAAAGATGGACCTTGATATTCCGCGTGCTAGTCGTCGCCAGCGGTAACGCGAAGCATCTCGACGAGGCTCGTCTCACCACGATTCACCAGCACTCTGGCCGATGCCTGTAGGGTGAGCATTCCCTCCCCTTCGGCGATCTTCCGGAGCTTGTCCTCGTCTATGACATCGCCAGCCTGGACGATAGCCTCTCGGATTGCCGGTGACAGGTAAAGGGCCTCCGCGATGGCGCGCCGACCCTTATAGCCACGGCCCTTGCACGATGGGCAGGTATTTCTATCGGTGTGAGCTACGAAGTAGTTCGCGTTGGCGACCTCCTCTTCACTAAACCCGAGCTGCTCGGCGAGCACCTTGTCAACTTCCTTGTCAACCTTTTTGCAGTCGGGGCAAAGCGTTCGGATAAGACGCTGTGCAACAATCAGATTGATGGCGTAGGCGATCAGGAAGGGCTCGATGCCCATCTTGAACAATCGCGATACAGCGCTTGGCGCATCGTTCGTATGCAGCGTTGAAAACGTGAGGTGGCCCGTGTTTGCCAGCTTGATCGCAAGCTCTGCGGTTTGCTTGTCGCGCATCTCACCCACCATCACAATGTCGGGGTCATGTCGCAAAATGGACCGAAGCGCTAACTCAAAATCGAGCTTATGACTGAGCTTTATTTGTCGGACACCAGGAATGATGTATTCCACCGGGTCTTCCACTGTCAGCACATTAACATCCGGCGTCACCACCTGGCTCAGTGCAGCAACCAGCGTGGTAGACTTACCAGAACCCGTCGGACCGGTGAGGATGACCATGCCGTGCGGCTGGCGAATGGCCTTAGCGAACTGTGCAAGTGCGCCTTCCAAAAGCCCGAGTCGAGCGAGGTCAGTGATGACCTTCCGGTCGTCAAGCACACGAATTACGATGCTTTCCGCTCGTATTTCTGCGTTCGCAGTAGAGATCGGCAGGACAGACACACGGTAGCGAATCAGCGTATCGTCGATCCGGCGCTGAATAAACCCGTCCTGCGCCATGTCGCGCTCGAAACGGTCCACGCCGCCTGCCGAATCCTTCAACACGGCCAGCAACGCTTCCGGGTGGCCTTTTTCCTCCGTGTGCCAGTGCTGGAGCTTGCCATCCAGACGGAAGTGGACTTCGGTCTTGCGATGCGCGTTGGGGTAAACGTGGATGTCTGACGCGCCCATCCGTACGGACTCAACCAGAATGGCCTCGACCAGGTTGATGAGGGACGACCTGGAGATTTCAGCTTCAAGTGCCTCTTCGTCGACAAGGCCGGACTCGGCGGCCTCGAAGTTCATCCCGAAGTCGAAATCAGCTCCGTTCGATTCTTGAAGGCGTTCAAGAAACTCGTTCTTGCGCGGGAAAGCACTGTGAAGGACGTCCTTTACAATAGAGCCGGGGGCATAGCAGAGCTCGAAACGCTCCAACTCCAACGCGTGCATCGTGCGTTGGAGGTCCTGGCGCATTGGGTCTTCCGTGATGAAGACGAGTTTCAGTATGCCACTGGGCTGATCTTGGGCGTACGCGTACGGGGCAACTTTATGAGCGAGCAGTTTATCTCTGTTCTTTTCGCTGAACGACTCAAGAACAGTTTTAACAAAATCCGCCTCAGGTTCACGCTCCTTGACCGGTGCAATCCGAAAGGCGTACGTGATGGCAGCCTGCTCAAAGACCGTGTTACGATCGACGGATTTTAGTTCAGCCAACATCCGCCACAGCGGTTCCCTGCTTTGCTGAGCTTTGTGGATGTCGCTGGCTTCCGTTACCTGCTCTGGCGAAACAACGCCTTTGCGTAACAGGGCTTGTACAACACGGTCCTGAATGTTCGAGTACGTGTGAGACTGCGTCGCGACAACCTGCGTAGGCTCAGGCTCAACCGCGTTTTCCTCAATATCGAGCTCAAGATCGAGCTCAATAGGTGCGCTCTCGCCAGCTGCATGGAAGACGACGGCGGGGTCGGTGGAAACCGGGAGGCCTTTCGCCGCTCCATCTCCCGACGGAGGCCCGGAGGCTTCCGTCTCGTCGGGAGCGGTTTCGGAAGAGCTAAAAAAGCGGCTGTTAGACATGCCTTTGAAAGGAGATATGGATGTATCCGGCAAGGGTGCGGGATTGGATCAGCCGTTGCTGTTGCCCGGCATGAAGTCGCCGGCAGATGGGCGGATGAGGGCTGTTTCGGCCGAAAGAACGGTTAGGAACGCCACCATGATGCCGATGAAAAGGCTCACCACGGTCTGGATGGACTGAATAGCCACCTCCAGCTTGAGGGTCGTTTCCCTTTCATAGTAGTCGGCCATCTGCTGGGCGCTCTTGCGGACCGCGCCCGTTTCTGCGCCGGATCGATACCGAGCGAGCGCCATGTCCGTGAACACTTCCGAGGCTTCCATTGCCTTAACGAGGTCAACGCCCTGCGCAACCATCATGGGCACTGTTATCGTTTTGATCTGGTGCTCCATATATGTATTGCCACAAGCCTCGGCAGCAATCTTGATTACCTCAATGTTTTCACCTGAGCCAGAATAGAGAATGGCAAACACGCGGCTGAACACCTCAATATTCAGTTTATGCAACAACCCGCCGATCAGTGGAAGGCGAATCATGTATTTGTGCGCCAGGAATTTGCCCCTCGGCGACCGGAAGAACATGACAGTTGCACCAGTCGCAGCAAAAATGAAGAGAATCAGCCAGATCATGTTTGCGTCGAGCCACTCCGACCAGGCAATCGACATGGTCGTCAACGGTGGAAGCTCTATGCCGTCAAAGTTCTTGAACAGGCCTGCCGTCTGCGGAACGATATACCAGACGTACCAGATGAAGACGCCAATCGTGGCAAGAACCGTGACCGCCGGCATAATCATCGACGACCGAATGCTCTTGCGGAATTCGTCTTTACGCTCCAGGAATCGGGCCGTCGCCTCGTAGATCTCGGACATGTTACCCGACTGGCTCGCCACGCCCAGCATGTAGGCTGTGAACTTGCCAAGCTTCTCCTGGTGCTTCATGAAGGCCGCTTTGGCCTCAACACCGCTCTTCAGGTCCGAGTTGATGTCTCGAATGACCTGCTTGAGCGAGTTCGATGAGATGTCGGCAACGAGCAGGTTCAACACTTCGTTGAACTGCATCTTCTCGTTCAATAGGTTGGCAGCAAGCCGCACAAACATGATGACGTCGCCAACCGGTGGCTTCGAATTCATGCGCATCAACTTCTTCTGGATGGAGACAACCTCCATCCCCATCCGCTCCAGCGCGTGCCGGATTTCGGTGGCGTTGTATGCTTTCTGCTCTCCCTTTACAACCTTGCCGGCCTGGTTGCGAACCTTGTAACGAAAGATCATCCGTTGCTCGAGCTCACGCAGTTGGAAACTGTGTTGCTCGGCGAGGCTGGAGATTTTCTTGTTCGCCGTACGCTTGTTTTGTGCGTACACCGTGCCTTGGACGGATTGCCCTGTAGGGGAAACGCCGGTAAATCGGAACTCGCTCATAGTGGTTGGCGGTGTCGGTACAGGAGAGCTTGATCTAAGATGTCTGCGGTGGTATCGGCGGTGAGGATGTAATTCCTAAGTGACGCCGGGGCACTTTGGAAATTTTCCTACAATGACAAACTGCCGTCGAAACGGACGGCGCTGGAGTCCACTTGATATCCGATCACGAATACACGAATACCTACCTCCGGGTAGCGCGAGCTGATGCCGGTTATCTCAAGCGTGTTCTCGGTAGCTGCGGTAATTGCAAAGAGTCCCCGGATCGTCGTTTCGCTAAGAGCGAGGGTCGCCATTCCGTTTGTCTCGAGGCCCGCATAGGATTGATCGCCACCGGCGAAAGGATCGCTCCTGGTCTTCCAATTAACCGCGTGCGTAGCAATGGTGAGCCCTCGATCCAACAGACCATCCGCTTCGTCTTTGCGAACCCCTTGCTGAACGATTTCAAGGCCCGCGACTACGGCGAACCCAACCACGATGATGCCGATGATGAGTAGAAGTAGTTGTTGCTGGCCCATGATGTCGAGGAGCTACGGACGCGTGAGTGGAAGGAGCATCGATTCAGAACTGAATCGATCAGGAACAGCTGGGCGCCGCGGCAGGGTTGACGAAGGACATGATGTCCGTGGCTTGCGTGCCATCTACCAACACGTACACCGTGTTCGAACTGCCTATGCCTGTGGCTGTTATCAGCATGCAGTTCGCTCCGGGCGTGAGCTCGAAGGAACCGTCCGGAGTGCTGTAAACGCCGCTCGTGTGTTGAAGACTGATATCTTCGTAGGTCGCGTCCCCGAGATCCTCGCCTGGCGCAGGGCCGCCGAATGCTGCGTGGGTAATGGTCCATGCCTGCATGTGGTTGGCAATCCGGACGCCCGTGCTCACGAGTGAGTCGGCGTTTGACTTGTCGCGGTTCTCGTCGAATGCCTGGATGCCCACGACGACGGCCAAGCCGACGACGACGATTCCAAGTACCAGGAGTAGGAGTTGTTGCTGGCCCATTTTTTCGGGGATTTAGACGTGGTAGAATCGTGATCTCGTGAAGTAGATTTCATCCCCTTGGGGGCAGGATTGGGCCTAAATCACGTTGTTTGGGTAGGCCAGACTAATAGGCAAGTCAAGGGCCAGAAGACGACTCCCCTCTTTGATTCAACCCGTTGTCTACGAAGTAGTAGAGCGCTTCGAAAACGTAATGGTTTAGGCTAACCCTCCGTTAGCTTCCCACATACCATCACTCGTCAGTTCGGAATTCAACTAGTTCCACTTATGCATTAAAGGCAGCACCCCCGCCAGACACAAGGTCCGACGAGGGTGCCGCCAAGTCTGAACAGCTACTAAGCTGATCGGGCTCTAGGTTGTTGGAAGGCTTTGCCTTCTTAGCAACCGGTTGGAGCCGCAACAGGGTTAACCTGCGTTACGATGTCGGTTGGCGTGGTGCCAGAAACCAACACGTAGACATTGTTGGCTGCGTTCGTGTTACCAGCGCCGGTGATTACGACACAAGCAGATGCTATCGAGCTCAGGTTGAAGTCGCCATTGAGGTTGGCGTACGTTCCGCCAGTAGCAGAGTAGCCGATAGCCTCAAAAGAAACAGTTGCGAAGTCACCGCTGGTCGTTGGACCACCGAAAGCCTGTGGCTTAAGAGCCCAAGCCTGGATGTCTGACGCGATGCGGACACCATCGTTAACCAGCGCATCTGCGTTGGCTTTGTCCTGGTTTTCACCGAAAGCCTGGATACCGACTACGACGGCGAGGCCGACGATTACGATACCGAGGACGAGGAGGAGCAATTGCTGCTGACCCATTGGAAATACCTCTAATTGGTTTGTGAGTACTGGGGTCGCGGGAGCGCCCCGGGATGAGTCGCTCCCACGAGTAGGGCTCGAGGGAAGCGGATGTACCCGGCCTTACGGGGCCGAATGCATGTGTCTTCCCTTAAGCATCCACTGTGCCTACTCCGACCGAACACCCTAACTCCTCCTCTTCAGTTGGGCCGTTTGAAAACAGAATCGCTCTCCCCCCTCCTTTCTGTCGCGTTTATTTGCCTTTTCGGCCATTGGAACGTTGACGGTGCGTTTTCCTCTCCGGGCCAAGACGTAACCGAAGTTGGTTCCTTTCGTAATCTGCCGGTATCTATCCTTCCGGTCGAACGCCACCCTGCATCGAACCAACAAGACTTCGAATGGCGTAGACCGCCTGCTATCGATCAATCGTCACTCACACCCAACCGACTCTCACGATGAACAAAGACTCTCTTCGACAAGACGCCTCTCGCATCACGGATTCGGCACGCGAGAAGGCCTCGGAAACCATCCAGGAAATCAAGCTGGCCGGAAATCAACTTGTGGACAAACTGCGCGAGCTCATCGAGGA
>JBBKWZ010000252.1:0-5950 GCA_037969195.1 Rubricoccaceae bacterium | reverse complement strand
ACAACAAAGCCAAATTGGAAACCTCAAATTCAATGATGAATAGATGTAGCTGCGTTCTCATAGCGACAATGCTCGCGCTTGTCATTCGGCCTGCACTCGCTCAAAATGGAGGCGCGGATTTCGCTTATCCCGAGGAGTGGGCTAACTATTTGGATGAGCCCTATGACGTGCGCGAGTATTTCCTGCTGTTGCCTTTCGAAGCACTTTTAACGTCCGAGTTTTCTGAACAAGAAGCCTATTGGCGCGTCCAGCTGCTAAGTCGCCCGGCCCTGCTTGAAGATCTTAGCCTGTCGTGGGACCCCTTCTGGGACATAAGCTGGATGGTGGATACGCTAAGTGTGCGAGATGGGTTTTTCAGCTACCACTCGAAAGGTGATGGGGGAGGTTCGCGTATTCAGATCACATATTTCAACCGCGTCGACCAGCCCCCTCTGGTTGCGGTAGGTGTCACAGAGTGGGCGATGTGCTGCGAATCTACAACGCTCAGCGTTTATACGTTCGATGGTACGAGCTGGGAGGACGTTACCAGAAGCGTAGTTCCAGATCTGATGCTGGCAGATTTCCTCAAACCAGGAATCGATGCGTCACAGATTCCGCAGGTATGCAACGAGAACCCGCCCCTTAGCATTGATCTCCCGTTGGAAGGGAAGGACATTCAGGTGCACGTTGATGTGGACACCATTTACGACGGGTACGTTGATGGATGCCCGACGACCGACGCCTTCCTTTCCTTCATCGAAGCATCTCTGGAGCCGGGTTCGCTGATGCTGCGGTGGGATGACAGTAGATTCGGAAAAGAGTAGAGTGCCACGGAATCAGGCCGGAAGAGCTTCAATGCGAGCCGGCGGTCTCTTTAGCCAGAGAAGTCCCAAAGGAACAGCGAGAGCGCCAAGCCCGATCAAACCGGCCAGTGGAAGTCCGTACAGGAGGCAGACCGAAACAGGGAAAAGAATGTGCAACGTGTACAGAATTGGGCTCCAGCGCTTCTCAAATGGATCGGGGGTGGAGTCCAGGCCTCCGAGAAGTTCGTAACCGGTACCGATCAAAACCGAGGTGACGAACCAGCCGATCCAGTTAACCCACGGCATGCCAAAGAATGCACCGCCGCCTGGGTAAATCCAAAACACGAAGGTTCCGCCACCCTGGTTCATGGCCGGGTCGAGGGAGACATCCCACAGAATCATGAACAACGCCACAGCAACTACGCGGACTACGCGGCTTGACGTTATCCGGCGTGCAAGGTCGTAGCAAAGAATCGACAAGGCGTACCACGAGAACGGAATGAACCACGGAACGTCGCCGAGGATTTTTGGACCAAGGCGGTCGGTATAGGCATACGCGCCGAATGGAATGCCTGTGTTCGTCCCTAAAAGTTCTGCGCCAGCTCCGATCAAGGCACCGACAAGGAAAAAGGCGATGGATTTCCTCCAGCCCAGCGTGTCGAAAAACAGCGCGACCGAGAGTACCGGAAGGAGCGCCATGTAAATCAAGGTCGGTCCATTGACAAGTTGCGCCATGTATGGAGCGAAGAATCTCCCGGCCGACGGGACGATCCTGAGCAACAGCGTCCCAGCGATCGCGAACCCTATGGACGTTGCGAACAAAAGAAATGCGACACGAAAGATGCGGCGGCTTGTTGTGGGTTTGTCCGACGCAGGCAAAGCGATCATTGAATCAGGAGGGGTGCCGGCAAAACTAACCACCGGGCCATGTAGTCGGATTGGGTGCGGCGTCGCGAAGTAGCTTGCCTTGTTGCCTCAAAACCTTTCCCCAAGTGACTGCCATTCGCCCACCCGAATATTTCCCGCGCCTTGAGTATTGTGCGTTGATGTTGGCAGCCGAACGGTTTGTCGTGGCCGACACGTTTCCGTTCAGCCGCCAGAGCTGGCACAACCGCACAAAAATCCGCACGCCGGACAAGAAGGGCTGGCAATGGTTGACGATCCCGCGCAAGCACGGTGTTTTGGATACCGCGCTGAACGTCATCGAACCCGACACTTCTGTGGACTGGGCGCGGAAGCACGCACGTGCCCTTAACGTCAACTACAGCATGGCGCCGTTCTACGAGGCATTTGGTGAGGAGATCAGCACACTGCTCGACAACCCTTCTCCGACCGTCGGCGCGTTGACGGTCGCGGTGACTCGGTGGGTGCACGGTAAGATTGGTGGGCCTTCCGAACTCATCGTCGCGTCCGAGTTACCCGGAGCGCCAAACACAATTGACGGGGTCTGGGAGGCTCTCGGTTCTTTTGAAACGCTAATCACCCTTACTGAATCGGCGGAAAGGGACGAGCGCAGCTTGCCGCATGCAAAAGTCGAAACGTTCAACTTTGTCGAGCAACCCCGTCAGCAGAATTTCCCCGGTTTCATTCCGGGACTGAGCGTGTTGGATATGCTGTTCAATCTGGGAGTGTGAGCGCACGAGAATCAGTTCCCTTGCGCATCACCCATCATAACGATCGTGCGACGCGGTGTAATCGTCGATGATGGTGCGGATAAAGACTTCCGCAGGCATTTGGACGGGTTCCAGTCCAAGCCGATTCTCAACGGCGCTCTTCGCTCGCCGCGCAAGATTCTGCGTCGCGCGCGATTTCTTCTCGAGGCGGAGCTTCACGATAACGGCTCGCAGCGTGCGGATATCCGCATCTGCCAGTCGCTCGGCCTCTGGGAATGAGGGCACGTACCCTTGCGCCATTCGGCGGTACATGACTTCGCCCAGCAAAACGCGACGGTGAACGCGCACGACCGTCGTGCCCGCCGCGATATCGCCGATTCGTTGTGCACTCTTTGTGACAGCGATAGCCACGATGGCCACCATCCCCGACGACATGGTGACATCCACCCAGCGAAGCAACCAACGGAGGATGTACTGGCCAAGCGTCGGTTGAGCGCCATCAAGCCTGGCGACGCGGATCTTGGCGACGATCTTGCCGGGCGTGCGCCCTTCGAAAAAGACTTCCCAGAGCAAATGGTAAAGGACGACCGGTAAAATCAAAATGATGAACATCGTGGTCGAGCCATCACCACTGATGTTCGCGCGGCTCATGATCTGGATGACGAAGTACACATACGCCGTGAGAATCAGCCCGTCGATCAACCAGGCAAACAAACGGTAGCCTACGCCAGCGGTAGCGAGCGCGAGGTCTACGTTTTGGGCAGTTTGTATGCGTAGGGGATCCACAGAGTCTCAACGTTGGTCTGGGGAAGTTAGATAAGAAGCGGCGGCAGTTTCCCTCTCCGTTCTTCCATTAGCAGCCCGATCACGATACTCCTGGCCAACAGGCTAGTCGGTAACAAGTGGAACGCCTTTGTCGAAAAGGTCGAGGAAAACGGCTGCCATAGCTCGTGCGCCTACAAATATGGCTTCTTCGTCGGCCACGTAGTCGTCGCTATGGGGCATTCCAACCCAGCCCTTTTCGGAATTTGAGACGCCCAAGAAGTACATCACGCCAGGGACTCTCGCCTGGAACGAGCCGAAGTCCTCGCTGAACGTTGGAATCATTCGTTCAAGCATGATCACGCTTTGACTGCCGAGGACGCCACGGATCGAGGTACTTGCCGCATCGACCAAGCCCGGATCGTTCGTTACGCCAGCAATGAAGCGCTCGTCATAAATCAGCTCGATCAGAATGTCGTCGCGCGTGAGTTCAGAAATTCCTTGCTCAATCGCATTCCTGGCACGTTCGGAAGCTTCGAGACTCGACGTAGTTAGGGTGGCATTCATAGTCAGCGCTCCGTATGACGTAGTCCGCTCAGAACGCACGCCACCCACGGCGACGAATTCGCCCTCTACGGATGTATTGGCGGCTTCCCGTGAAAGCGTTCCGACGCCTTCGATCAAATCGCGGAGGTTCTGCGCCACAGAGTTCAGATCACCTTCGCCGCTGATTTCTATGTTGACCGCATCGCGGCCCGGCATTAAGGTCCGGGAGGCCGTCGCAACCTGTCCGACTTCAAAGGGTGCCGTGTGAAAGGCGAATACCGCGTCGGGGAGGAATTCGCCAAATGCATCGTCTGCAAGCATCGCATTGGCTCCCGTTGCGGATTCTTCAGCAGGCTGAAAGATCAGCATGATGGAACCACTCAGCTGGTCACGTACGGCCGCGAACCCCTCCGCCAGTGCCAAACCAATGGTTGTGTGGATGTCGTGGCCACATATGTGACGGACTCCGGCAATCTCGGAATCAAAATCCACAGGATCGAGAGCTGCTGATCTAACCGCGTCCATGTCTGCCCTGAATGCGATAAGGGGCCCCGATGCCGTTCCGCGCAGAATGCCAACGACCCCATGGCCTCCAACGCCCGTCCTTACTTCAAATCCCGCGGCGCGAAGTCGCTCCGCCACAACGCCAGCCGTTCGCTCTTCTTGTCCCGATATGTCTGGGTGGCGATGGAAGTCTCTCCGAACTTCGATGAGCTCCGAGCGGTGATTCTCGACGCGGGCAGTGAATGCCGATAGAAGATCGTCGACCCGGTTGGACGAGCCTTCCTGCGCTTGTGCAAAAGATGTGGCGAGGATGAGGCAGCTTATGCCAACGAATAGCCGCCGCCTTGCTTGGCAGGGCAATTGAAAGCCATAGCGTGAACGTGAATCTCGTCTCATAGAAGAAATGGGTTGATGGTCGCTGACGAACGATCGTTGCTGATTCACGCCTGAGTGTGACGAGCGCTCCAGTGATGATCCCGATGCGTAGGCGTTACGGCGGGAGCGGCACCCGGGTTCAATAGCACGTAGTTTTGCCCGCGGAAGCTCACCCCGAGACCCCTGCCATGCGCGAAGCCGTCTTTGTCCGCCGCCATTCCGACGACTGGGAGACGTTCGAAAAGCGACTGGGCGATGATGCGGGCGTGAACCCCGACGAGGTTGCGGAAGGCTACGTGCGTGTCACCGATGACCTGGCCTACGCGCGGACCTTCTATCCCGGCTCCGCAACGGCTGCCTATCTCAACGGACTTGCTGGCGAAGTCCATCATGAGATCTACCGCAATCGGCGGGAAGAACGCGGTCGGTTGTTTCGCTTCTGGACGGAGGAGATTCCGAGGGCTGTCCATGAAGAGCGGCGGGCGCTCCTTTGGGCTTTCGCTACGTTCGCCATTTCCATTGCGATCGGCGCCATATCGGCTGCATCCGATCACTTCTTCGTTCGCCTCATCCTTGGCGACGGCTACGTACACATGACGCTGGAGAACATTGAAAGCGGTGACCCGATGAAGGTCTACAAGGATATGTATCAGGTTGACATGTTCTCCATGATCGCCCTGAACAACATCATGGTGTCATTTCTGACGTTCATCGGGATCTTTCGTTGGGGAGGCCTTACGCTGCCTGCCTTCTCGTTTGGTTCGGGCTTCAATCTGTTCAATAACGGCGTCATGTTAGGCTCGTTTCAGTACTTCTTTTTTCAGCACGGCGTTTTCTGGGAGTCCGTGAGGACTATCTGGATTCACGGCACACTGGAAATTTCTGCTATCATTATCGCAGGAGGAGCGGGGTTCGCAATGGGCAACTCGTTGCTCTTTCCGGGTACCTATCCTCGCCTTGTTTCCTTCCGCCGGGGAGCTATTCGGGGCCTGAAGATCATCGTCGGGCTGATCCCAATTTTTGTTGCCGCGGCGTTGCTGGAAGGCTTCGTAACCCGCTACACCGAGATGCCGGTGGCGCTGAGCCTGCTGATTATTTTGGGCTCACTCGCGTTCATTTTGTGGTACTTCGTCTGGTTGCCCCGCAAGATTCACGTCCGTGACACCGAGGCCGAAGCCCCTGCGCTCGCCTTGGTCTTTCAAACACCTCCATCGCCCGCATGATAGACGACCTCGCTGGCTCAGAAGGCCTACTTGCCGAAGCGGACTCCTCAGACGATCGTGGCGCCATCCGCTTCCGCCAGGAGCGCGATGTTGGCGACATCATCAACATCACGTTCCGTTTCCTCCGCGACAATCTGCGCGAAAT